>CAYSXZ010000001.1:0-21405 GCA_964435235.1 Microcaldota archaeon
CTGGAACTTAAGGCTGTTCCTGTCAGCGCTTGTTAGATCCAAGCCTTTGTATGTAAGCTTCCACGCTACTGGGTCCTGAACAATTGGTATGTAATCATCCTTCGTTAGCTTGCTCTCTCCGCTGCTTGAGAGTGCTGCTATGTCATCTGCGTATATTACGATTGTTCTTAAGTGGTCGACCTGTGTATCCGTGGTGCTTGCACCCTTGTTCTTCCAGCCTACAGCCACTTGCCAGTCTTTGTTTGTGTCATAGTCTGGGTCAAGGTGCTGACCATCCTCAAGCTTTAACTCCTTTGCAAAGATTGCTACATCAGCCCACTTTGCTCCAAATGTATAACCAGGAGCGACCTTATATACGTGGAACCTGTAAATCTTTCCACCAACGCTGAATTCCTTTGTTGTTCCTGGACCAACCTTGTCTTTCTTAAGGATGTTGTCATTTGCATCAAGCACAGAAATAATTGCCGAGGTTGTATCACCATGTGCTTCAAGGTCATCCAACTTAAACTTTAGGTCATCAACCGGAAGCCATTCTCCCTGATTCAGAATTCCAGATACCGATTCCTTTGCCAACTTTACATAACCACCAGGATAAATTTCAGATTCAGTAGTTACTCCGGGACTAGTGCTGTCAGGCGGTGACATTTCACTTATTATCCATGGCTCACCAAGGAAGTTTACGCGTACCTTGTGCGTTTCTGTCGCATAGTCAAAGTTAGCATCTGTTTTACCACTCTTACAGTAGGTGTAATCATTGCTTGTTGGGGTTGTACATACAGGAATACCTAAGTCATCTCCTGTACCCTTAAATTTCAATGTATATGCTGCAAATTTAAGGTCCCCTACTACTTCGTTGTCAGAGTCAGAGTAGTAGTTGCTTCCCTTTACCCAGAAGTCCTGCTGCTCAGAGTAGGTTTTTGCTGCAGAATCGTCCCTTATCGTAGATGTTGCAAATGGAGAGAACATGCTGCCTGTTACTCTATACATGTAAACTTCTGATGGACCAATGTTGCCACCAACACCGTTAGTGAATGGGTTTGCATTCTCTGAAACGTCAGAGCCGCCTATTGGATATGCTGCATCCGTGTATTGTGGGTCACTAGAGCCAACATTATCAAACCTGTCAAACAATCTTCTGTTTAGGTAGTCTCCGATAAGGTTGTTTATTGTGTATGTACCTTCAGCTACTCCTCCAGGAACGGTAATCTCCAACTGTGCCTTTTCGTTGCTTATTGCACAGGTACCAGTTCCGCCTCCTTCTCCACTAGTACAGGTTGGCGTTCCACTAAGACTTGCTGTCAGAGTTTCTGTCTTGTATGCTTCACTTACTATCTTCCCTGCGACAAGTGCACCTGCAACACCATCGGATGCTGCTGCATTCTCACCAACAACAACCTTGGCTACTGGTGCTCCGTTGTCGTCTACCAGCATTGTGTCTCCAAAGTAGAGACCTGCAAATGCTGCTGTGCTCGCCAGGATGGTAGCACCGGCAACAATTGCACCTATTTTCCTAAGGTTTACTTTCATTCTTTCACCTCAGATTTTTACCGCCTTTAAAGGACCGTTCATAAAACAATTAACGGCGGTTATTTTTTGCCCCCTGTAATCTTACAGAAGGCACGGTCCAAAATTTTCCGAAGAATAATCTTCTTCGGACGAGAGATAGTAATCCATCTCTCGTAGTTGAGAGATGTGTTCAACACAATATTTATAAACATTACCTTTGTACATTAACTGCAGTTTATAAATTGCAAATTAAATTAAGGCATAAGACGAATATCAAGTTCGCTTATAGCCGTATATAAGGCATTTAATGAAAAACATGAGTTTTTAAATAATTCTTGCTGTAAAGTTGATTATGAAAGATGTAAATAAAAATGAATCGGAAGAACGAGTAGGAAAAAGAGAGAAATTTATAAAAAAGGCAAGAGAAAGCGTACAAGAAGCCCTTAGGAGCAGGGATATGCTGCTCGGCTGTTCTGCAAAGAGCATCGAAACAATAGAAAAGGTTATCAACCAGCTTACCGAAAAATTAGAAGAATGGTACGCTGTTTATTTTCCAGAATTCAAACCACCAGAAGACAGAAAAAAATTTGTCGAAGCAGTTATTGTTACAGATAGAAAAAACATTGATAGAAAATCCCTTGCTGCAATCATCGGAGAAAAGGCAGCAATATTAGCTGAAGAAAGAGCAAAGAACAGTTTGGGTGCAGAGCTTGATGGCAGGGACATAAAACAAATGAAGACACTTGCAGAATCAATAATCTCTCTCTATAAACTCAAGGAGGAATATGAAAGATATCAAAATGTACTTGCACAAGAGGTGTGCCCAAACATCTCTGAGATTGCAGGACCGGAGATAGCTGCAAAGCTTATAGCACATGTTGGATCTTTAAGAAAGCTTAGCATCATGCCTGCTGGTACCATCCAAGTGCTTGGGGCTGAAAAGGCTCTCTTTAAGCATCTCAAAAACAAAAAGATAGCACCGCCAAAGCACGGAATAATATTCCAGCATGTTAGGATTTCAAGCTCTCCAAAGGCAGTGCGAGGAAAGATAGCAAGAGCACTTGCAAACAAGATTGCGCTTGCAGCAAGGGCAGATGCCTTCACAAAGCATTTCATAGCAGACGAACTCAAGGCAGATTTCGAAAAAAGATATAAAGAGATAATAGAAAATTATAAGAGGGAGAAGAAATGAGATTCCTTGTTTTTTCAGACCTCCATCAAGAAGAGGAAGCTCTCGAAAGGCTGAGAGAACTTTCAAAAGCAGAAGAATTCGACTATGTCCTTAGTTGCGGTGACAACTCACAAAGCGTTTCATTTCTAGAAGAGCTTATCGATTCGTTTCCAAGATTTTTCCTCATACCTGGAAATTGGGAGGGGGAAAGCGCGAATTCCGTTCTTTCGAGGAGCAGGAATTGTGTAAATGAAAAGCGGGTGGAGTTGGAGGATGGTTTAAATCTCGTTGGTTTTGGGTATAGTAATTATACCTCGTTCGGAACATACGGAGAGTTGAGCGAGAAGGATATATACGAAAGGCTAAAGAAACTTAATATTGATAATAATACTATATTATTATTACATTGCCCACCAAAGGGCTATTTTGACATTACGCGCACCGGACATGCCGGAAGTCCTTCTGTGCTTAAAACCATATGGGAAAAGAAACCACTGGTAGCATTATTTGGTCATATCCATGAGAGTAAGGGAACAGAAAAGCTCGGAGCAACAACTCTAGTAAAGGTTCCACCAGCAAACCATCTCGAAGCATGCATAGTGGATATAAAAAATAAAAACGTTGCTGTAAAATTTATACATCTAATCTCCAGGGCAATTTTATGATATGCACCGTAAGAGAGATACATCACAATGAGTTGAAGGAAGTAATACCGTTAATAAAAAAGATATTCCCAGAGGCATCCCTTGAATTTAGGGGAGATGACATCTTTTTTGTTGCAACCATTTTAGGTCGAATAGTAGGTTTTATGCATCTAATTGAGAGAGAAGATTACTATATCTTGCAAGGGCTTGGTGTAGATGAGATGCACAGAAATCACGGTGCTGGTAATGCATTAATGGAGAAACTAGAAGAAATCTCAAGAGCTTCGAACAAGAAGGTTTTCCTTAAGGTTAAGAGCATCAATCCAGCAGTAAAGCTCTACGAGAGCTACGGATTTACTGTAAAAAGATTCGGAACTGTTCACATTCTTGAGAAAAACAGAAACAATTAATGGTGCTAAGATTTATAAGGCTTTGAAACGATGAATAATTAAGGTGCAAGGATGAAAAAACGCTTATTGATTAAGGTAACTGGAAGGGTACAGAGAGTTGGCTATAGAGATACTGTTGCAGAAATAGGTAGGAAACTAAAAATTGTAGGCACTGTGAAAAATGCTAGAGATCCATCAATAGTTGAGATAATTGCTGAAGGAGAGGAAGAAAATCTGAAGGAATTTGTAACACTGATTCAAAGGGTCAAACAACCGGTAGAAATCGAAGAGATTAAAATAAAAGAAGAGAACCCAACAGGAGAATTCGAATATTTTGAGATAACAAGAGGGGATCCAAGTGAGGAATTAGGGGAGAGGCTGGATGTTGCTGGTGGTCTGCTATATACTATGGTAGAAAAGCAAGATAAGATGCTTGAAAAGCAAGATAAAATGCTTGAAATGCAGGGTAAAATGCTAGAGAAACAAGACATGATGTTAGAGAAACAGGATGAGACACTAAGAGAAATTAAAGGTATGAGGTCAGATATGGTAAGTAGATTTGATGTAATGGAAAAAAAGTATGGTAAGATATCAGAAATATTAGAGAGGATATCTATTGCTCTTGAAACATTGGCTGGTCTGAAACCAAAATATTAGAAGAAAAACCTCATCAACTGACGAAGCGAGCCTAAGAAAAAACTAAGCCCGCTTCGTCGCTCCGTCTGACAGAAGAAGAATAGTAAAACCTAAGCACAGAAGAAAAGCCGAGCCCAGAAGAAAAACCTCATCAACTGACGAAGCGAGCCTGAGAAAAAACTAAGCCCGCTTCGTCGCTCCGTCTGACAGAAGAAGAATAGTAAAACCTAAGCACAGAAGAAAAACCTAAGCAACAGAATTAGGCTTCAAGGCAGATGCTCCAGCCGCAGTTTGGGCATTCGAGGCATCCTTCAACGTGCTTCAGCCTTGCTCCGCAGACAGGGCATATCCCATGTTTTATAAGTTCGTCTTCGCTCTTTTTTTTCTTTTCTTCGCTACCTTCGATGTCCCCCATTTTCAAGCAGCCTTTTTCAATATAGATGCTATGCCTTTCATAAGACCTTCAGACTTAGCCTTCCATCCTGCAAGAAAACCCTGCAACCCATCCATTCCACGAAGTTTGGTAAGAATCCTTTCGGCAGCATCCAATATTTTTTTGTTGGTATCCAATCCCGGCACTTGATAAATAGTTGTAATTAGATCTGTGATCCCTCTTTTTGTATAAAGCCGTCTCCCTTCTTTATCTTTTTTTCCCGCCCATTTTTCCACGAATTCTTTTGCTTCTGGGGTTTTAACAAACTCCTCAGCAGAAGATGATTTTTTCATCTCCTCTTCTGGCTTTTCTTCCGGTTTTTTCATTTCTGTTTTGAATACATTAAGGAAGCTTGATAGCATGGGGGTTCACCATTGAAAACATTTTCGTTAATCTTTATAAATCTACCGATATTAATGCGACAAATCAGTTGTAAGTTGTTTCATTTTAATTGGAATTAACAAGTTTTCAAACCATTTTTAAACTTTTTGAAACATAACTTATTTGAGTGGTTAAATATGAAAAAGCCAGTAGTACTATTTTATAAAGATCTGGGCGAGAGACAAATTAGATTGGTGAACGCACATGCTTCTTTACTTACCGGAAGATACAAGCAGGTTCTCCTTGATGGTTATCCGTATGGAAAGATAGACCTTAATTATGCAAAAAAAGATTGGGAAATAAGAAAAAAAGCTGATGAAGTAGAAAGTCTTCTTGTAAAAGGGGTACGAGTAGGACCGCTCATCCCGACGGACGATTATTATTACGATTGGCCTGTTTCGGATGTCGCAAGTAAGGTTATAGGTGCTGAGCATCCGTTGCTTCTAAAGAGTCATCTTCTTCTTAAGAGCATGATAGAAGTAGCATCGCTAGATAAACTCTGCAGTTCAAGAGTAGAAGATGCTACAAAAAAGAAGAAAAAGCGTAATGCAGAAGAAGAATTCGGCAAATCGATAGAGATAGGTATAAATAATATCGTTAAGATAGTCCCCCTTTATCTCGATTATCTTAGGAGTAATGATTGGAAAAAGAACAGTCAGATTAATATAATCGATATCTTGAATGCGATAGAGCAGATACCTGTGTTAGATAAGGTCCCGCTTTTTGATCGCGCAGAAATGAACGAGATAAACGAGAAGGCAAGCGGAATATGGGACCGGCTAAAGAACTTAATAAATAATAAAAAAATAACCAGAGAGAATTTTTTTCAGTTGATGACCGTTTATGAGAATATTATCTCTTCCTTGAGGAAGAAATTTTTCAAGAATGTTGTCGAACACCACAACGAGAAAGAAGAAAAACTTCTTGTCATATGCGCGGAAGGGATGCTGCCTGATAATTAAATCACTTTTTTTGACAAATCGAAACATTTAAAAGGAGTTATACATATATTATAATATACGTTGGTATGTGGTTAGCATGTTGAGATTATATTTCAGTAAAGATTGGAGTCCATACTTCAAAAAGGCAGCCAACAGAATAAAAAAGAATGGAATAGAAAGTGAGGTGCTGGTGGAGGAACTTACAGATATTTATGCTGGAAAAAAACTTGCAAACCACGTCAAAAGACTCGGCGCTCCAGCTATAAATAAAAAGAGCGTCGGGTTGCTCAATGAAATGGGTTTCACTCTTGAAGAGGTGGAAAGAAAACTCCCGTTCCTACAAGTAAAGCTGGAAAACGGTCAAAATTCCACAGTGAGAAAAATTATGGAAGATTATAGAAAAACTAACAACCCACTCGTGCTATCTGTGCTCAGAGAGCTAAAAAGAGAGAATTTCTCTTACTCAACAAAACCAGGGGCAGATGCAGAAATCATAGAGCTAAATAGTTACTGGTTCAAGCTTAATGGTTACACCATGGTTGGCAAACACGGAGTGGTGAACGGGCAGTACACTAATTTCGATTCTTTTTCAGTTTTTACTTACACCTCAACAAAAGGAGAGGTAGTGGCAATAAACATTCAAGACGGCGTAACACTAAGTAAGAATGGATTAGAATCTTCCAGCAATGTTAACCAGCGTGTAAAAAATTATAACTCGGCATATAATTGGGCTAAGGTTTTGTACGATATCACAAATGGCAAACTAGTGCTCAACGATTATATATATGGATTAAGAGACGCTCTCCTGAAAGAGAGAATAACAGATGTAGATTCTACCACCCTCAGTGTTGTAGTTCTTATTCATCTAAAAGCAAAAGAAAAGACATATGTTCTAGGGAATATGGTATGCGGAAATTCTCCAATAATTAAAATAAGCAAAGATAAAAAGATAGAAATTCTGACTGATGACGTATTCCAACTAAAATTGGAAGGAGTGTTATCTCTTCCAGATGTATTAAAATACTTAGAAAAAAGAAGGATGATCCTAACAGAAGTGGAGAAGGGAGACACCATAGCAATAGGCAGCGACGGTGTTCTATTTATGAGCAATCTACTCAAGATGCTTAGGACAAATAAAAAGATATTAAATAATCTTGAGTTTCTTTATAAAACAACAAGCGACGATGCGACAGTTGTTTGTGTAAAAATAACAAGATAAGGATAATAAATACCTTGCAGATAAGTGTTCTTATGCTTTTCATAAAAGTGCCAAAAGAAAGAGCAGAAGAGGTTAGGCGTTCGATAATTGCTGATGGCGTTTATGCAGTTGATTACAAAGCATTCCACGATGATAAGTATGTCTACTTCCCGGTTTTGAAATCTCCAATCGAAACAGGATACGAACTTGTGGAAATGGAAGGAGAAAAATTCGTGCGGGCAAAGAAACTTCGTGAGCTCCTTTCTGATGTTCTTACAAAAGAAGAGTTAGAAAATCTCATTACATCTTATGATGTTGTCGGGGACATCGCGATCGTAGATGTCCCAGAAGAATTGCAGAAGAAAGAAATGAAAATCGCAGACGCCATTCTAAAAACAAACAAACACATTAAGGTTGTCGCAAAGAAACTTGGAAAGGTTGAAAGCGAATTCAGAATACGACCGCTGAAGGTGATCGCAGGAGAAAATCGTACCGAAACGACTCATATGGAGCATGGTTGTCGCATGCGCTTAGATATAGGAAAGGTCTACTTCTCCATTCGTCTGAGCCACGAAAGAAAAAGAATTGCTGAGCAGGTAAGGCCATTTGAAAATATCCTTGTGCTTTTTGCTGGCGTCGGCCCGTTTCCACTCGTAATTGCAAAAAAGCAGTCAAACACAAAAATCATTGCTATTGAGCTTAATCCGGAAGCAGTAAAATATATGAAGGAAAACATAAACATTAACAGAACAAAAAACATAGTAGTGGAAGAAGGCGATGCGAGAAAGGTTGTGCTCGATAAATATAAGGGCTTCGCAGACCGCATAGTTATGCCCCTTCCAAGAAGTGCAGATAAATTTCTCGATGTTGCGTTTTCAGGCGCGAGAGATGATTGTACGGTTCATATCTATGGATTCGCCCCGATTGAAAATCCATACGCTGACATTGAAAAACGCATTATAGATGAAGCAAAAAAGGCAGGCGCAAAAGTAGAAATTTTAAATAAAAAGATAGTCAGACCATATGCTCCAAAAGTTGTTCAAGTAGTAATTGATTTTAGGATTAGAAAAGTGGTAAAATAAACATCGAATTGTTCTACTTCGCTCGTTATAAACAGTTATTCTCCACATAATTAAGTTAAATTTATAAATTTTATTATATAAAAAGTCGTACCTTTGATGAACTCTGATAAGGATATTTCGGTTGTCCTGAAAAGGATGCGACCGTAGCAGCCTCTGATAAGCATTCGGCCATTAGTGTGGTGTCTGGACTATAACTCACTACACGAAACCCGTGCTTATTAAGCTTGCATTGGCGCGAAGAAGATAACCTTTAAAACGAGCGGATGGGTTAAGTTTGATATCTGTAGTCGTTTAAGGAACTTCTTCACCGAGTCCAGTTCAATATCAGAGTTCATAGAGTCTTCTAATTGGTGGAAAAATGGTTAAGGTTAAGAAAAAAATTGTTAAAAAGAAAATAGTAAAAAAGAAAACTCCCAAAAAGAAAAAGATCCAAGGCCCCAAATCAAAGCCAAAGGGGAGGGGTCCAAGCGGCAAAAGCAAGGAATCAAAAGTCGAGAAGCTTATTAAACTAGCTACGACAGGAAAACTCTAGGAAAATTACAATTTCTTATATTAGTATATATTTGGAAAATACTAAAAAGCATAGAAATAATGGGCCACGGCCGAGATTCGAACTCAGGTCTAAGGCTCCACAGGCCTCCATGCTAACCATCATGCGCCTTTCGGCACTACACCACCGTGGCCATAAGAAAAACAACGTTCTATTCTATGAGATTTATTTGTTTGATAAAATATTTATAATCCTGCTTTTCAAGGCAGTTAAAAGTTCACTGCCCTGATTATCAAAAAATTCGATATCCTTTGCTCCAGTCTGCTCAACATAATAAAGTAGATCATCAAAATCTGCGTGATCACTAAGTGGAAACGCCGCATCTGTGTCAAACCTGTGTGTTACCGCCCAACCAGTAGCAACTGCAACAAGTGTTTTTCTTTCGAATGCCTTTGTAAGCTTCGCTGCGAAATACCTTTTTGCGTATCTCATTGGAACTATACCGACAAATCTCCCTCTCATAATCTCCTCGGCTTCGTTGCTTCCAACTACTAATCTATCAAGTCTAATTCCAAATTTCTCATAAATCCTGCATACCCTCTCGGCCTTTTTCGTAATCACTGGGGCGATACCACAATACTCGTTCAACACGCGCACCAGTTCTTGCGTTTTTCCCATCTCATATGCACCTATGATTATATTCTTCGAATCATTTTTCGTAATCCATTCACCAATTGAAGAATACACATCAAAACTATCAGGAAATTTATATTCAGGTTTCGCATATGTAGATTCCATTATCAGTCTATCGCATTGGTTTATTTCTGCAGTCATTCCAAAAATATTCGGCTTTATTGATATATCTCCAGTATAAACAGTTGTTTTTCCATCTTCTTCGAGAACAAGTTGTCTTGCACCAAGGATATGCCCGGCCTCTATGAGCTTCGCACCTTCGATTGTTTTTAATTTTCCACTAAGACTTGCAAGTTCGTATGTCTCTTCGCTTGCAAGAAAATTCGTTTGTCTTTCAACGGAATTAAGATGGTCATAATGCGCATGCGATATGAACGAGAAGTCTCCATCACCATTATCAAGTGCTATTTTTATTCCTTTATATGGGAGGTGCATGGTTGCGTTTTGCAGATAAAAGTTATAAACATAACGCCGAGGGAGTTTGGGTGATCTTCGGTCACTGCTCGCCACCTAAAAGGGCAGGCGGCGATTGGGTGACCTTCGGTCACTGCCTCCCTCGTCTTACGCCGAGGGAGTTGAAGCGATTTTCTATCGCTGCCTCCCTCGTCTTTACGCCGAGGGAGAGATTTGAACTCTCAATCCACAAGGGAACGCGCTGTCTGGATAAGGCTCCAGGCGCGCGCACTACCGGGTTATGCGACCTCGGCTTAAATGTCGAAGTAGTAAATAGTTGCTTATCTATTAAAGGATTTTCTCCCTTCTGTCTATTATATCTTCTGTGTCTGGGCCTGTACCGATAAGAGTAACAGGAACCCCAATTCTTTTTTCTATCTCTTCCACAAATCTTTTCGCTTCCCCTGTTAATTCTTCGTACTTTCTAACCTTTGCGTTTCCTGGAAATTTTACATCTATCTTGGTAAGCGCTATCTGTGTTGCGCTATTTATTAATGCAGCCAATTTAAGATCATCCCAGTGCAATTCAAACGAAGTTCTTCTAGGTCGTCCTGTCACAGTGCCGTACTCCTGCATACCAGCTTTTTGCGCTTCTTCTGTTTTTACTTCGTTCTTAAAGGGGCCTCCACCAACCCTAGTAGTATAAGCCTTTACTACCATAATTACTTCATCTACGTCCTTTGGCCCAAGTCCAACATCAGCAGCGATACTTGATGCGCTTACATCCTTTGAAGTGACGAACGGATAAGTTCCGTATAAAACAGAAAGCATAAATCCCTGCGAACCTTCTATTAAAACATTTTTTACCTGATGAATTTCCTTTACTACATCAGTAAGATAGGGTTTAAGTTCGGGGCATTCTGCAACGGTTTTTGCAATCCTTCCAGCCCTGTCCATTACAGCAGGTCCACATCCTGTCTTCGTGCTTCCTATCATTCCAGGTGTCTGCAAGCTATCCCGCTCTATATGTTCCTTAGTTAGCCAAGTTGCTCTGAAATCTATGCCACATCTCTTCGGATCTCCACCAATGAGTTCAACTTCCTTCAGAAATACCTCCGGGTTTACAACCACGCCTGCGCCTATAAGTATCCTTGCGTTTTTGTTCACAAAACCACAAGAGAGCATTCTCATTGGATAGCGCTTACCTTTATAATTAACTTCATGTCCTGCATTTGGGCCAACACCTCCACGCACTATAATTTCTGGATTATCATTTAATGCAAGATAGGATACTATCTTCCCCTTCCCTTCATCCCCATATTGTCCGCCAACAATTATGTTTCTCATGAAACCACTTTTATTTTCTCTAATTTTGTGATTAATATTTCGACACATTTTTTAAGGACGGCTTCTGGATGTTCCTTTGCAGAAGCGCCGGCAGCTTTCTGGTGTCCTCCTCCCTTTCCTCCAAAATATTCTCCAACCTCTTTCATTATTTCATTAAGTCCAATAGGAAATCTTTTGCCAGCGCGCGCGGATATTCTAGTTTCTTGTTCTTTATCCTTCCAACTTGCTACGAATGCTACATCCGCGATATTTGCAATTAACGAAGCAGCATCGCTTTCGTTACTGCCTGTCTCACTCGTGACTATCACGTAATCAGCATGCCAGATAAACTGTAATTTCTGGAGTGCCTTCATAACGGCTATCTTTGCAGAGGAACTAAGTTCCGGTTCGGCATAATCAAGCAGTTCTACGTATGGTACTTCGCATATCTTCATCAAGCTCGCGATGGTTTCGAATGTTTCAGCAGTAGCTGATTTAAAGCGAGCTCCATCGGCTATTATCGCGACCGATAAAGCAAACGCAATAGTTTTGTTAATATTCTCATATCCGATAAGAGACGCGATTATCTCTCCAGTAGATGGCACGTCTGGGTCTATTATCATGTAATCTGCTTTCATATCCACGCTATCTAATTCGTGATGGTCTATGATTAGAACAACATCCCACTCCACTGCATCTTTAATCATCGCATAACTGCTTGCATCAACAACAATCATTCCGTCAAATGAAGATTTTTTGAGTTTCCTTAGTACATTTACTTTGATATCGAGCTTTGCAGCGAGTTTTTTCCCACCTTCATCAAGCTCATCCGGCACTGCTATTACGCTATTCGGAAAAATAGTAGTCAATGCATAAGCAGACGCAATCCCATCAGCGTCCGCTCTGCGGTGAGTCGCTATTACAAATTTTTTCCCTTTACATTCTGCCAAAAATTTTTCAAAAATTTCTTTATTTCTTCTTTTCATGTCCATATTTTTTCATCCGCTCTTGGAGGCTCTCCTGCAACTCCTTTAAGAGTGATCTTAGTTTCTCCTCTTCTTTCTGAATTGCATTAAGTTTTATCTCAAGCAATTCTTTTTTATCCTTTAAGTCCTTTTCAGCATCCTCCTTTGTCGTTTTTAGAACGATTGAGCCAGCGGATTTATAAACGTCTCCAGTGGCATGCTTCAGCTCTTCCTGCGCGTTCTTCGTCTCTGTAAGCTGAAGTTTTAGCTGGTTCTTCTGAAGCAGCAACATCTCAAGTTGCTTTTGCATATCTTCGTATTCTCCAATCGCCTTCCCAAGCTCTGCAGCTTCATCCTTTTCATCAGCCATTATTACACCTCTTTAACTATCATACCTTCTTTATCCTTTTCAATATTTTCAAATACCTGAAATTCGCGCATAAATGCATTAATTGTTGCGCGCATCGCAACTATATCTTCCGCAAGTATTGTTACTTCTATCTTTTTACCGTTGCGCTTAACTTTGGACTTGGTACGCGAACCAACGGCACCCTCATGGGTTAGTGCCTTCTCTGCAGCTCTTGCCGAATCCCCATCAGGAAATTCAATGCTTATGATGCTTTCTGATCTCAATTTCATATTCCACCACTGGCACTCTTTTACTCCATCTCCATTTTCCAGTTTCGGAAATTTCTATAGTTGAAATATATGCCGGAATTCCTTTCTCTTCCTCTATTACTATTACCTCAGACTCCCCTTTTTTTCTTCCATAAAGAATGATATCTTCGATGGTTTTTTTCCCTCGTGCAACATAAAAAGTGCCGAGCTTTCTACTGAGAAATTTTGCAAATTCTCTCGTTTTCTTTGAGGAGTATCTGCTGGTTGTTATCATAGCCTACGGGTAGTAACCTAATCAGTAGAAATCTCCTGCGCCACTGGCGGTCTTGTTTTATTAAGAATCTTTACTCCTGTAGAAAGAAAACTCTTCTCGTCGCTCATCTTTATGATCTCCCCCGTTCTGCTATCTTTATATTCCGGCATTGCACATGCACCTAACGATATGTTTTTGAATATTCATTTATGAGGCGCGCAGCTACTTCTCCTACCTCAGTTGTGAGTGAGTAGGCTCCCCCTGCAAAAACTGCATTGCATGATTTACATCGCCATATCGCCATGCCTTTGCGTACAACCTTCCTTTTATGGCATTTCGGGCATTCGTATTTTGCTTTAGCTGTTGCTGTTGCCTTTTCTACAAGTTTTCTTATGGTTGCTCCATACTTTACAGTTCTCATTTTCCGCACCTTAGCTACTCGCTGAAGAAAGCAGTATTTCTCTTATGTCAGAACCTTTTTTAAATGCTATGTCTATATTCGAAAGCAACTCATCTTTTGTCAAACATCCCTTTCCTTTCTGCATAGCACATACATGCGTATCAGTTGTAGCGATAGTTATTCTAGTATCATACACCTGCTCCTCGGCTAGAGAGGGATCTACTATCCAATGATTTCCTATTTTGACTAGGGTGGTAGAAATCGGAATTGCTTTTGGGGTAAGCATGCCGGCGTACTCTCCCCTTACTATCGTGCCATTCTCTATCTTTGGAAGCTTTGTATCGATAAGAGCAGTGCTCGCCGCGAGAGTCGCAGCATCGGTGTAATTACCCGCGTGATTCAGCACGTATATATCCATAAAAAGACCAAGCACCTTCCCTTCTTCTATATAGAAAGAGTTGAGGTCTACTGCTTCCGAACTTCTTATCGCTCTATCTACCGTCCTTGCTAATTCTATAGAATTTTCATCCGGCGGGCCGGTTTCAAAGGTGGGGGAGGCAAGCGGAAGAAGCTCCGAATTTGTGATTAGAACCCCCTCTGTCGGTCTGTCTGGAAATGGTGTAGCTACTTCAAATTTAACTGCAACGAGTACCTGCGTATCTCCTATCTTTGCAAGCGCTGACCCCTCAGCTGTTTTTATAACTCCTTTCTGAATCTCTATCTCTCTGTATTCACCAAACTTTCTACCGTCCAGACGTTCTCCTCTATCAAGTAGATTCGCTATTATATTCTTTCTCATGTGAGACATTACTATTTCTTTTATCTCGTCTCCCATACGATCACCTTAAAGTTTGAATTTTGTTTCTTCATCTTTCAAGTAATACTCCTTTAATGCGTCTACCTGCATTGCGTATACCATCTCTGCACCTTTTTCCGCCATATCAAGGAGCTTTTCTATCTCTTCCCTTGTGAGCAAACCGTCCATCTGCACTAAGAGAATTTTTTTCTCTCTTGCAGAAAATGCCAACGGCATATCAGATTGGCCGAAATTATCCTCTAGTTTTCCGAGGTCTACTATAAGTTCATCTCCGCCTTTGCCAACTGCAATGGCAGTTACCATATCCTTCATCGGTATGCCCGCGTTTGCAAGAGCGAGCGCAGCCACCGTTATCGACGCTGTTCTCGTGCCGCCGTCTGCCTGTAAAACATCTATATAGATATCTATTTCCGTATTTGGAAATTCTTCTACAAGAATAATATTCTGAAATGTTTCTCTTATGACCTTTGAGAGTTCTACACTCCTTCTAGAAGGCCCGCTTTTTCCATGTTCCTCAAGCGAAGCGAACGGCGACATCATATACCTACACTTCACCAGTGCCTTGTATGGATTTGCCTCGTGCTTTGGTATGCATTCCCTTGGGCCAAACACCCCACATATTATCTTATTATTTCCCCATTCTATAAATGCCGAACCGTCTGCTTCGTTTATTACACCTACCTGCATCTTTATTGGTCTGAGTTCAGTAGGAGCTCTACCATCAAGTCTTTTTCCATCTACTATAAGTTTTACATCTTTTAATCCACCCATAATCCTCACCTCTTTTGCTCCTGGAAAAATTTTGCGATTGCATCAGTAAGTCCTGGTTTATGTGCCTTTGTTCTTATTATTTCAAGCGCCTTGAGAAGGAGAGGGATATTGCACCTTTCGCTCATCCAAACGTATCCGTTGTTTCCTACGACAATATCACCGCCAGCATTTGTTCTAAGGATGTTGAGCATGCTGCTCTTCTTCCCTATCAAGCGCGGAATCTTTGCAGATGGAAACTCTACTATCTTCCCTTTTGGTAGCCTTCTTACCTCGCAGAGTTCTACCACACCACCGCGTTCTATTGTTCTTACTCTGGCAACTATAAAATCACCTAACTCCAGCGTTATTCTAACGGCCCTTGATGGTATAAAACCTTCTTTCGGAAGTGCGAGGTCTACGGAATAACCAGCGTGTCTAGAATCTGTTATCATACCAACCACTATCTCATCGGGCGTAGGAGTATACCTGCTTTCAAGTTGCACATATCTTCCAGTTTCGTCTATGAACCCAACCAATGTGGCGTAGGTTGCGCCACCCTCGCTATATGCTCCAGGCATCTTAATCGTGCCTTCGGCTATTTTTTCTCCGGGAACAACTATCTTTCTTTCACTCATCTCTAACACCTCTAATTGAAAAAAGGCTAAAACTAGAACCTTTCGTCCACGTCCCAGCCTTCGTTCTCAAATATTGTTACGCCTTATTCTTATTTGTCCAAAGCAGAAGTCACAAGTATATTCAGCTTCTGTCTCTCTACGCATTAATACTACCATAACTAATTTAAAAATCTTTACCCAACAACCCTATCTGCGATCTTTTTAGCGTCGAATAACTCAATATCGTCATAATCCTGGCCGACGCCTACATATAATACCGGTACCCCGGTGGTTTTTGCAACTGAGAGAATCGTTCCTCCTTTTGCATCGCAGTCAAGCTTTGTCAATATCACTCCATCAACACCTATTTCTCTGTTAAAAGAAGCAACCTGCTCTATAAGCGCATTTCCAGCTATACTTTCTCCTACATAAATCTTTAAGTCCGGTTTTATCACTCTATTCATTTTTTTCAATTCATTTATGAGATTTATATTTGTCTCCTGTCTTCCTGCAGTGTCTATAAGGATTGCATCTGTTCCGTGAGCCCTAGCATAGTTCATGGCATCATAAGCTACCGATGTCGGGTCGCTCCCGTAATCCTTTTTTATGACCTTCACACCAAGTCTATTAGCGTGTACTTCGATTTGTTCTATCGCAGCCGCTCTGAATGTGTCGGATGCAGCAAACACAACTCTCATGTTGTTATCCATTAACATCTTCGCTATCTTTGCGATCGTGGTAGTTTTCCCAGCACCGTTTATTCCAAGAAAAAGAATTTTCACAGGCTTTTCATGTGATTTCACATATTCGACGATATCTATTCTTTTTCGCTCCATTACTTCAACTAGCGTTTTCTTTATTTTCTCCTTTATAGTTTCGTTTAATTTTTCTTTCTCTATCTTTGCACCGACAAGTTCGTTTCTTAGTTTTTCTATTATCTCTTGCGAAACCTCGAGCGATACGTCGCCCTCGAGCAGTTCAAGCTCAAGATTATCGAGAAGTTCCTTCACATCCTCTTCTCTTATCTCCACTTCTTTCAAAAACAGGCTTTTGACCGTGCTTACAGCCCCAAGCCTTATCTCTTTCCCGGTTTCTGGTTTTTTCTCAATCTTAGCCTTTGTTTCTTGAGGGCCTTCGACTTTTTTCTCTTTCTTCACTTCTTCCTTTGCCTTTTCAGCGCCAGTTATGCTATTCACAAAAGCTGATAATTTTTTCTTAAGTATATCAAACATGGTATCAGATTATTGAGGGAAGATCAACAAAGTAATTAGAGGTAGTCCTCCCTTGTTTCTTCCTCCACTCTATGTTCTATTGCTATTCTTTTTTCAAGTTCCTTGAGCTGTGCCGTGACTTCCTCGAGCCTCGCGGATATGCTTCCAAACTCTTGGCTAAGTCTTTGAACAGCAGTCTTTGTTGCTTCTATACGATTTTTCATTCTATCTTCTGCATTTTTTTTGTCCATTTCTATTAGATATCCTCCACCTACCGGAACTAAGATATTTACATCAGAAATTTGAGCTTTTGCAAACGAGCCCCCACCAATCGGTACGAGCGCCTCCCCTTTTTTTATCCCTTCGACAGTATTTAAGGCATTTGTGAGATCTATCGATGTTAGGGTTATCCTCTCTATCTCTCTTTGAAGAATAGTAAGCTGTTTTCTGTAAATCTTTGTTTCGTAAGCTAACTTTGCATAATCCTCTTCAAGTTTCAAATCAGCCATCGTTATTCACCTCTATGTTGCCCTTTTCAATCTTATCTATTTTTATCTTGCTCCTGGGCAAACCATTTGCAGAACCAAAAATAGAGAGGACCTTCTCCCTAGCATCATTTTCGGTTTTCGCTTCTACAGTTTTAACAAAATTCCTTTTTTCCGAATTAAGTCGTATACTCCCGTAGACCGAGTATTTCATAATAATCACCCTAAATATCAATTAAACCGAGCGCTTCGATTACTCTTCCTAACTCGAAAGCAGTGGTGGCTTCTCCTGCCAGATATCCTTTAGTGTTTGCTACTGTGCCGTATGATACGAAGCCAACGCCAGTATTAACGCTTCCTCTATCCCCTTTTACTTTTAATATTTTGCTTATTGTTCTTATCTCTTCGTCATTTGCTTTATAGTTTACTAAAAATCCCTTATTTGTAGTTATACACGCGCTTCCTACAGTACTATACCCCGCAATTCGCATAGGTACGAGTTCTACACCCAACACATCCTCCATCGTTCTTCTCTCGCGCGATGAGATATGCTCGTTTATTATTCCTCCCTTATCATTGACTACTATATTGTTTCCGTGTGCGTTGTGCTTGTCATTCGATTTATAAACATTAATCCCAAGTTTTTCTATCGCCGTCCGTTCCTCTTCTGTCGCTATGTTCGGCAGGATAACACCGTTATTATTCATAGCGGTATATATCCCAATAAGATTGGACTCCCCTATGCTTATCTTCATCTTGTTCGTTTCAAGCAGCGCAACTTTATCCTCAAGTTTCTTTGGGCTGTCGACAGGCAAAAGTGTGAATTCATCATTCGTTTTTATAAACATCCCTATCCAAGGGTTGCCGTAGTAATCGCATTTTCTCATTAGGTTTCCCTCATACATTTCTACCATGCACCATCTTTTTCTTTTGAGCAAGTTCTGTTTTCTCCTTCTCTTCCACGATTGCTTTTTTAGCCTCCTTTTCAGCAAGCGCAGCAGTTTCGTGTTTTATCTCCTCTTTCTTAAGCTCCTCCTTCTTTTTATCTTCAGGCTTTTCCCTCTCCACGTGTACTTCCTTTGGCTTCTCCTCTTTTTTGGGTGCTTCTTCTCTCTTCGGTTCCTCTATCTTCTCGTCAGCGAGATAAGCTTTAACTCTTCCATTTTCCTTTATGGTTCTTATCTTCACCCTTCGTGGTGGCTTCTGCATTCCTCTTTTCCATAGATACGCATTAAGCGCACTACTTAACTTAACATTCTCACTTTCAGTCTTCATGTGTTTTGATATAAAAGCCCTGAGGAACTTAACTGCCCTTCTCGTCCTTTTCGTTCTTACATAATCATATGCCTCTCCGAGCGGAACTGTGTAAATTCTTTCTAATCTTTCTCCAGCCATGTTATCATTCCTCATCAGTTATATGGAGCTTATCTGTCCTCCAATCTCTTCTGTATTTATTTACCGTAACTCTTCTATTCGTCTTCAGAAATACGAACGGAGGTATCCGTCTATTCCTTCGATTTGCCTTTGCAAGCCTTTTCTTTTTGTTCAACCCTTTCTTGCTCATAAAATACACCTTATATTAATTATTTTCGATGAAATTTTATCTCCATCGACTTTTCTGTCCTGTTTTTCAGGGAACTAATTACATAAAGCAATTCATCTTCATTTATCTTTCTCTTAACTTCTCTGAAGATTGCAATTATGCGTTGTGCAACCATAAGATACAATTCCTTATTTGCATAACTTATATTCATAAGACGGTCATACGCCGTCTCATCAAGTGCTATTCTGAGCGCAGCCTTGAGCTGCTCTTCAGCCCTTGCTGCCTCAACTAACTTTTTCTGCTCATTAAGTTTTTTCTTCCTTATCTCTTCAATTTCTTCCTCAGCCATCAGCCGCTTACCTCTCTTGCAGCGTTGTCTAGTAGTTTTCTTCCTTTAGCCGTGAGGACTCGTCCTTTTTTTTCCTTTGCCAGAAAACCCGCCTTTTCCAATTCCTGCATTGCTTTTCTTATAGTTGATCCGCCCGCAAGTGCGTGCCTTTCAGGTTTCGTCCCACGCTTTTTTCTTCCACCATAATGTTTTCTTAGCATCCCGGTTCCTATTTTATTACTAATATATGCTTGCCTTAGTATGGAAGCACATCTTATATACCAAAAATCTTCTTGCTCTGGAGGTCTCGAGGTATGAGCACCGCTTTTCACAAGACCAACGAATGCCGGTTTTGGAATCTTAGCCTCTTTCAATCTGTCGGCTACCTTAGCTATAAGCCTGTTTGGATCTACATCATACACTGTCGTCACAAAAGCACCTCTCTAAAGTAAAATATAATTTTTTATTTGGTGTCTTAATTTTTAATAAGGTCAGTTATTTAAAGGTTCTCTTCTTAAATTTTTTCCAAGAAAATAATTTAGTATTTCAGCTTATTTTTCTTTTCCACTTCAGTTGTTTTTACAGTGTTCTTTGTATAATTCCATGCAAGGGAAGGAGGTTGGTTTTTTAACAAAAGATTAATTTTGTTATCTATGTCCTTTACTAGTTCGGATATTTCGTCATATTGTACTTGAATATTTAGCGGTCTGCTCTTCGCTGAATCCTCAAGTAAATTTTCTATCACTCTTCTAAGAGTGCGAAGTTTACCTATAGATTCGCAAGAAATAATGAAATTGTAAAACGCCCAATAAGCGCCGCGCCATATCTCGTTGTCGTTACTCTGTAGCAGTTCTTTTACTTCGTTCCATCTATTATTTTCAGCGTAATATCCTGTCACACCTTCTGCTGCACCGTTTCTGATATATCTGTTATCGTGCTTTAACAATATCTTTGCATCCTTTTCTAAGCCACTCTCCAAGAGCGACTTCGCAAGCTCGGATGCCTTTGTCGTTTTGTAATCATAATAGACGTCTTCTATCAACTCTATTTCCGCAAGCGTATCCGCGTTCATATTGTTATATATTGTATAAAATCATTTAAATTCACTATGTTAGCGGTTTCCTAAGATTTTTATTCCTTCTTAATTAATAACTAATAAGATTTGGGTGACATAATGAATAAGAACAAATTTATAAGTCTGATACTGGCCGCTGTTGGGGTAGCGTCCGTCATCGGAGGACTTTATTTTACAATATCCTATCTAAACAGCCTTGGCCAAGGAGTAATAGATTTCGTTTCTGTTAACAACGTCAATACAATTTCAAGATGCGGTATTACAGTACCTGAGAAGTTTATAGAATTCAGGGATAATTTTGCTACTGCTATTCTTCCTGCGCTCTATCTCGGGTTTCCTATAGCAGTGATTTTCATCTCAGCAATTATGTTTCTTAGCGGCTACTATTTCGGAAAGAGCAAGGTTGAAGAGGATCTAGAAAAAGAGGTAAGAAAACAGAAAGAAATAGAGGAAGAAGTGAAGAAAAGGGTTGCTGTAAAGAAACCTAAAGAAAAAACAGAAGAGGAAGAATTTGAGGAGGAATTAAAAGAAGAAGGAGAAGAATTTGAAGGAGGATTTAAAAAATTAAAGAAAAAATAATATCATTTAGACGGTGAGTTAAGATGGGAAAATTTCCTGAAGCAGACGCTTTGATAGCTGGCATATCTATATGCAGAAGATGTAAGACTAGAAATAAGAGAGACGCAGAAAAATGCAGAAAGTGTGGTTCCACCTATCTCCGACCAAAGAACAAAGAAATAAAAGCAAAAAAAGCTTAGTTTCTTTTAAATCCTTTTCTTTCTTATATTTTTCTAGCTCCTGTAGTCTAGCCCGGTTAAGGACAACGGACTCTCAGAAATTTTGTCCATGTTTTTCTGCGGGCAAAGTTTCATTAAAGGTCCTGAGTTTTCTCAGGATTAGAGAACTCCGTAAACTCGGGTTCAAAAGCCTCTCTCTGGTAACCAAACTTTGCCAGCTGGCTGACAATCCCGACAGGAGCAATTTTGTTTCCACCTGAAAACAAATTTTTGGAGCCCAAGTATTTTTTTGAATTATACCTTTTGGTTTAAAACCTTTTGGTATA
>CAYSXZ010000002.1:0-22798 GCA_964435235.1 Microcaldota archaeon
GTATTCGGAAATATTCAGATGCCAGGCGAACTTTTTCGCTTAATAATTGCATTCATAGGAGTTTCGGTCGCTGCTTATTACGATTTATTCAACAGAAAAAATGTGCCGGATACTGTTCTGCATGTTTTCCTTGCAGTTGCATTTATCACGAATCTTATATTCTATCAGGAGCAACTCTTTTTATTTTCGCTTGCAGTTGCGATCTTCTTCTCAGTTATTGGATATATCTTCTACAGAGTCGGCCAGCTCGGCGGTGCTGATTTATTTGTCCTTGCCTCTGTTATGCTCCTCCTTCCGATCCATCCCTCTTTTGTAGGGATGCCGTTCGGGATGCCATTCATATTCTCGATAATGATATTTGCAGGATTGCTCTTTTCTGTTTACGTAATGATAACATTTGGCATGAAGCTTTTCAGACAGGAGAAAAAAAGGCCAAGGTTTGCATATCTTCTCATGATAGTTCCGTATGCAATCTTTTCCTATGTGTATGTTAATTCGATACTTTTCTCTCCAATCTACTTTACTATATTAACAATACTCTTTGCAGTGTTAATCTTTTTCCTTGTTTACAAAGATGATCTTTCTTATATGCTTGCAGAGAAGATTAAACCCGAGTACTTAGAGCCAGAGGATGTCATTGCTCTGGAGTTGATGAACGCTGAAATCATAAAAAAATATGACATAAAAAGGCTCGCGACGGAAGATGAGATAAAAAGATTGAAATCGTTGGATATAGAACTATGGGTTTACACCCAATTGCCACCATTCATTCCATTCCTACTTATAGGCATGTTCCTAGCCCTTTTCTTTTCAAGGTCTCTTCTCTTTATGTAGGGAACAACTATGGAACTTATAGACATCCTAAACTATTCGGTTGCGTTCTTTACAATCTACACTACTGTCTTTTTTCTTCTTCTCTTCTTCAAATACAAAAAAGATTATTACACCACTCCAAAATGGTCTGGCAACACACCGCTTGTCTCAATAGTTATACCGGCATACAACGAAGAGAAATACCTTAAAAAATGTTTAGACAGCATCCTTACGCTCGATTATCCACGTGAGAAATTGGATGTAATCGTCGTTGATGACGGTTCTACTGATAGAACTGCTACTGTGGCAAAGGAATACGAAAAATATGGAGTACGAGTTTTCAGCAAAAAGAATGGTGGAAAGGGCGCAGCGCTTAATTACGGAATAGAGAGAGCTCGTGGTGAGTTCATAGCTACGATGGATGCAGACTCTTATGTAACCCCGAAGGTCCTAAAGGAGCTTCTGCCATATTTCGAAGATCACGAGGTAATGGCAGTAACGCCAGCAGTGAAAATCGCGCCAAGTAATTCTGTAATAAGGGAATTCCAGAGAATAGAATACCTTATGATACTATTCAGCAGAAAGCTACTCTCCTACTTAGATGCCGTACCAGTGACGCCAGGTCCATTCAGCATATTCCGTGCCTCTATTTTCAAGGAGATAGGTGGGTTTGACGAACACAATCTTGTGGAAGACCAAGAGATCGCTATGCGGATACAGCAGCACAACTATAAGATAAGAAGCTCTGTAAGCGATGATTCTACAGTTTATACAGAACCGCCTGATAACATGGGCGACCTTCTAAGACAGAGAGTTAGATGGCAGCGCGGCGGTATTAGGAACTATTGGAGATACAAATTCATGATAAAACCAGAGTTCGGAAATTATGGGATGTTTTTTATACCTCTTAACTTCGCTACGCTTAGCGCTTTTTTCATAGTCCTTGGTCTTTTGCTCAACGCGATTTTTAATAATCCATTCTATACTCGATATATTCTTCTGGAATCGGTGGTTATGAGTTTTAACATGTTTACAGTAATTGGCGTATTCGTGCTTCTTATGTCATTTGTTTGGCTATACGCAGCAGTATCAAGTTTTAAAAGCGAAAGGATAAAGCTTAGATATATTTTACTTTTCATGATCTTCTATTGGTATCTAATGGTTTGTTATAACGTCCTCATGGCGGTTGCGGAAATTAGAAGAGAAAAAACATCGTGGTGAAAATGGAGAGAACGATAGCGTGGTCTTTGTATGTTGCAGCGTTCGTGATTGCTGTAGTTGTTTTCATAGCAGGCGTGTATGTAGGCACGATCCTAGATAAGTCTGACATCCAGACCCTTTCAAAGGAAGTGGAATCCCTTTCGCAAGATCTTGCTACTATGCAACTTCTCTATCTTATAGATGATAACTCATCAGCATTCTGCCCGCTCTATGAGTCAGAGCTTTCCTCTATCGAGGAAAAAAGGGAAAAATTAGGATATGAATTGACTTTCTTGGAAGATAAAAGAAAGATAGAAGCCCCAGAACTCAAAAAACAGTATTTCATCCTCGAGGCCCAGTCTTACTTCATTTCAAAAAAACTTAAGGAGAGCTGCAACGACAAGACCATCATTGTTCTTTATTTCTATTCAAATAAAAATTGCACAGATTGTGGGAGGCAAGGGGTCGATATTCTGTCAGCAAGAGATACAGTTGCAACGCGAAACATAAAGGTAAGGATATATTCCTTTGATGGGGAGATTGGAAGTCAAGTAGCAGAGGGGTTCATGCGTCAATTTGCAGTTTCGCAATACCCAACAACAGTAATAAATGGAGATGTTTATTCTGGATACATATCAAAGGATGAACTAATCGAGAAGTTTTCAAAGTAATTGTTCAAAAATAAAATAACAATTACTCATTGCACCTTCTCTATCTTTCCTGTCTTTCCAGGAGAAACCTTAAGCTCTCCTTGGAATTCAGATACCCATCCATTCGTTATTCTTATGCGATCTCCTTTTGAGAATCTTGTTGCATCTTCGTTCCATAGTGCAAGTTTTATCTCTCCGCTCTCGTCGCGCAATGTCCCGTTTGCGACTATAAGCTGTCTTCCAAATCTTGTGGTTATCTTCTTCGGGGCTTCGAGCTCTACGATCTCTCCCTCGATATGTCCTTCGAAAGAACCAGTCTTTAACTCGGATATGTTCATTTAATCAACTCTCTCAGTATAAACAACCTGAGAAAAAAATTATCATCTACATTTAAATATATTTGTTTTAATAGTATAACATTACTAAAATCTGTTTTATTCCTCTCAGTGCTATTGCTATCAAAAGCGAAGCCAACCGAAGGAATTACAGAAAAAACAAAGGTGTGAGTGTATGATGAGTAAAGAGATTGCAAAGATTATAAAGGAAGTAGAGTGCGCAAGAGCGCATCTTAAAGATAAGGAACCAAAAGATGGGTTTATGAGGGATGGGCCTCTTACAGAGAAATTATTATCTCGAGAAAAACAAAAGGCTAGTGCTTTAAATCTACAGCTTATTTGTGTTTGCAGAAGATAATTTTTTAAGTTGAAAAATAAAAATAATATTGATGAATTCTTCTGAACTTATAAAAGAGCGCTTCGGTGGCCTTACCGAAATACAGCTAAAGGCGATACCAAAAATAGCCGAAGGCAAGAATGTTCTTATACTCGCTCCGACTGGCTATGGTAAAACAGAAGCTGCGCTCCTTCCAGTTCTTGAAAAGATAAAACCAGACGAAAAGGGGATATGTGCTCTTTATATCACCCCTCTTCGTTCCCTAAATCGAGATCTTCTTTCAAGATTCCATTACTGGTGCGACAAGTATAATCTGAGTAGGGACATCCGTCATGGGGACACTACACAAACAGAAAGAACTAAGCACCGCAAGGCACCGCCACATGTCATGCTGACAACTATAGAAAGCCTGCAGGCGCTCCTTCTCGGTAGGATAATGCGCGCCCATCTTTCAAATGTAAGATTCGTAATAATAGACGAAGTTCATGATATTCTGGATAATAAGCGCGGTGTTCAGCTTTCTTTGGCTCTAGAAAGACTCGCGGAGATAGCTGATTTTAAACGAATAGGGATAAGCGCAACAGTTGCAAACGAGTTGGAAGCAGGAAGATTGCTCTTTGGAAATGAGGCTTACGAAGTAATTGAAGGAGGAAAAAGAAGGGAGATAGATATATCCATCGAATTTATGCAGGAGCAGGAAAAAAGGCTTGAGAGACTCAAACAGCTTGCAGATACTCATCGTTCCCTTATCTTCGTAAACACCAGAAGCACAGCCGAAGAGGTGGGCGCCTGGTTAAAAAAGCAAGGCGCATCGGTGGAAATTCATCATGGTTCCCTTTCGAAAGAGGTGCGCATTGCTGCAGAGGAGAAATTTAAGAAGGGGGAGATAAGGTCGCTCTTGTGCACTTCTTCGTTGGAGCTCGGCATAGATATAGGGGATGTTGAGTTAGTAGTACAATACGGCTCCCCTCACCAGGCGTCTAGACTAATGCAACGAATAGGTCGTTCTGGTCATTCTATAGAAAAAATACCGAAGGGAATAATAATTGCTACAGATTTTGACGATCAACTCGAAGGAGAAGCTATAATCTCGCTTGTAAAGAATGGGTGGCTGGAAGAAAAGAATATGGATTGCGGAGCACTCGATGTTATAGCACATCAGCTTACCGGCATCGCCATCGAACTCTCAGGTGTCACTCTGTCCGACGCCCACAAGATTCTAAGCAGGGCAGGTGGGTATGGAATAACATACGAGAAATTGCGAAAGATAGCGCTTCAACTATATGGGGAAGGCATAATATTTTATGACGAACGTGAAGATGGAAAGGATGCGTGGATAAAACCAAAAGCGAGAGCAAGAGAGTATTATTTCTCAAACTTGAGTACCATACCAAAGGTAAAGCGTTACGTCCTAAAGGACATCTCTTCTAATAGGGCTATAGCATCTCTTGATGAAGATTTTGTGATGAACTTAGAAGTTGGCTCTGTTTTTCTCTCGAAGGGACAGGTCTGGCAGATTGCTGATATAACGGAAACCGAAGTGCTTGCATCACCAGGCTCTGGAACAGATATAGCGATACCATCCTGGGCAGGGGAGGAGATTCCGGTACCGTACGAAGTTGCGCAAGCTGCTTGTATGATGCGAAGAGGAAGAAAGAGCGATGTTAAACCTCTGCCTGATGAAAAAACCATAATAATAGAAATAGTTAAGGAATTGGTTATTATACACGCGCCATTCGGAAGCAAGGTAAATGGAACTATCGGAAGGCTTTTCGCAGATAGACTCTCCAGACTTATTGGAGAGAGCATTCGAACGGTTTCCGATCCTTATCGCATTATGATTAAACTACCATTTGCGCTCAAACAGGAGCATATAATTTCTGCATTCAATGGGATAAAAAATGCAAGGAGAGAACTTGAACGTAGTGTCCACAATTCCACGATGATGCGATTTGCATTTACTCATGTCGGAAGGCTTTTTGGTTTCCTCTCCGAAGAGGCAACAGCTACACAGCGTCTAGTGGATAGTATGAGATACTCGGTTATTTACGAAGAAGCGCTCCGCTATCTTTTCTCAAGATATTTCGATGTGAAAAAAACAGAAGAGATTCTGAAGAATGCTCAAAACGGTAAGATTTCAGTCTATGTAGATGTTCGCGAAGAGCCCAGCTTCTTTGCTAAGATAGGGCTTGCAAGAGCGAGTGGTGGAGAGGCGATAGGTATCTTTGAGCCTAGGGAGAAAATAATACTGGCTATGAAAGAGCACATCCTTTCGAAAGTCGAATCGATGGTCTGCTTAAATTGCGGCGCAACCAGATACATCTATCTTGCAACCGCAAAGGATTCGGATCTAAAATGCCCAAAATGCAACCGTTTCTCTCTCGCCCCGAATAAAGGAACGAGCGAAGAAAAAAAATATGCGGCTAATCTTCTCTATTCGTATGGAAAGCGCGCCCTAATAGCACTTTCAACATATGGAATAGGCCCAACAACTGCAGCTAGGATCCTAAGAAAGCTTCATAAGGACGAGGAATCGTTTTATATGGATCTTTTGGAAGCTCAGAAATTGTTCATTAAAAACAAAAAATATTGGAAACTTGAGTAGGCTATTCTTGTCTATAACTATATGCCTTAAATTTTTTTCTCTTTTGCATATCCCCCCAGCAGTCCTTGCAGATGTAAAGCCTTCCAACCTTTTTTCTTTTCGAACTCTTTATACATGAAAAACATATCTTTCTTCCGCAGTAATCGCATCTCTCAAGTTTGGCGCTCTGATTTCCGCATCTCTCGCATGTTTCTATCATCGAGACATCATCCTCCCTAATTTATTTATTATGTTATTATGGTTCGATAATTGCTTATAAACATATAGTTTTAAAGACTTCACCGTCGAATAGGCTAAGAGGTGGCGTTTATGGATAGGGTAAAAACAGGAATCACTGGTTTGGACGAGATGCTTAATGGTGGTATCCCAAGAAGAAGACACGTAGCTCTATATGGCGGACCTGGCTGCGGAAAGACTTCTTTTGGTTTTGAGTTTATTTATAGAGGAGCAAAAAATGGGGAAAACGGCGTATACATAACCTTAGAAGAAACAGCAGATGATATAGTTGAGAACATGAAGAATACGTTTCCTTTGTTCACAGATGTTCCTCAGCTGATGAAATCAAAAAAACTAAACATAGTAAAACCAGATAAACTAGAGTTGGAAGAGGTTGCAAACATTATAGAAGAACAGATAACTAGCAATGATGTGAAAAGGGCGGTGATAGATTCTGCAACCATGATAAGGATGTCTTTTTCAAGCGAACTGGAATATAGACAAACCCTCTTCGAATTTCTCTCCTTGCTTAGAAATCTTGACTGTACAAGCATAACCACTCTAGAAGCAACTACTGCAAAGAAGGCCGAGATGACATACGACATAGAGCATTTTGTTATGGACGGCATAATAAATCTTTACAATCTTGACAGAGAGGACAGGAGAATACGTGCTCTTGAGATTTTTAAGATGAGAGGAACGGACCATTCTAGAGAACTTGTACCGTTTAAAGTAACCCCATCTGGCATAAAAGTTTATGTTGGAGAAAAAGTTTTCTGAAACAAAGGTATTTAAAAATTCATATTATTAATTAAAAGCATTAGTACTCGAGAAAGGTGACCGAAATGGGACTATTAGATAAAATTTTTGGGAAAGCTGAAAAGAGCGAAATGCCAGACCTTGCGGAAATAATGGAATCTGAAGGAGATGTTGTAAATCCTCCCGCTGACTTTTATGTCAAGAGAGTAGACTTGAGAAACGAAGGGGACGGAGACCTTGCAATAAAGGAGTTAGGAGAAAAGAATATTATAATATTAAATGTAACACCGCTTTCAAAACAACCAAATAGGTTAAAGGGAATAATAGCAAAACTTAAGAATCATTCTGTAAAGATAAATGGCGATATTGCGCTCCTTACTCAGAACATGATACTTCTTACTCCCTCGAATGTGAAAATAGTAAAATCGAAGAAAAAGCCTTCCGGAACCGTAATTTCGTAACCAATACTATTTATCTTTTATATCCTAATTTTCTTAAGAATTCTTTTCTCCATCTTTTCTTTTCCTCGTTTTCTATACCAATTGACTTCTCACCGTCAACAACCCCGATTATAGCTCGTCCTAGTTGCGTTTCAACATAAACCACTTCTATAGGATTGGCTGTTGCTGCATATACGCTGCATACCTCGCTTACATTTTTTATCCTGTTTAGGATGTTTATTGGATAGGCGTTCTTAATGAATATTACGAATGTATGCCCAGCAGCAATCTTCATTGCTTCTTTTTCAGCATGTTTAATAAGCATCTCATCGTTCCCATCGCTTCGTACTAATCTGTCACCAGATGCTTCGCAAAACGCGATTCCGAATTTAATCGCAGCGCCACTCTCTATGAGCGCTTCGTACAAATCCTCAACGCTCTTTATAAAATGCGTATGCCCAAGAATAAGATTGCAACCTTCCGGAATGTCTATCCTTAGTGTTCCTATCTCCATACAACCACCCTATATACCTAGTTTTTTAATTATCTTGTTCGTCTTGAATTTTTCAGGCTCGATATACTTAGTCAGTCTTACTATCTTTACGCCTTTTGGTCTTAGAAATGGTTTCTGGTCATAACCATAAACAATTACATCTGGTTTAATCATTTTAATGAGTGCCATCGGGTTTTGACCACCGGGGACAACAACATCGACGGGCTTGAGCGCCTCGACCATCATCGCGCGATATCTCTGCGAATGTATCGGTTTTCTTCCTTTTTTTCTAATATAACTGTCATTCGCAACCACAACGACAAGAAAATCGCCATGCTTTTTAGCTTCGTTTAGGGTAAAAATATGTCCTGCATGCAAAACGTCAAAGACCCCTCCAGTCATAACTATCTTGAGCTTTTTAGCGTGCGCCCTTTTTATCTGCGCTATAAACGAATCCATTTTTTTTTCGCTCATGAGGAATACCTCCGCAATAGAGTTTTTAATCATTAGCCGACAAATTTTCTGATATGATCATACCAAAACAGCATCTATCTAAAATAGTAGAGAAGTTGATATCTGAGAGCCAATACCAACCTGCAGGAATAGACGTTACTTTAAAAGAGGTTAGAAGGTTTGATTCTCCAGGCAGAATAGATTTTGACAACTCGACAAGAAAGATAAGCGACAGCAGCGCAATTGAGTATAAGGATGATGAGGTGCATCTCGACCCAGGCCCCTACAAAGTAATTTTTAATGAATATGTAAAGATACCAGCTGATGTTGCCGCGATATGCCTTCCACGCTCTTCCCTACTTAGATGTGGTGCAGACTTAAACTGTGCGCTATGGGATCCTGGATACGAAGGAAGAAGTGAAGCGCTGCTTATTGTATACAACAAGCACGGAATAACTTTAAAGAAAAACGCAAAGATAGGCCAGTTAGTCTTCATAAGATTGGCAGAAAAAGCAAATTCTCTTTACGAAGGACGATATAAGGGAGAAAACAAGTAACATAAGTTGCAAATTCTGAATTGTATTTAAAATTCTTCAAGTTTTCTCTGCCCTTTTACACTTTCGAAATTCTCTACTCTTACACCAATCCTTCTCATTGGCAATCTAACTTCATCAAGAAGTTCGGAATAAAGTTCAACTATTCTCTTCAACAGAATTTCCGGCTCATCTGTTGGATGCGAAAGGGTTTTTGATTTTGTATGCATCCTCATGTTAATATCAACAGCGTTTATACCAACTGTCTTGCACCAAACCTCATTGCGCTTCATCTCAGCAATAACCTCCTTCACGAGCTGATCCAATTCTTTTATTATCTCGTCCAAATTATCGCTCGGTTCCTTCAGCGTTTTTATCCGGCTGAATTGTTTCTGTCCTTCGATTAAGCCAACTGGAGAATCATCTATTCCACGTGCCGCAGCATAAAGCCAGTTTCCAATAGTTTTTCCAAATTCCTCTATAAGGATGGCAGCGCCTGTCTCTCTAAGATCCCTTACCGTTTTTATTCCTCTTGCTTCAAAATATTCCTTTGTTTTTCTTCCTATCCCGAGAATCTTGTCTATAGGAAGAGGATCGAGGAATTCCTGCACCTTCTCCGGCAATATAACGGTTAAACCATCTGGTTTTTTGAAATCGCTCGCTATCTTCGCTACCAATTTGTTCGGGCCGATTCCTATCGAGCATGTTAGTTTATATTTTGCGAAGATGTCTGCCTTTATCTTTTCTGCTATTTCCTTCGCCTTTGTGTAATCGCCATCACATCTTGCTGTCAGATCCAGAAAGAATTCGTCTATGGATGCCTGCTCGAATGTATCGCCATATCGTGCAACGATTTCACCTATGCCGGCAGAAAGTCGTTCGTACAATTCGTAATTTCCAGGAAGGAAGATTGCATCCTTCCCCTGTGCCAGTTTTCGTGCTTCAAATATCGGCATTCCAGAACGCACGCCAAATGCTCGTGCAGCATAATTCGCAGTTGAAACAACACCGCGCCCTCGCTCTATATCTGTATATACGCACACGATGATAGGCCTGCCAGCATACTCTGGGTGCTCGCGCTCTTCAGCCTGCGCGAAGAAATAATCCAAATCGACATGGACAATTATGCGTTCTTTGCCCATAAATTAATGAGATTATATGGTTATAAAATATTTGCCGCCAAAAGAGTATCTTCTATGCTTCCGCTAATCTCTTTGATGTTATAAGTAATATGAAGGATAGGGATATCGACTGATAGCACACGCTTTAGGTCGATAGGGGTTCCTGCAACAACAATCTCAGCACCGCTTTTGTTTATACTCTCCTCAAGATCTTTTAGTTGCTCGCCATAATATCCCATCGCAGGCAGAACCTCCTTCAGATGCTGATAATTAGCAAAGGTTTCAGCTATGCTTCCTACCGCGTGGGGTTTCGGGTCTATTATAACCGCACCATGTTTCTTTGCGTAGTTATACCCAGCACCTATCGGCATTCCACCATGCGTGACGGTTGGTCCATCTTCGATAACTAACACCTTTTTTCCTTGGATATCTATATTTTCATCCGCTGCGAGTTCAAGGTCTGCCTCTATTATCTTCGCATGCGGATTACATTCCGCTGCATTTTTACTTATCATCTCTGCCCCGGCCTGATTTTCGCTTACCTTGTTTATTACAATAACATCTGCTGACCTGAAATTTGTCTCTCCAGGATAATATTCTAATTCGTGCCCAGCCCTAAGGGAATCAGCCACAACAAAAAGAAGATCTGGTTTGTAGAATGGAAAGTCATTGTTTCCTCCATCCCATATTATAACATCTGCTTCTTTCTCGGCCTTACGAAGTATCTTTTCGTAATCAACCCCCGCATAAACAACAACCCCATTCTTTATATGATGTTCATACTCTTCCCGCTCTTCTATGGTGCATCCGTGTTTGTCAAGATCGGATAAATTTGCAAATCGTTGAGTCTTCTGTTTCAAAAGATCGCCATATGGCATCGGATGTCTTACAACTACAAACCGCTTTTCCTTTCTTTTTAGGATATCGGTTATTTTCCTTGTTAATGGGCTTTTTCCAGAGCCTGTTCTCACAGCGCAAACGGCAATAATCTTTTTCGTGCTTTTTAACATGGTGTCCTTTGGCCCGAGCAGTGCAAAGCTTGCGCCTGCGCTCTGCGCCCTTGCAGCAAGGCGCATCACGTGCGAATTTGAAACATCAGAATAGGAAAAATAAACCTCGTCTACTTCATACTGTTTTATCAGCAATTCGAGATCTTTCTCCTCGTAAATAGGAATACCGTCTGGATAAAATTTTCCAGCAAGCTCTGGAGGATATTTACGCCCGGCAATCTTTGGTATCTGTGCTGCAGTAAAACCAACGACCTCATAGGCGCGATTTCTCCTGAAAAAGACATTAAAGTTGTGGAAATCCCTTCCTGCAGCCCCCAAGATAAGAACCTTTCTTTTTTCCATATAAACCGACCTCAACGCCATAACCCTTCTGAAATTAAAAAACTTTGCTATGATAATCATCTCATGGATGAGATAAAAGATATTGACCCGAAGAATATTTTCTCCGACTTCGAGCACATCGGCTTCCAGGCAACGAATTTGGGCAGGGCGGTAAGGCTCATAGAAAAAATGAAAAGAGAGAGAGCAACTATCTTTTTGACGTTCACTGCCAACATAATCGCATCAGGCCTTCGCGGAATTTTTGCTGATATGTGCAGAAGAAGATTCGTGGATGTCATAATTACAACAGGAGGAAGTTTAGACCATGACCTCATACGAACAGAGAAGTCTTATCTTCTTGGCGATTTCGATCTTGATGACGGAGAATTGCACAAGAAGGGAATAAATCGCATCGGTAATATATTAGTCCCAAATGATAGATACGAATTCTTAGAAAAAAGAATGCAGGATATATTCGAGAAAATGTATAATGAAAAAAAGGTTGTCTCGCCAAGCGAAATTGCAAAAGCCATAGGGAAATCGGTAAGCGACAAGGATTCGTTCTTGTACTGGTGCGCGAAAAACAATATTCCTGTTTTTTCACCAGGAATTACAGATTCAGCAATCGGTCTTCAGGTTTATTTCTTTAAGCAGAAAAGAAAGGATTTTGGTATAGATGTGACAGCAGATATGCAACAGCTTGCTTCTATAACTCTCAATGCAGAGAAAACAGGCGGTATAATAATTGGCGGCGGAATATCAAAGCATCATGCTATAGGAGTGAACATCCTTCGCGGCGGGTTGGACTATGCTGTTTATATCACATCCGCACCAGAGTGGGACGGCTCTCTATCAGGGGCAAGAACGAGAGAAGGGGTGTCCTGGGGAAAGATAAAAGAAAGCGGAAGCCATATAACTGTTAGCGGGGATGCAACAATAATATTCCCGCTTGTATATTCGAGACTGAAGGTGTAAATCAATGGTGTTGATAAATTACCTACTCGCTTTCGTTGCAGGCTTCTTCGTAAAGTGGGTAGACTGGATAGAGGACGATAGAAAAGGGAAGGGGGTAGTAAAGTTCCCTCTGGCAATCTTTTACGGAGGAATCATAGGATATCTAATAAGCACAGCTTCATTCTCCGAAATATTCCTTGGTGCTCTTTTGGCGCAGGTTTTTGCTAGGAAGATAGATAACATAAGTCATATTACTGGATTCGTTACATCCATTCTTACATTGTTTTATTTTGGCTTTCCGACGGTACAGCTTAATTATCTGTTCTACTTTATGCTGCTCGCTTTCCTTGATGAGCAGGATTTTGTAGGAAGATTTAGGTTCCTTACGGAATACCGACTTTTTCTAAAAATCGGCGCAGTTTTGATGCTCTTCATTGGGCGGTGGGATTATGCTGTTGCAATCCTTTTATTCGACCTTGGCTACATACTATTTACAGAAATACGAAAAAGGTTTATAAAATAAGGATTGCAAATTATCTTCATGGTGGGTGACCTTAATTTTGCTGTCCGCTATCCTTTTACATCTGCAGCAAAGGAACTCCTAAGATCGGAAGGGCTCGAGGCCGCAACAGACGAAATAATTGAGATGGCCGTGCAAAGAATAATCGATGCGATAAACGGTAAGATACGAAAAAGTATTTATGCAAACGACGAAGAAAAGAAAAAAGATTTGCTTGCGTATGCAGTAGCACGTGTGATATTAGGTTATTTAAGGAACAGTTATTTGACGAACAAGTTTGCTATAAACGAATCCAAAAAAATCCGTTCCTTTTTGGACGATGAAAACGATGAGGTTGTAAACACCGTCGCGAATGAACTTGGGATAAGCTCGTTAGATAGAAACGGGCAGATGGTCGTTAAGCTCCCTATTTTTCTTAGATTCACACCTCGCTCTCCGCATTACCAACTAACAAATAGAAAGATACGGGAAGGGTTTGTAGCGATAACAAAAAACGAAAAGAAGAGGATGGTGGAAGAGGCGGTGAGAAAGCACATAGCAAAAACCCCGCTTGTAAAGGACCCACCGGAAAAAATAGTCTTGGCTGCAAAGCGCCTTCTTGCTGAGCTTCCAAAAGTAGAGGTAAAGAGAGTGGCACAACTCGAGGGAAGTCATCCTCCATGTATCGCAGAATTAATAGATTCTGTAAAGAGACATCAGAATATCCCACACATCGCAAGATTCTATCTTGCAGTTTATTTTATAGGAATAGGTTTAAGCGATGATGATATTGTAAGTTTCTTTTCAAATTTACCAGATTTCAATGAGAAAATAACAAGATATCAAGTCGAGCATGCGAGAAAAAAAAGATACGCAGTTCCTTCTTGCGCTACAGTAATAGGTTATGGTTTATGCAGAGCAAATTGTGGTATAAGTAATCCACTCAATTGGCACAAAAGAGCAAAAGAGGTTGTGCTATGAATCCGAATGAAAAAAGGTATATCCTTTCTAGGTTTTCTGATTATTATTCAGATGCAGATTTTAGGATAAAAAATATAGAACGCAGGGAATTTGGGGTGGGTAATAGTAAAAAAATAGACTCTAGGCATCTTGCCTTTGGAAGCGTGTCAGAATTTAGAGGATATCTAATATCGAATACTCCATTTTTCGTTTCTCACTCTGCGTCCTACTATAATTTTCCCGCCGCAACACCAATAGAGAAAAAGCAGAGGATTGGAGCAGATCTGATTTTTGATCTAGATATTCATGCAGATGGCAAATACGCAGTCTATTCAAGGTTAGACGAAGCAAAGCAGGACGTCATTCGACTTGTAGAAGAATTTCTTTTGGGCGATTTTGGATTATCGAAAAGCGATATTCTAATTGTTTTCTCAGGAAATCGCGGCTATCACGTGCATGTAACAGATAGCGAATACCTCCTTCTTGAGGGCGATGAAAGAAGAGAGATTGTTAACTATATTAGGGGAGAAGGTCTTAGATACGAAGATTTTTTCGAATGGGTAGAAAAACTGTACGGACCAAGACCAGATGAGGGAGGTTATAGGGGGAGGATTGCGAGAAGCATAATAGCAGATCCAACAAGGCTAGCACCGAGAATCTTTGCGGATGAGAGTAAAAGAAAAATGTTTATAGAAGGAATAAAAGAAGGAGACTGGAGTAGGTCCTCAATGAAGCTTTCGGATATTCCAAAAAAGGTCGCGAATATCGCAAAGTCTCTACCTGTACTTTCCATAAATGCAGACGCAGCGGTGACGCATGACATGAGCAAGCTAATTCGGGTTCCGAACAGCATACATGGTGAAACAGCACTTGTAGCACGGATAGTTGAAGATGTAGATAAATTCGATCCGCTTGATGACGCCTTACTGGATAAAAAAAGACAACTTTTAGTTGTTTTTAATGAAGACGTGCCATCTCTTGAAATAGCGGAGAGCACATTCGGACCTTATAAAAAAGGCGAGAAGAAAGAACTTCCAGAATCAGTTGCACTATTCTACATTCTAAAAGAAAGCGCTTCTATGATTCCAGCATAGGCTTAAATGACGTTAAGCCAACATTAATATTGGTTGTTGTTCATAATAAGAAAATAAGAAAAGGTGACTTTGATGCTAAGAAAAGGCGAATTCGAAATAAATGAGATGTTTATTGTGCTTCTACTTCTTATTGGAGTACTAGCGGCCGTGTGGATTGCTGGAGAAACAGGCTTCAGTGAAGAGAAGCAAGTTAAAGTGACGAACAAAACCATGGAAGAACTTCTTGGGGACGGCCTTGCTCAAGCAACAGAAAACTTTTTCAAAGCAAATCCTACAGCCCAAGGCAACTACATAATAAAAAGTGAAATCTGGTCATTTGGACCTATGGAGCAACCTCCGGACTACATTCCAAACTCAGAAAATATTAGCATTCCTAATTATCCGGTTCTTTTCGATTCCAAATATCTTTATGAGATAAGGGGGTTTGGCGCAAAGGTCTATGAGAGGACCGATAAAGAACAACCAGTAGATGTTCGATGCTTTGCCATATTCCTTGGAAAATCAAACACGCTTGACAATTACTATACAACCAAAAAGGAGTTTCATATAAGATTTTATACCCATAACACAGAAAGGAGGCTTCTTGAGAATTGCACCGTAGATTCTTATAAGGATCAACTAACAGAGAAGGGTAATTTAATAAGGACTTATTATATGCACTGCAACGTTATCTGGGGCGGCTACTACTAATTTACTGCTTTTCCAGAGCCATTTTCATCGAGAATCCTGCAAGTAGGGTAAATACTACTGCGTATATAATCAATACACCAAAACCAATCGCTTGCGGTGAATGGTAAAGAATGACTGATTGCATGCTCAATACTGCTTGAGTAAGTGGAGAAGCATAGCCAAGCATTGCTATGGAAGACGGCATAAACTCAAACGGGAACACAAGACCGCTTAAGAAAAGTAATGGCAATCCAACAACGAGCGATGCGAGGAATGCAGTAGCTTCGGATTCTGAATATACTGCTATGAGAACGCCAATTGCCGTAAAAGCGAGAAGAAGAAGGAGAAGCGTCTCAAAGATAAATAACACTGCGCCAATATCGAACAGAGGGAACGCTGAATAAACTATCGCAGCCACAACCGTAAGTAAAATCACTTCTGGAATTAGCACAATAGTATAACTAAGTACTTTTGTTGCTGCATATTCGAAAGGATTTATCTGAGAAGACGCAATCCTGCTAAGCGTTCCACTACTCTTTTCGCGAACAAGAGAAGTCGAAGAAAGGAACAATGCAATGAACATAAGTATCATCGGTAGCAGGCTGGGCAAAAGAAAATCAAAGAATGTTCTCTGCCCAAAAAGATAATTTGATGAAAGCAGAATAGGAGAAACTACAGATTCTGGTCTTCTTGATGTTATACTGCCTATTTGCCCCTGACTATCTACTATTATCCTTTCTAATTCGTAACTCTTTTCTATCGTTTCAGCGAGTGATAGATTTATTTCCTTGATCGTTAATAATGCTTCCTTTCTACTTTGAGCAAGCCCATAAACAAAATTCCGCATGTTCTCAATTCTTCGTTCTGCTTCTCCAGCACCTCCCTTTGCGCGTGCTATATCTGCCTTAAAGTTTTGTATAGTTGCGTTTGCTTCAGCAAGACTAGTTCTTGCATTTCTTACTTTTATTAATCGTTCTTCAACCGAAATCTTTGCCGAATCTATCTTTCCATCGAGCAAATCGAGCGAAAAACAATATGCTGTGAATATTGGGTCGGAGCAGTTTATTCCCTCCTTTGCATTTTTTACATACGCGCTTGCATTTGTTAATGTTTCGTTTATTTCGATAAGATCACTTTCGCTGCTCTTTAACTCTTCGTCGTATGCTGCGAATCTTGATTCTATCTCTGTAAGGTTCATTTCCGCAGATGAAAGCACATCTAACGTTTTGTTAACCGTCGCGTTGGCGGCTTCTAACTCGTTTTCAACAACCGTAATATTTATTTGTTCAAGCGAATCTGATGTTTCCTTTAGTCTTGCCTGCATCCCTATCGCTCTTGCTCGTGTTTGATTCAGACCTTCGAGTAAATTTTCAAGTTGCTTATTTGCATCATCCAGCCTCTCCCAAACCGTAATTATAAACTCTGTTCCGATTTCCTGCCCGGTTTCCTGAACCGCTGCTTTCATAAATGCCTCGATCGAAGGCCATGTCTGAATTCTGGAATTATCTATAAACACTGCTAATCTTTGCGATTCTCCTTCTGTGATACCGCGTTCGAAACCTTCTGGTATTATAACGCCCGCGGCAAGCCTTCCTTCACGCACTTCCCTTTCGATAAAAGAACTACAATTACCAACGTAGCTGTAATCTATTATCTTGCTGTTGTTTGAAATGCCACCGACAAAAATAGAGGAAACAGTGCTGTTATCGAGATCGCATAAACCAATTGCTGTTCCGCCTATATCTATAGACGCTCGTCCAAAAACCCCACCAAGTATCAAGAGCACAATAATCGGAGCTACAAAAAGAAGGACAAGGGTGCGACTCTCTCTGAAGAATTGTTTTCCATCCTTTTCTATTTCATTTCTTAGTTTCACTCTTAACAACCTCCTTAAGTTGCGCTCCGGTTAGCTTTAGGAATACGTCCTCAAGCGACGGCTTTGAGATGGAAAACTCTATTATCTTCTCTTTGCATTTCCCAAAAAGCTTGGTTATTTCGCCCACTTTCGTTGCTATGTTGTCAGCCTCGACAACTATCCCATGTTCAGTTGCAGTTACATTCTCTATTCCCTTTATCGACCTAACAATTGGCTCGAGTTTTGCATATTCGCCAGGCAGGCTTTTTATTTTCGCCATTTCCTTTCCAGCCAGCTTTTTTAGTTCTTCCGGAGTTCCTTCGGCGACAACCTGGCCTGCATTTATGAATGCTATTCTCTTGCACAGTGCTTCTGCCTCCTCCATATAGTGTGTAGTAAGTAGAACTGTTGTATCACTTTCATTTGTTATATCCATCACTGTTTTCCACATTTTTCTTCTCGTAGAAGGATCGAGACCAGTTGTTGGTTCATCGAGCACGATTAATCTCGGGTCGTGCATAAGGGCGCATGCGAGATTTAACCTACGTGCCATTCCGCCGCTTAGATATCTTGCCTGTGTATGTTTCTTTTCGTTCATTCCAAGATTTTCTAATAATTTCTCTGCCTTTTCCATTGCTTCTCTTCCAGTCACTCCATAAAGCGACCCAAAATAGAGAAGATTTTCTATGCAGGTTAGCAGTGGATAGATAGCGTTGTCCTGTGGTGCTACTCCTATCTTTTTTCTATTCTCCTTAGATGGCGGACTTCCAAAGATCGTTATCCTACCAGAATCTGCGCTCTCCAGACCAGTAAGAATTCTTATAAATGTGCTTTTTCCAGAACCATTTGGGCCCAAAAGCCCAAAGATCCCACCTTCTTCTATTGTAAGCGAAAAATTGTATAGCGCAACCTTTCCCGGGTATGTTTTTACTAGATTTTCTACTTCAACAACTGGAGGCATAAGAAATATTCTTCTATGAAGGTTTAAATTTCTTTTACTCCTTTTTGGCAATCTGTATTCTTGGAGGAATAAAAGGTGCAGTCAAGCCAAGCACTCTTGCAAGAAGCGTCCCATTTGCGCTTCCGCTATAATTTATCGCACTAAGGACTGTGGTCATATAGTTTTCAGGCATCTTTTTATTTTTCTTCCACTCATCGTCTATTTCCTTAGCGAGTTTCTTATCCTCCTTTGCCATAAGCACTCCTCTTATTTGAAGCTGACCGACATCCTTTTCATAATTCGCAGTGTAAAGATACTCTATTTCGATATCCTCGCCGTTTACATCAATTTTTTCGATACCGATATTTATGTTCAATCCCTGTATCTGCTCTCTTTTTTCTCTTTTTCCGCTTATGCTCAGTATTCTTTCACCGGTTATCATTTCGTCTCGCCTCCATATAAAATTCTAAGAAGATTAAGAAAAAGAAACAATTTAAATAGGTTCAGTTGCATGGCATTGCTTCTGCATCCTCATCATTGAGTCTGAGAACTTCCTCCTCCTCAAGTTCTTCCTCCTCGTCAATTACCACTTAAACCACCCCCCTTCCTTATGTTATAATATATGGTTAAAAAGGTTTAAAAGCATTGCTATTAAGGTTGTCGCATAACTTATAACAGGCCCAATGTCGAAAAGGTTAAAAAAACAATCAACATACCATTAACCACCTTAGCTCCGGTGGTGTAGGGTCTGACTCGAAATCAGATCAGGCGTACATTGGTCTAGCATTAGGGACTGTCACTCCCTCGACTCGGGTTCGAAAGAACGAGCAAAAAATAAACTTAAAACGAAAATCCCGACCGGGGCGTTTTTATAATTTTCGTAGTTCACTTTAATCAGCCTTTTTCTCTTCTTCTTCAGCCTTAAGTTCTTCTGGAGTCTTTATTGTTTCGGTGATGCCTGATTTTGTGGGGAGCGCTTCCATTTCTTCTGCCTCCCTTGCTACCTCTTCTTCTGTTGTTTTTTCTGAGCGCACTACTGCAAACCCGGCAACCTTCTCTCCTTCATTAAGACGTATTATACGAACACCTTGTGTATTTCTACCTATAACGGATATGTCCTTAGTCGGAATTCGAATGCTTTGACCGCCAGTACTCATAATTATTACGTCATCATTATCATCTACTGCAGCTATGCCTATTACATTGCCGTTTCGCCCTTCTGTTTTTATGTTAATTACTCCGTGACCTCCCCTTGCCTGAGTTCTATATTCTTCGATAGATGTCCTTTTTCCATAGCCGTTTTCTGTGATTGTAAGCAAGGTAGGTTTCCTACAGCTAGCAGCACCTATTACACTATCGCCTTCGTAAAGTCTTATTCCTATAACGCCCTGCGCCGTACGTCCTGTTTCTCGCGCATCCCCTTCATTAAATCTTATTGCCTGGCCGTTCTTTGTTGCGATGATAACATCTTCATTTCCGCTCGTTCTGATAACATCTATAAGTTCGTCGCCTTCCTTTAGCGTTATTGCTATTATGCCTCCCTTTCTTGGTTTATCGAAATTAGAGAGGGACGTACGCTTAACAATGCCATTTTTTGTAACCATGAGAAGATATTCCGATTCCTTAAATTCTCCAGGAACACTTATCCATGAACTTATCTTTTCATCTTTAAGATCAAGCAGACTAACTATGGCCTTTCCTGAAGCGTATCTTCCAGTTTCAGGGATTTGATATGCCTTAAGCCAATGGACACGACCCTTGTCTGTAAAGAACAAGATGTAACTGTGGTTCTTTGTAACTATAACGTCCTTGACAAAATCGTCTTCCTTCGTTTCTGCTCCTATCACTCCTTTTCCGCCGCGGTGTTGTACTTTATATTCAGAAAGCAGGACACGTTTGATGTATCCTCTGTTTGTTATTACAACTACTACTCCTGTATTTGGCACAAGCTCCTCTGTCGTTATCTCCCCCTCCACTTCAATTATTTCTGTTCGTCTATCATCTCCGTACCTCTCTTTTATCTCTTTCAATTCCTCTTTTATTATTCCGAGGATCTTATTAACATCTGCTAAAACCTCCTTCAGCCATGCAATTTTCTTCTGAAGTTCCTGATATTCGTTTTCTATCTTCTCGCGCTCTAACGAAATAAGGCGCTGGAGTTTCATATCAAGAATTGCATTTGCTTGTTTCTCGCTTAACGAATAGTTTTTGATCAATCCTGCACGTGCTTCATTCACATCTTTAGAGCTTTTTAAGAACGCTACGACGGAATCTATGTTCTGCAATGCTATTCTAAGCCCTTCCAAGATATGCGCGCGCTCTTCTGCCTCCTTCAGTTCAAAGAGACTCCTTCTCCTTACAACCTCTTTTCGGAATTCTATAAATTCCTTTATCATTAAATAAAGAGAAAGAAGTTTTGGTTTTTTGCCGACTAAAGCAAGGTTGATTATGCCGAATGTGTTTTCAAGCTGGGTATGAACATAGAGTTGATTTAAAACAACATCTGGGTTTACACCTCTCTTAAGGTCTATTGTAATCGCAATGCCCTTCTTATCTGAATAATCATTTATACCAGATATCCCTTCTATTCGCTTCGCCTTAACTGCCTCTGCTATTCCCTCTATAAGCGCTGTCTTTGTTAGTTGATATGGTATTTCTGTTATTACTATTTTGTTCTTTTCTTTGTCGATTTCCGCCCTTCCGCGCAAGCGTATTATCCCCTTCCCGTTTTTGTATGCCTGTGCAATCCCTGCCCTACCGACTATAATCCCCCCTGTCGGAAAATCAGGACCTTTTACAATGCTCAATACAGCATCCTCATCAGCTCCATCTATAACAGCTACAGTTGCATCTATAATCTCAGTAATATTGTGGGGCGGAATATTAGTTGCCATTCCAACTGCTATGCCAGATGAACCATTTATGAGCAGATTTGGTATTTTTGATGGAAGAACGGTTGGCTCGTTAAGAGTGCCATCAAAATTTGGTGTAAAATCCACAGTTTCCTTTTCTATATCTGCAAGTAATTCGTTAGCTAGTTTGGAGAGACGAACTTCTGTATAACGCATCGCTGCCGGAGCATCTCCGTCTATACTTCCAACATTCCCATGCCCGTCAACTAGAACATATCTAAGGGAAAATGGCTGCGCCATACGGATAAGAGAATCGTAGATCGCAGCATCACCATGCGGATGAAATTTTCCGAGAATTTCTCCTACAATTCTTGCACTTTTTTTGTGTGGTTTATCGTGATGATTTCCGAGTTGATGCATTCCATACAGGATTCTTCTATGGACCGGCTTTAGACCATCTCTTACATCAGGCAACGCCCTTCCAACAATTACACTCATTGAGTAATCGACGTAGGATTCCTTCATGTCATCTTCGATTGCTTTTGGAAGTATCTTTTCTGTCATGAAAACACCGCTATATGTCCAAGTTCTTAACCTCTACCGCATGCGCTTCTATGAACTCTCTTCTTGGCCCTACTTCTGTTCCCATGAGGATAGTGAATAACTCGTCTGCCATCATCGCATCCCTTATTGTCACCTGTTTTAGGGTTCTAGTTTCTGGGTTCATAGTTGTCTCCCAAAGCTGCTCTGGGTTCATCTCACCAAGACCCTTGTACCTCTGTATCTCCGCGCCTTCAAATCCCTTTTTAAGCAAGGAGTTAAGCTCATCGTCGCTATACGCATAAACAATCTCTTTTCCTTTTTTTAATCTGTACAAAGGGGGTTGAGCGATGTATAGATATCCCTTTTCAATTATTGGTCTGAAATAGCGATAGAAGAGCGTCAGTAAAAGTGTTCTTATATGACTTCCGTCAACGTCAGCATCGGTCATGATAATTATTTTGTGGTATCTCACCTTTGAAAGGTCGAATTCGTCCTTAATACCAGATCCAATGGCGAGTGCAATTGATTTTATCTCTTCGTTTACAAGGGCACGATGAAGTGGTGCCTTTTCTATATTAAGTATCTTACCCCTCAGTGGAAGAATTGCCTGATGCCGCCTATCACGTGCCTGCTTGCTCGAACCACCTGCCGAATCTCCCTCCACTAAGAAAAGCTCGGCTTTGGTTGGATCTCCTTCTGTACAATCTGCAAGCTTTCCTGGCAGGATGCTTGATTCAAACACACTCTTTCTTCTTATGAGATCCTTCGCCTTTTGTGCTGCCTCCCTTGCCTGCATAGAACGCAAAACCTTCTCTGCTATGGCGCGTGTATCACTTGGACGCTCTTCCAGGAATGTTTTAAGAGAATCATAAACCACACTGTCCACAAATCCCTTTATCTCACTGTTTCCAAGCTTTGTTTTTGTTTGGCCTTCGAACTGTGGTTCAGGAACCCTTAGGTTAATCACTGCAGTAAGACCCTCGAGAACATCGCTGCCTGAAAGCCTCTGCTCTCCTTTTAGATAATTTGAGGCTTTTAGGAATTCGTTGAGAGCGCGCGTAATAGCGGTTTTAAATCCAGTTATATGCGTTCCGCCCTCAACAGTGTTTATGTTATTTACAAAGGAGTATATCATTTCATTATAGG
>CAYSXZ010000003.1:0-38801 GCA_964435235.1 Microcaldota archaeon
GCAGAGGATAGACGAAAGGACACGGCCCTTTCGTTCTTGTTCTTTGATTCGTAAATAACCATGCCTGTTTTTTGGTTCAGGCTGCACATTCCGCCACTCCATTTCGCTGATAGCGTTGTTTGGATCGATTCTGCCAATGGAGAGTTAGGTCGAGCAGAGAAAGATCTTTGAGGCACGAATGAATTTAGTAGTAAAGTTGTAGTGAGTGTAAAATAAGCAAGTGCACGCTTTATAGAAAAGCATTCTTTTCTGTGCAAACATATCTCCTCCCATATGTGTTGGATGGTATACTATTGCGAAATAGTTATAAAACTATCTCGTCCACCGTAGAAAGGAGTAAAAACAATTATCGATATAGATTAGACGGTGATAATCTCCTGGAGAGATTACAACCAGGCTCAACGAGCTGGTGAAGGAGATCACTACCTGTTGCTGGCCAGGAATTATCGAAGAGTACTGCTGCAAGGTCTAGTTTTATATACCCTTTTGTTCATAGTTATAAATGCTGAGTGGTAGTGATGTAGAAAAAAAATGAAGGTGAGCATATGGGGCAGGCCATGAAGAATATAGAAGCGGCTGTTGAAAAAAGAATGAGCCCAAAGGAAATGCAAACCCTGCATGATGAGAACAAAAAAGCGATAATGAAAAGTCTTGAGACTTTTTTTGGAAAGAGAATGGCAAACGAGATATATGCAAGATACGAGAAGATAATGAAAGAGTATTGGATGAAAGGAAAGGAAGGAGAGTACCAGCCATACAGATGGAGAAAAAGTATGATAGAACCAAGCGCTGCGATCGATTTTGATGAGCAAAAAGAGAAGGTAAGAGAATCCCTCATAAACGAAATTGCAATCATGTTAGCAAATCGTACTGTTGTGATAGTGGAAGGAAAACCGATCAAAAATTTTAGTCAGATCTATATTCCGCCAAAATATCTTTCCTACCTGCTTGAGGAGAGCGGAAGTCCTGCAAGTCCAACCCTGAAATACTTTATAAACCAGTATCTCGATAACATGCAATACGTTGCTGAGATTGCAAAGATTGCAGAGGATAAACAAAGAGTAGCGAACAAGAAATTCCACGTTTCTTATGTAACTTCAAAAGGAGAAGAAAAGGAAGGGTACCTGTTTTTTCTAGATGGTTTGACATATAAGGAAGCGGCCGTGCTCACAAATAAAGAGGAAAGCAAAAAATTCCTGACAGACCAGAAGTACATGAATACGTACAAACTCTACACCTCTTTTGATTGCGGGCCAACTTCCGAAATACCAGGTGCTCCTCTAGCATTCAAGGACGCAAAGAAGATCATAGTAACGCGAATAATTTCAATAATAGAAGAAGAGGGAGAGAAGATTGCCGCCAATAAATAGGATGAGGTATATCGCCGGTGCTGTTGCGCTTTCGGCATTTCTTTACTGCAGCTGCAGCGGTTTGAAAGAGCCTCTTGCAGAGAAGCCACGCTCTTCTGTGCAAATCCAAAATAAAATCCAGAGCGTTCAGAAGAAAGAGATCGTTGTAGAAAAGAAAGAGGAGAAACCTAAGGCGATGGTTGCAGCTGATAACATACTCGAGGATTCCTGGTCAGGGGGAAGATGCATAATGAAAGACGGTATTCTTCGAATAACAAAAAACAATCACATAGCATATCTGAAGTTGCCAAAGTACATAGAATGGAAGCATCTCTTTTGCTCGGAAAAACGCACCATGCTTGTAGCGAACGATTGTGTGTTTCATGGAGGCAGTCCAGAAAACTTTTATGAGGCTAGCATAACTCACGCTTCCATTATTATTTGGAGGATAATGACCCTCAATACCAGCAATCCAGAAATAGAGAAGGACGAACCCTCTATAGGAAAATTAAAATACGCTACATTAGACAAGGAGCACGATACCTTTATTGCAGTAGGAGAAAATGGTGCGAGGGTAGCCACGCTTGACAGGTATCCATACAGTGTCTACATAATGTTCGAAGGGAAGCCAGTAAAACCAGATGCAAGGGTATTCTTCGAGGTGAAACAGGGATATTTTATCCTTGGAAGGGAAGGGGACAGGAGATATGCAGTTGGAAGCACAAAAACAGGCAGATTTATATGGAGCGGTATAGGGGAACAAATCAAATCCCTTAAGCTTATCTCGTCCTACGCCGACATCCCAAAGGTGCGCATCAACAATAAGGTTATGGAATATTACTGGGAGCCATAATTCTGAATTGAAATATCATAGAAATTCTTCATCAAAGATAAGAGCACCATTGTAAAAGACAGCCTTAATTTTCCCTTTCAGCTTTTTCCCTTCAAACGGACTCCATTTGCATTTTGTGTAGAGTTCCTCTCCCTTAACAACCCATTCTCTCTTCAAATCGAGTATTGCCATATTAGCCCTATACCCTTCTTCTATTTTCCCAATATTCTTCATACCAAAAATTCGCGCTGGATTTTCGCTCATGGCATGTACTATCCATTCTAACTTAAGTCTCCTTTCCCAATATGCCTGCAACATAACGGCAAGGGATGTCTCGAGGCCAGGAAAGCCGTGCGCGCCCTTTTCCTTATCCTCAAGCGTATGCGGGGCGTGGTCCGTCGCGATGCAATCTATGCTGTTTATCTCTTCCCATAATTCTTTTCTCGTCTCCTCTTCTCTCAAGTTCGGATAGACTGTTCCGAGATTGCCGAGTCTCTCGCTGTCCTTTTTTGATAGGAAGAGATAATGCGGTGCAGTCTCGATCGTAAGCGCATGCCCCTTTGCTACGACAACCTCTTCCCTTGCAGATGCGTGCGCTATATGGGACTTTCTTTTATACCTCTCGCTCAACAAACCAACCATTTTGATATTATCGCACGTCTTTTCTATCTGCGCCGACTCGCTTCCCTCAGAAACCGATGCGTGAAAAACAAAATTCCCATCAAAGTTAGCAAGATGTTTCTCGAGAGAAGAGGGATCGCGAAGGTAGAGCTCACCAGTTGTTTTTCCAAGATAAATCTTCAACGATTTCGCACCAGATTTCTTAACCTCTGCAAAGTTGTTGTCAGTTGCTCCGAAGTGAAACAGAACATCGCAGATTGCTTTTTCCTTTGCAAGCCTTATCTTTTCCAAAAATCGTTCTGCTGTGGTTGTTGGGATCTGGTTGTTCGGCATGTCGATAACAGTAGTAAAACCACCTGCAACTGCTGCCATAGTGCCGGTGCGAAAATCCTCCTTTTGCACCGCGCCTGGCTCTCGAAGATGGACGTGTGGATCTATCAATCCTGGAAGGACGAGCATTCCTTTCGCATCGTATTTTTCATCTCCTGAAAGGTTCCTCCCAACTCTTTTTATCATCCCATTGCTGATAAGAACATCTGCTTCGAAGAACCTTCCTTTGAAAAAGACCCTCCCGTTTTTTATTACAGTATCCATAACTACACGATTCGCCTCTCTGTTATGAGCACAATTATCCTAAGCAACATTAGTGTGGACTCCTTTACAAGCCTATAGAACATCTTGTTATACCATTGGTTTTTCGCATTTATAGCGTTGAGCAAATCTCTAAACGCTTCTTTCTCACCAGGACCCATCTTGCTCTCTGTAACTTTCTTATGTTCCTTACCATCTATTATTGTTATCTCTTCCTGTTTTCCTATCTGTTTTTTTGCCTGTTCATACCAGGGGGGAAGTGAAGAGCGCTTCTTTGCTATAGCAGAAACAAAATCCCCTAAGGATATCGGTCTCTGTCTGATCTGCTTCTTTGCTAGCTCTTCTGCCTTCTCTTTCGGCATGCCGCTTTTTATAAGTTCTTCAGTCTTCTTTTGTATGCCGAAGAAAGCCTCCTTCCATGGAATTGTAGCGGCGTCATCAACTATTGCCTTAAGGTCAGAAGATGCGTAATGCATAGTGGCGAGTGCAAGAAGTTTAAATGGTATTAACGGAGCTAGAGGTCTTTTCGATGCGTGTAGCTTAAGGATTTCTGCACGGGATGAGAAATCTGGTTCTGGGATATATATCGTCTTGCTGAAACGCCCGCTTCTTCTAAGCGCTGGGTCTACATCCCACGGCGCGTTGGTTGCGGCAAGTACAAGTACATTCTCATTGTGCGCCTCGACACCGTCCATTTCGTAGAGAAGTTGATTAACAGCCATCCTCATATATTGCTGCCCTTCCTGTTGGTCTCTCCTTCCGCCGATTGCGTCTACCTCGTCAAAGAAAAGAATGCATGGCGTGTTCTTACGTGCAAGCTCGAAGACCTTGTGAATGTTCTTTTCTGTGTTACCAACATACATATCCAAAAGGTCGGATAACTTTGCGTTTATAAAACCAGATTTACATTCTCCAGCAGCTGCTTTTACTATGAAAGTTTTCCCACATCCCGGTGGTCCATACATAAGTATTCCTGTTCCTCCAAGCTTTCCGTATTTCCTCGCTAGCTCAGGGTTCATCATCGGATAGACTATCGCTTCTCTAATCTCTTCCTTCATTTTTTTCATGCCTGCAACATCATCGAAAGACATGTTTGGCTTTTGGAGCATTCTTATATCAGCGCCAGCAGCACCTCCCTCCCCCTTTCCTTCCTGCTCTTTTTTTGCCTTTGCACCCTCCAGGTGAGTTTTTGCTTCGGTAAGTTGAGGATTAAGCTCTAATGCCTTCTCGTAATCGGTGATTGCATTCGTTATCTCTCCAGCATACTCTCTTGCAAGCCCTCTAAGATGGTATGCTTCTGCGAAGTCAGGTTTAAGCTCTATTACCTTTGAAAAATCTTCAATTGCCTTCTCATACTCTTCTATGGATGCGTAGGAAAGCCCGCGATTATAGAATGCTTTGAGATAGTTTGGATTTAAACTTATGGCCTTATCATAATCCCTTATCGCACTCTGAAAATCCTGTTTTCTGTAATACGCATCGCCGCGATTATTGTATATTATTGGATTGTGAGGGTCGAGTTCTATAGCTTTTGTGTAATCAGCGACAGACTTATCGAAATTCTTCAGCTGATAATAGCTAAGTGCTCTGTTAAAATACGCTTCTGAAAATACTGGATTAAGAAGGATGGCCATGTTGTAATTTTCTATCGCTCGGTCGTAGTCTCCCTTTTCGTAATAATCATTACCTAGTTCATAGTACGTTCTCGCATCTGTTGGACTTGGCTTTTTTGCTACCATACTACTCACATTTATTTATTTCTTTTTTATTTATTTTCTTTCGTCTAAAACATCAACATTAACGGTAATAAAATAAACGTAGTGTGATTTAAAAGGTTATAGCCCAAAGCTTATGGATTCTTCTATTCTAAGCAATTGATTATATTTTGCCGTTCTTTCCCCTCTCGCTGGGGCGCCTGCTTTTATTTGTCCAGCGTTTATTCCGACAGCCAGGTCTGCTATGAAAGAATCTTCAGTTTCTCCGGAGCGATGGCTTACAACAATGTTTAGGTTATTTTTTTTGCAGAAGTCCGCTGCCTCAAGTGCTTCAGAAACAGTTCCAACCTGATTCACTTTTAGAAGCAATGCGGTTACGGAGTCATGCTCTACAGCCTTTCTTATTCTTGATATGTTTGTTACTAGAAGATCATCACCTACTATTTGTACCCTTCCTTTTAGCCTTTTTTTTAATGCTGCAAATGCATCAAAATCCTCTTCGTTAAATGGGTCTTCTATACTTACTAATTTGTTATAGGCATTTGCAAGTTCAACATAGAAATCAAGCATTTCTCCGCCACTCATCTTTTTGCCGTCTATAAAATACACGTCATCATTGTAAAACGAACTTGCTGCTGCGTCTATCGCAAGATTGCATCTGCCACCATATCCAGCTTCTTCTATCGCACGAATTATTTCATCGAGCGCATCACGAGTGTTCTCCAAGTTCGGCGCATACCCCCCCTCATCCCCAACATTCCTCGCTCCAGGTCCAAATTTTGAGGAGAGACGTCCCCCAAGAACGTGATATATTTCGCTGGCCATCCTAAGCCTTTCTGCAAATTTATCTGCATCAGGTATTATCATGAATTCCTGAATAGAGAGTTTATTCCCTGCGTGCTTCCCTCCATTGATTATATTGAACATAGCCTTTGGAAGGGTTTTTCCTCCGAGATATTCGTACAAAGGCATGCCGGCTGCAGCAGCAGCTGCTCTGTAAACGGCCATTGAGGTCGCAACTATCGCATTCGCACCTAGTCTGCTTTTATCCTTTGTACCATCTAACTCTCGAATTTTTAGGTCTATACTTTGTGGATCTGTTACATCCATTCCAATTATGGCCGGGGCGATGATGTCGTTTACATTCTCTATCGCTTTAGTTACCCCCATTCCTCTATATCTCTTCCCGCCATCACGCAGTTCTAGCGCTTCGTGCGTTCCTGTAGATGCCCCACTTGGCGCTGCGGCGCTTCCTATATAACTACCTGCGATTATGTCCACTTCGACTGTCGGATTGCCCCGCGAATCCAATATTTCTCTTGCGAGTAGACTGATAATCTTCATAAAATCAACTCGAAAACAATTTGAATAAAGCATGACAAATTTTAATAATTTACCCTAAGCAAATAATAACAATGAAAGCGGTTGTAATGGCGGCTGGAGAGGGGACCAGAATGAGGCCCCTTACGGAAACTAGACCAAAGGTAATGCTGCCAGTCGCAGGAAAACCAATTCTAGAACACGTGCTCGTGGCGTTGCGAGATGCTGGGATAAATGAAGCCATAATCGTGGTCCGCTACAAAAAGGATAAAATAATAGAATATTTTAAGACGAGAGAGAGCGAGCTCGGGATGAAACTTACTTTTATCGAACAGGGAAGTGAAAATGGCACTGCAGCAGCTATTCTCACAGCTGAAAATGAGATAAGCGAGACATTCGTAGCTATTGCAGGAGACATAATAACCGAAAGCGAAAATATCCGTCAGGTAATAAACGAACACGACGGAGCGATTACGCTTGCAGTGAAGAAAGTTAGGAATCCGCGCGAGTACGGAATCGTGGAAGTGACTAATGGTAAGGTAAGCCTCTTTCAGGAGAAGCCAGAGAACCCCAAAACAGAACTCGCGAACCTTTCCATCTACTGTATGGAACCATCTGTTTTCAATGAAATAAGATCACTCAAAAAATCTGTAAGGGGAGAATACGAGATAATTGATTTATTTGTTGGGGCCAAAGCAGTAGAGGTAAAAGGATACTGGCTCGACATGTGCTATCCATGGCACCTTCTTGACGCAAACGAGTATCTCCTATCCAGAATGGAAGCAAAAACAGGAGACATAGAAAACTCTACAATTGCTGGCAAGGTTGTGATGGAGAAAGGCGCGAAGATAATAAACAGTTATATTGAAGGAAATGTCTATATCGGAGAGAATAGCATAATAGGACCACATGCCTATATAAGAGGACCAAGCTCGATAGGGAAAAACTGCCATATTTCAGGCGCAACAACAGTGAAGGAGAGTATAATATTTGATAATGTAAATGCGAAACATCTCTCTTACATAGGGGATAGTATAGTAGGAGAGGGTGTGAATTTTGGCTCAGGAACACAAATTGCAAACTTTAGATTCGACGAAAGCATCGTGAACGTTCTTACAGAAAAGGGATGGGTGAATACAGGAAGAAGGAAATTTGGAGCCGTCATAGGCGACCATGTCAAGTTCGGGGTGCTATCAGCAACAATGCCTGGAAAAATGATAGGCCCGAGATGCTGGATAAATTCCGGGGTTGTCGTGAATACGAATATAGGTGCAGATAGCCATGTATACGCGAAACAGAATCTTGTCGTAAGAAAGCAGGGAACGCAAGGCTGATTTGTTGTATGTTATTGTTGGAATAGATGCCGGAATAAAAACTGGTTATGCCATTCTAAATCTTAAAGGAGAACTTATCGCATGCGGTGTTGAAAAGGAGGCAAGTCATGAGCGAATCGTCAAGATTATATCTGATGTGGGTACGCCTTCTGTAATCGCAACAGATGTTAATCCGCCCCCGAGATTTGTGAATAAAATAGCTGCAAGATTTAACGCTCCTCTATTTGTTCCGCAAAGAGTAATTTCTGTTGAAGAAAAGAAAGAGATAGGGCGCGGGATCGTTGATTCGCATGTGAGGGATGCTTATGCAGCAGCCGTGAAAGCGTATAGGCATTATGCAAACAGGCTTCGCCAAATAGATAATATGAACGTTGGTAGGAATGAGAAGGAGGAGATGAAACATCTTCTAATACGCGGAAAAGCAATAGGAAAAGAAGGAAAAAGTGCTAATACTTTGTTGTCTTTTTGAATGCGAAATAGAGCACCACTAATGCTATTACTCCAAGCACAAAGATTACTATTATAAGATTATCCAATGTTCCGCCAATTGTAGTTGTGGCTTCTTCTTTTCGACTAGGTAAGGAGGGCGGTATAAGAGAAACCTCTGAAGATATGTTTTGTTGTTGGCTTGGCCGAATCTGTGGTTGTTCAGAAGGTTGCTGAGGCGGTTGCGGAATCGGTTGGACTGGCTCTTGTTGCTCCTCTGTTTTAATTCCTCCAGGGAATTCTTCTGGTGGTCTTTCTCCGCAGACGTTGTCGTCGAGGGTGCAGTAATTCGGCATCATAAGTTGCATGCATTCCGCTCCCATGTTTGTAGGCTGGTCAGGGGGGCAATCCACAACTCGACCATCCGGTCTGTAGAAAGTGCTGCCCTTGCTTTTATCCTTCCAGACAACATCAACGGTATTCCCGAGGCAGATGTAAACACCAGCTACATCAGAACGGCCGCACATCTCCTCTGATTTTTCCTTTGCCCATTTCTCGCCTGCATCGCCAGAAATGATAAGCCCCCAGCTAAATGCGATAAGCAGGAGCAAAACAAAAATACTTTTTGCACTCATGTTTGCATTCATGGTTTCACCACATAAATAAATGACGTGTATTGAATATAGTTTGATAAGAAATATAATGATATAGGTTAGACGACAATTAAAAATTACGGCTGCGTCCACTCTATTTCATAATAATTATAATCGCTTCCAGGGATGGATATCTCTTTTATCAAGTAGTACGTAACACTCGATTCCCTGTCGCTTATTGCCATCATCATTTCAAGGCCAAAATATTTGCATTCCTCCAATGCCTTGGCGAGCTCCTCTCCTCCTATATATTCGTCCTCCGTAAGCGAATACATAAGATACCTTGGCGCGCCGGTTTTTGGCGTTTCTATTCCATCCTTTTTCCTATGATAAAGAAGAAAATCCAACCTTGGTTTCTTTGGATTAACCTTTATCTTCTCTTTTTTACCAGGGATGGCAAGAATAAATGTTTTCTTCACGCTATGCGCGACGCGTATGGCTCTTGCCCATTCTGAGATGAGCAGTTTGTTCTTTCTAGAGAATACATGAACGACATGTCTTGAGTGAACCCATTCCTCCCCCTCTCTTATTGGAGATGCACCTGGAAAATAAATTCTGAAATGTGTTCCAAACTTAAAACCAGTCTTAACAACATAACCGCGTAAGCGCCAATCTTCATAAACAGCATACATATCGTCGAAATATTTTATTCTCTCTCTAGCCGCCTTTTTGACATCATCGAGTGTTGCATTCTTTAAGTGAAGTCTTCCTTGCGTTACTAAAAAAACTGTTTCGAAAATATCTAGTTTTGCTATTCTTCCTCTATGCGCCGCTTTGTATGTTCCAAATTGACCGAACCAGTATTGCTCATAAAGCCCCCTTCCGGCAGCCTCATCATCGATTATAGTAAGAAGATCGTCTTCAAAGAAAACCCCATCTACTGCAAACTTATCCAATTCGAGTTTTCCTCCCTTGTATTTTTTAACACTGCTTCTTCCGTAGCAACCTTCAGCCTCGTTTGCGTATCTTGCTATGAGCCCTTTATCTCTCCAGTCTTTATACGTTAGGTAGCGCGCGAGAAATTTTTTATTCTTTGAAAAAAGAGAAGCTACATCGTTGAACGTATATGTATTTCCAGCTTCGTCAAAACATCTCCCATTCCTTATATCCATTATGTAGAGCACTTCTTCCGGGGCGAGGATTAACTCCCCGTGCTCCATCCATCCGTAAAAACCATTTTGCAAGGATGTAACATCCGCAGGTTCTCGCACTCGCATTTCATTCTTTTTTCTGTCTAATTCTAATTTTATCATTGCGCTCACCTCGTACTAAAAATCGCCTTGGCGATCTGCGCGGTCGTAAATATTATGAAGAAAGGAATATAAAAATGTGGTAATAGAGCAGCAAGCGAACATAACGATTTAAATTTAACATTTCAAGTTTCAAGCATGAGTGCTTCCCTTGCTGATGCTTACAACAACGCGCTTAAAAAACTAGAGAGATTAAAAAAGAAAAACACTAAGATTATAGCTTGCTATCTTTTCGGTTCGTATGTCAAAAATCCAAAAAAAGCAAGGGACATTGACTTGTGCATAATAAGTAAAGGTATGAGCAGCGATGAGATGGCAAGTATAGCGATGGAATTTAACAAGCCGATAGACATATCGTTCATGGAGCGCATGCCGTATTACATCGCCATAAATGTATTTAGAAACGGAAAACCGATTTTCATAAATAAAAAGGACGAACTTGCGAAAAAATGGAAGGAGATAGTCCATACTTATCTTATGTATGCGCCGATGAGAGAGAGGGTATTCAAAGGGGTGCTGAGATGGATGAATTTGAGCAAACCTTAAACAGGTTAAGAAAGTATTTTGATGAATTAGAGGAGTTCAAAGGATCTAAGTTAGAGAACAAAAAAGATTTCTATGCGGCTTCGATGATTTTGTTTACTATAATTAACGAGTCCATCCTCCTTACAGAATTTTTCATGGCCAAAAAAACCCTTCCAGCCCCCCTCTCTTACAAAGAAATGATTGACACGTTGCGTGAAAAAAAAGTCATCGATGAAAAACTTGCTTCAAAAATGAAGGTCATAATCCAAAAGAGAAATCTAATCGCACACGAATATGGCGAGATTGACCGCAAAGACATCATAGAGCTGATCAAAGAAATTGATGTTGTAAAAGAGTTTATAGGACTTCTTCTCAAGAGATATTATTAAGCTGTTTGGCGATCCATTAAAAATACACAGGTTGTTGAACAACCTGAATGTCCATCACTAATAGCGTTTTTAATAGTAATATTAGATGAATCTTTATGCCTACGAAGGAAGAAATCGATAAAGTAATCTCATGGTGCGATGAGGTCAAGAAAAAACGCGGAAGGATTTACATAATAGAGAGAAATCCATTTCGTGATGAGATTCCATGGATGAGGAGATACCCTTTAATTGAGATAGACAGGCCGCTAGATGCCGCATCTAAATTCAGTCTTGTTTACGACTCTACAACAAAACAGCTTTGGCATTTCATGAATGGCTCCTGGAGACGAGTAGAACCGGAAATAAAGGTCGAGAAGTGAACCGCGAAGAAAAACAGTATTAAATCTTTTCCTGAGGAAACTAAAACATGTCAGGAAGAATAGAGATCACTACCAAAGAAGGAATAAAAGACACTATAGGAACAAAGATGGCGGAAAAGATAAGAAATGAACTTGAGATAGATGTTGCTGTACATTTTTGTGATGTTTATAATTTTGATGGCGAAATTTCAAAAGAGGAACTCGAGGAGCTGGCGAAAACAGTCTTTCTCGACCCGATAGTTCAAAGATATTCGATAGACGGATTCTTCAAGGAAAAATGGCGAGTGGAGATTGGTTTTCTTCCAGGCGTTACGGACAATGTCGGAAAGACTGCTCGGGAGGCCGTTAAGGAAAAAACAGGGAAAGACTACGATATATATTATAGCCGGTTGTACGCGATAGACGGCGCAAGAAACAAGGAGGAATGCGAAAAGATAGTTGCGGTACTCCATAACCCGCTTGTTGAAAAAGCATTGATATACGCACCGAATGAAGAACAGAAACCATACCTTCCAAAAGTTTTACTAAGACATGAACCAAAAGTGGAGCGGATATCCCTTCACATGAGCCCTGCACGCTTCGAACAACTTGCAAGAGAGCGGCTTCTTGCGCTCACTATAGATGAATTCAAAGCAATAAAAGCATACTTCAAAAATGAAAGGGTAGTGGAAGAAAGGAAAAGGTTAGGTCTTGACAATAAGATAACTGATGTCGAGCTTGAAGCAATCGCGCAAACATGGAGCGAGCACTGCAAGCACAAGATTTTCAATGCAAAAATTATTTATAAGGAAGACGGGGAGAAGCATGCGATAAATTCCCTTTTTAGAACGTTCATAAAGAATGCGACCGAGCAGATAAAGAAACCTTATGTCGTCAGCGTCTTTAAGGACAATGGTGGGATAATAAAATTTAATCCAGAGTTTGATATTGCAGTAAAGGTAGAGACTCACAACGCGCCTTCTGCACTCGATCCATACGGCGGTGCCCTTACTGGTATTCTTGGTGTGCAGAGGGATGTTATGGGAACCGGGCTTGGCGCAAAACCTATCGCAAATATAGATGTCCTCTGCTTTGGCTATCCAGATGAGACGGAGGTACCAAAAGGTGTTCTTCACCCCCGTGTTATCTACGAAGGGGTTATAAAAGGGATAGAGGATGGCGGTAACAAAATGGGCATCCCTACTGTTAATGGGTCTATAATTTTTGACAAGAAATATACATGCAGACCGTTGGTTTATTGCGGGACGATTGGAATAATTCCATCGACAATAAAAGGAAGGAAGAGTAGCGAGAAAAAGATAGAACCAGGCTATCTTGCAGTAATGGTCGGAGGGAGAATAGGAAAGGACGGAATACACGGTGCAACATTCTCCTCTCAACAGATAGATGAGAGCGTGCCACAGAGCGTAGTTCAAATAGGGGACCCGATAACGCAGAAAAAAATGCTGGATTTTCTGCTTGAGGCTAGAGACGAACTACTCTATGAAGCAATAACTGATAACGGTGCAGGCGGGCTTTCTTCCAGTATAGGAGAGCTGGCGAGGATTTCTGGTGGTTGTGAAATTTATCTAGACAAATGTCCGTTGAAATATCCGGGCCTTGACCCATGGGAGATACTTGTCTCAGAATCACAGGAACGCATGACCCTCGCACTGCCTGAAGAAAATCTAGATAAACTTCGTGCAATTGCAAATAAACATGGCGTGGAAATAAGTGTGGTGGGAAAATTCACAAACAGCGGAAAATTCCACGTCTTTTACAACAATCAAACTGTTGCCTATCTCGATTTGGAATTCCTTCATGAAGGTCTTCCTCAAATGGAGCTCACTGCCTCGTGGAAAAAACTCATATACCCAGAGCCTAAGATAGATGATTTTGATGCAGGGCACGTGCTTAAGCGATTACTCTCATCCTTAAATATCACAACAAAGGAGAATGTAATACGTCGCTACGATCATGAAGTACAGGGGAACAGCGTCATAAAACCAATAATGAAAGGACCGAGCGATGGAGCGGTCATCAAGGCTGTCTATAATTCGAATGAGGGGATAGTAATTTCACATGGGATTTGTCCTCAGTACATTCAGGATTCCTATGTGATGGCTGCCCTTGCGTTCGATGAGGCAGTAAGAAACGCGGTAGCGGTCGGCGGGAAATTCGGTTATTTGGCTTGTTTAGATAATTTTTCTTGGCCAGATCCAATAAAATCTCAAAGAACTCCCGACGGCGAATACAAATTGGGTCAACTTGTGAGAGCATGTCTTGCACTTTACGAATGCACGACAGCTTATGGCATACCAATAATATCCGGAAAGGACAGTATGAAAAACGATTACTACGATGGTGAGAAAAAATATTCGATATTGCCAACGCTTCTTGTTACAGTAGTAGGAAAGATAGAAAATATAGAGAAGGCTGTAAGTTCCGAGTTCAAAAGAAGCGGAGATTACATATACGTTCTGGGTAAAACAAGAGAAGAGATGGGGGGAAGCGCGTTCTACCGCTTATTCGGAGGTGTTGGGAATAATCCACCTCAGGTAAGACCAGATGAACATATCCAGGTTTATAGGGCTCTCTCCTCCGCAATGTCCGAAGGACTTGTAGAATCTGCACACGATCTCTCAGAAGGAGGGCTCGCTGTTGCATTTGCTGAATCCGCTATAGGAGGTGACTTTGGCGCAGAACTTGACCTTCTCCATGTGCCTGCTACAGCACAGAATGATAACGCACTGTTATTCTCTGAAAGCGCAGGGCGATTTATAGTGAGCGTGAAGCCAGAGAATGCTGAAAAATTTGAATTTGCTATGAAAAATGCGATATTTGCAAGAGTTGGCCGTGTGAGAGGAGATAAACGGTTAATAATAAAGCGAGGAGAAAGGATAGTAATAAATGAAGATATCGATGATATTAGGAATGCCTACATGAAGGGGGTTCCATGAAAGAGGCTATCGAGGAGGCCGTACGGCTTATAGCAAGAATATCTGGTTGCGATGTTAAAAAAATAGAGCCAACAACAGCATTATCAGAAAGATTCGGTGATATATCATCGACCATCTCTTTCGAGTTGGCGAAGGAACAGAAGAAAAATCCTGCTGAGATTGCGAGAGAGATAGTAGCCAAGATAGAAAAGAGCAAAAACTTCTCAAAGGTGGAGGCGGTTGGTCCTTACATAAACTTCTATTTCTCAGATTATTTTTACTGTAATGCGCTGAGAGAAATACTGAAGAAAAAAGAAAAATTTGGCAGAGGGAAAAAAACAGGAAAAAGGATAATGGTCGAATATTTTGATGCAAACACACACAAGGGAGTTCATATCGGGCACATTAGAAACATTTCTCTTGGCGAATCTGTTGCTAGGATTCTAGAATTTTCTGGAAACAAGGTTATACGTGCTAACTATCAGGGAGATATCGGGCCGCATGTTGCAAAGTGTCTCTGGGGCTTCATAAATCTCTACAATGGCAAGACACCTGAAAAAAATAAGGGGCTTTGGCTAGGAAAGGTCTATGCAGAGGCATCAAAAAAGGCTGAGGAAAGCGAAGAGGTAGAAAAGGCTATACAGGATATAAACCTCAGGCTTTACGCTAAGGAAAGAGAGATTACAGAGATATGGAAAAAGACTAGACAGTGGTGTCTTGATGATTTTGAAGAATTCTATAAAGAATTTGGTGTAAAATTTGACGAGTTCTACTTCGAAAGCCAGACAGAAGGAATAGGAAAGAAAATCTCTCTCGAACTCTTGAAAAAAGGAATAGCGAAGGAGGATCAAGGTGCCATTATAGTAGACCTAAGGAACGAGAACTTAGGAGTAGTGGTTCTTTTAACAAAAGAAGGCTATCCTCTTTATCACGCAAAGGACCTTGGTCTTACGAAATTAAAATTTGAGAAGTATAAGCTGGACAGAAATATCTATGTAGTAGGAAAGGAGCAGGAATTGTACTTCAAGCAGTTGTTTAAGATACTAGAAATGGCTGGAATGAAGAAAGAAGCAGAAGTATCTTATCATCTAGTATACGAGCTTGTCATGCTTCCAGAAGGAAAAATGTCATCTCGTGAGGGAACGATGGTGCTTTACGAAGACTTAAAACAGAGAATGCTCGGAATAGTTCGAGAGGAAGTAAGAAAAAGACATGAAGACTGGAATGAGAATAGGATAGAGGAGACCGCAAAGAAGATAGCGTTGGGTGCGATAAAATTTTCAATGGTTCGGACTGAGAGCAACAGAACAATCATCTTTGATTGGGACCGCGCCTTAAGCCTTGAAGGGGATTCCGGTCCGTATCTCCAATACGCGTATGTTCGCACACTTGGTATTATTAGAAAGGCAACCTTCAGACCAAAGGTAAGCAAAGACTATAAATTTACAGAAGACGAGAAGAAATTAATAAAGAGACTGTATTCCTTGCCGATTGTTATCAGCAGTGCGGCTTCCACTTTATCTCCCCATATTATTTGTAATTATCTTCTTGATCTCGCAACCGAATTGAACAGATTTTATACGACATCTAGAGTTCTAAATGCTGAAAAAGAAGAAGAGAGGGAGACGAGGCTTGCAATCGTTGCTTCAACAAACATCGTCCTTGGTACAGCACTCAGCCTAATAGGTATAGAAGCGCCAGATGCGATGTAGCTACTCATATATCCATTTCATTGTTTTTTCAAAATCGCGTTTTATTCCAAATTTTTCAAAGTATTTCAGAATGTTGCTTACGTCCCGCTTGAGAAATTCCTCAGCCTTTGGATGCTCTCTGACTACGCCCTGGCCGAAATCTATGAGGTATGGCGCATCTTCTGCAAGCATAATGTTATATTCGCTAATATCTGCGTGTACAAGACCTGCCTTGTACATCTTCTTTATATCAAGAAGTATCGAATCAAGGTCGCCTTTTCCTCTAGGCCCGATTACGTTCATGGTTGCGTATGGAATTCCTTCTTTACCTAAAAATCCCATAACTACTATATTTTCACTGAGAAAAACTGGTTTCGGTGCATGGACACCTATCTTCTCGCATATTCGAAGATTTTTAAATTCCTTTTTTGCAAAAAGTTTTACGATTTCTCGCTTGTTGTGCTTTATCATTTTAAACCTTGGGTCTCCTTCGAGATATGCAATATTTCTTTCAAATCCAGTGGTTGTTATCTTATATATCTTAACCGCTACAAAATCTCCATTTGGAGTAGTTGCTCTGAAAACATTCGCCTCTTTTCCTGTTGATATCGGATAATCAATGCTTTTCAATATATTCTTTTTTATCATCGCTGAGAGAAGAAGCAGCGTTCTCTTATCGAAGACATAACTTTCGAGTTTCTCCTTCTCTTTAAGAACGTACTCTTCTTTTGGCGGCGCCTTGCGTTTTGATACCCTACTTGCCATGATGTGATAAATATGAATTATTTTTTATATGTAGCCCTTTTCCTTAAGGAGATTAACTTGAAGGGGATAGTATCTCCAGACTATATCTCCCTTTGTGTCACCTTCTATCTCCCAAGGCTTTACAATTACTACATCGCCATCCTTGACCCATATCTTGTTCTTCAATTTTCCAGGAATCCTACAGATGCGTTCTTTTCCATCCTTACAAGCAACCTTCATTCTACTTCCGCCTACAAGAGCTATTACGATACCTAAGACCTCTCCCTTATACGGCATTCTGAGACGAACCTCTCCGCTCGATCGTTCTTCTTCTTTCAATTTCTCACCATTCGTCAATTATCCATTAATCCTTGACAGTTTTTCTTGCTCCACAACTCTCACATATGAGTACTCTTACCCCACGCCCTATCTCTTGGATGCGGGTATCTGGTCTCTTACACTCTTTACAAATTACATACGTATTTATGAAATCTTCAAGCTTTTTATTAAGGATGTCGCCAGACATCTTTCGCTGTAGGATGAGTCTCTCCCCTTGCATCTCTGCTGGAACAGCAAGTTCTTTTGTTAGATATTTTATCAATAACTGTGGTTCTCTTCTAATCTTATCGCAAATAGCTTTGAAATTTTTAACAATAGTCCTATTTCCCTCTACAAAATAATCGAATTTGGGCATCTCAAATCGCTCTGTATGTGTTATTTTTTCGGGAAGCTTTGCGTAAAGCTCATCGAGCATTTTTTCATATTCCGAGCTCATAGGTATGGAGTTTATTCGGAAAGATTTAAATATATAGAGTGAATAAATACAGATATAATTTTAGAAACTGCGATTTTTATGATTCCAGAGTTATCTACGCTTCTTAGAGATTCTGTTCTAGATGTTTTAGAAGACAATGTAGCAATCGCTTTTTCTGGAGGGATAGACTCGACACTCATGGCAAAGGTTGCAAAGGATGCGGCTATAGTCGAACTTTATACTGCAGGAACGATAAACTCACCAGACATTAGGTATGCAGAGAGCATCGCTGCCGAGCTCGATCTTCCTATAGAAAAGGTTCTGCTGAACGAGGAAGATGTAATAAACCTTTATGGAAGATGCTACCAGATCGTGCCAAATTCGCTGTTAAAGGTAGAATTGCTCATTCCCGTATATGCTGTTGCAAAGCGGGCATCCGAGAAAGGGCACAACTGCATGCTTTTTGGTAGCGGTGCAGAAGAACTTTTTGTAGGCTATAACCGCTACTATACTTATTTTGATGAAGGAAAACATCTCGACGCTCTTCTTAGAAAGGAATTCGATGCGCTTCGTTACCGCGAAATCGAATGGATAAAAAAAATTTGCAGAAAATTCTCTATAGATGCAAGATTTCCATTTTACAACAGCAGGTTAGCAGAATTTGTTTTTTCTATTCCGATAGAGAAAAGAATAGAGGACAGGGAGCTGAAAAAAGGACTTTTACGAGAAGCTGCGGCGTTGCTTAGGATACCATCCCTCGCAATTAAACGAAGAAAGCAAGCAATGCAGTACGGTTCTCGTATTCACAACATACTACTGAGGCATTCTGACATGATTAACAAAGCGTACCCGCCGCAGTTTAACAAAGACAAACATTTTTAAACTCTTTAAACCAAATATATTACAGAATTGAGGGGACCAGCAGGGATATGAAAATGAAAAGTTTCAGAAGACTTAGTCGGGATGATAAAAAATCAAATGTGCAACTTGATTCGGCAGGGCAGAGAAATAAGTTTGATCGCTTCAGATATTCAGTCGAGTGCGACGGACCGCTTAAGACATGCAACGAAAGTGCTAAACTGCTAAAAGCCTATGGTATAAGATTACACGGTTCGCTTGAAATTAAGGTTGAAGAATTGGTACCAGATACTGCAAGCTATAATGCTATATGGCAAATTACTAGATTTGCAAACGAGGATTTTGGTAGCCTTTCAAATTACCTCTTTGAAATACTAGAAAAGATATTCGATCACATATCTAGATGTTCTATTTATCTAGCAGAAAGAAACATGGATGGAAGCCACTCAAAGACCATTCTATCGCACTATCTAACCATTTCTATGAATGGCGATGTAAAGACAGAATCGATGGATAAGAAACAACCGATAATAGATTCGAAAGATCCGGCCTTAAGGGTTTATTTAGAAAAGAAGCCGCGTTTCATACACCATAAAGATGGCATAGATTTGATTTTTAAAAATCTCAATATCGATAGTCATGCTGGCGACCTGTACGTAATCGAAAAGAATATCTTAAAGGAGGATTTAGCAATCGCGCCATTCTACTATAGAGAGAAAAATAGACCCTGTGGGGTTTTGATTCTAGAAGGCGACCTTAGATGTAAAGGCTCTGCTAAGAATGGTTTTGGGAAGGCGTTCTACTCAGCAAAAACAGTGATGGGCCTCAGCGCTCAGCTTGGTTTTATATTGATGCAGAAGTATGACTCTACAACATCCTTTCATAGAAAGAAGGATTTCGAAATAGACTTGAAATCGAGCGTTCGCAGTATTATAAAAGAGCAATCAAAAGGCATTCGCAAAAATATCTTTCTTCTCTTAATCGACCTTGATAATTTCAAATCTATAAATGAGAATTATGGTTACATTGCAGGCGATAATCTTCTGAGTAGCGTTGCAAAAGTAATAGAAAATTCTGTACGTAGACCAGAATACGGCCGAAAACAAGATACCATCGCAAGATGGGGCGGAGAGGAGTTCGTAATTATCTTAGAGGACATCACACGCGAAAATGCCATTAATATTGCAAAACGTATAAATGACGGCGTAAGAAAAGCAAGCGTATTGGTAGAGAAGGAAAAAGAAATTAAAAAAATCGGTGTGACGTGCTCCGTAGGACTCCTAAACATAAGCGATTTACTGCCGTTAGTTTCTGATAATCAATCCATAGACGGCCTTGCAAAATATGTGTTCAGCAGGTGCGATATACTCATCAAATCCATAAAAAGAAATGGAAAGGACGGCATAGCATTCTTTTCAGAAAACGGCAAGATTGAGATAATAAAATAGCAGAACAAACAGACCGTGGGTTTTACTAAACATTTTTAATTTCTCTCTACGTAGTCTGTATGGCGATCAGTATGGCCGATTATAAACGTTCTATAAAATGTTCTGGATGTGGCAACGATATTACTGTCTGTATGAATGGAAATTTTGACCTAACCCAACTCAGCGCAGTTGGAAGATGTCAAAACTGCAAAACACTCATTCAATTGGATTTTGCAATCGTAGAAAAAGCAACGCCTCCAGAAGGCGCATTGGTTGCAGAAAACGCAGCACAGGGGCAAGGCATGAATGCATTTGATATGTTTTCTGAGCCTGCAAATGCAGAGAATACGTGCCAGCCTCCAACGAAGAATAAAGAAGAATTGGAAGGGGGAGAGGAAGACACGAGCGAGCTGATTAAAGATCTCATGAGCGATTGATGAGGGAAGGAAGTTCAAGCACAGAATTTAGAATATAATCTGGCTTTTCGCTGCTCATATTAATATCTTTCTTTCTTGCTACGCCAGTAAGAACTAAAGCGGATTTGATCCTGGCATTCTTAGCAAATTTTATGTCTGTCTCCAATCTATCGCCTACCACCAACACTTCGTTTTTCTTAAGATCGTTCTCAGCAAGGACGATCCTCGCAAGATAAGGGTTTGGTTTTCCTATAACGATAGGTTTTTTGCCTGTGCACTTTTCCACAGCAGCCACCATAGCGCCAGCGCCAGGAAGGAAGCCGTCTTCTACAGGAAAGTCAGCATCATCATTTGTTGCTATGAAGGTCGCTCCATTCATTATCGCTCTATAACTCGTTGCAATTTTTTCATAATCTATTCTTCTATCCAAGCTTACCACTACTATTTTTGCGCTTTCATTGTTTACTATCTCTATACCATGCTCCGCCAGCTCCTCTTTCAATCCGTTTTCTCCGAAGCAAAAAACATTCTTGCCTGGAAGATTTTTCTTGATGTACACCGCGGTCGCATATCCAGATGTATAAACCTCGCTTTTGAACGTATGGATTCCCATCTCAGCAAGTTTTTTCACAACACCGTCCCTGCTGCGTGTCGCGGCGTTGGTCAGAAAGAAAACCTTTATTCCTTTTTTTCGAAGATTCTCTACGACCGAACCAGCTCCAGATATCACACTCTTCCCTTTGTATATCGTACCATCTAAATCAAACAAAATCGCATTGAACATAATTTATATTTCATGATGTATAATTATATTTATGCGGGTAGCATGTCTTTTTTCTGGCGGAAAGGACAGTACGTATGCAGCATTTTGGGCTGTGTCGCAAGGGTTCGAAGTCGTGCTGTTGACAGTAAAACCAGAGCAGTACTCTATGATGTTTCACCATCCAAATATAGAATGGACGCAGCTCCAGGCAGAAGCGATTGGGCTCGAGCACATAAAAATCGAGGCAACGGAAAAAGACTGGGAGGAAAAGATCGCAGGAGCTCTTCGTGCGAATAGAGCAGAAGGGCTTGTTGCCGGCGCTATTGCAAGCGAATTTCAACGGAGAAGGTTTGAGAATTTGTGTGAGAGATTAAACGTTCCCTCCTTTGTTCCATTGTGGCATAAGAAAGAAGAAGTGCTGCACGAGATGCTTGAGAATATGGAGATCTACATAACAGCAGTATCTGCAGAGGGTTTAGGGAGGGAATGGCTTGGAAGACCTCTTGCAGAGATGGTGAATAAAAAACCTAAGAATATAGACCTATTTCTTGAGGGTGGCGAAGGTGAAACATTTGTGGCAGATGCGCCATTCTTCAAAAAGCGTATAAAAATAAAAGAATGGGAGATGGAATGGGATGGGGTTAGGGGGGTGGCAAAAATAAAGAATGTATTACTTGTAGCCAAACACTATCAATGAAAGGTCGTCATCCTGCGCTAGCAATGCCGTTCTGTTAGGGTAGACCTCTATAAGAGCGCCGGTGCCCTTCTCAGCAACTGCCCTCGCCATCAGGGGCTCGATTCTTGCAAGAATCCTTTTACCTATTCCTTTACTTTCTTTTTCTTCATCTATTGTATCTGCAAGGTCTGAGCATCCGCTTATATCAACCACTTTTCCGTTTTCATCTAATCCAACTTCAAGATTTTTTGTTAAACCATCACTGGCAAGGATTAGTTTAGAGTCTTTTGCAAGTTTTCCCTCTGCTGTTTCTATGAATTCTTTATGCAGTCCTGCTTTTGTAATACCACTTGGTAATAGATGTCTAAGAGAAGCGTATTCGACCGGAGTAAGAGCGGCCTGCGTAATTGGTATCATCTCGCTTGCTTCGCTGTCAGGAAAAACACGCTCATATGTGAGTAGCCTACGCACCTCATGGTCTATAAGATAAACCGGAGAATCACCAATTCCAGCTATTAAATAACGCCCATCAGGAAAAATAAGTGCAATGGTCGCAGTTGTTCCGCACGAATAATCTATAAGAATTTTATCAAGAGCAGCTGCCACTGCATTCTCAAGAAGAGCAACACCATCTAATTTTCTCTCTGTACGGCAAAGCATCAGTAGCTGTTTTGCAACCTCACCTGACAGAACCTCACCATCATTGCCCAAACCATCGAAGACGCCTATCAAGCTGAATTTATTTGAGAGAAACACTATTGCGGTATCTTGGCATACTCTCCTTGTTATTCCTTTCCTAACATGCGCGAAAACAGATATTTTTTTATTCGCATAGAAAAGTTCGGACTCAGTAGACCTGTCTTCAGGCAAAAGCACAGCCATCTCTATTTTTGGCTCTTTTCCTGCAAAATTGTATTTTTTTACATTTACTGCAGTATGGGTTTTGCTACGTTGCATTTTCATCATATAGGTAATGTGCAGATTATCTTTTAACCCTTTCTGACACAGTTAAGTCAGTTTGGCTTTCTTTCCATTACTTTCAATCCACACCCCTTTTTCCTCTGTGATTCTTCCTATGCTATCAGCGTTTATTTCGTATTTCTTTGCTATATTCATAACAGTACCTACCCTATCTTCTGGAAGAATTAGCACCATCCCTATACCCATATTGAAGGTTTTGCACATCTCGCCAAATTCAACTTTTTTCATGAGCTCGGCGAATATTGGTTTCGGTTCTGGGAGATTGTCTATTTTATATCCAACATTCGGATTCAGCCGAATTATTTTCGAAAAAGAACCACCAGTTATATGAGCGATTCCATGAATATCGCATACATCCATCATCTCTAAAACAGCAGGAACATATATTCTAGTTGGTTTTAACATCTCCTCTCCCCATTCCTCTATCGAAAGGAGCTTTCTAGCGAGGGTATACCCATTACTGTGCAACCCAGAGCTCTCAAGCCCAACAATAACATCTCCTTTTACTATATGCTCCCCTATCGTCTGTTTTTTCACCCTACCCACTACTGTAAATGCAAGATCGAACGGTCTCTCTCCGCCTTTTATTATATCTGGTATTATTGCGGTTTCGCCACCGATTATTGCGCATCCGCTTTCTTCCGCGCCCTTTGCTAGTCCTTTCATTATCTCTCCGACCAATTCTTCGTCCTCTTTTGCGAGCGCAAGGTAGTCAACGCCAACAAGGGGCTCTGCACCTACGCAGAGGATATCGTTAACAGACATAGCGACCGCATCTATACCAATTGTATCATATTTATTCATTGCCTGCGCAACCAGAACCTTTGTCCCCACACCATCCGTATGCATAACAAGCGTTTCGTTCCCGCATCTGAAAAGGCCGCCATAATGACCGAATATGGGTAGCGGTTCTCCGAATCCCTTTCTGTAGGTAAATGTAGATTTTATTCTCTCCCAGATTGAATTCTGTATTTTCTTAACATGCGCTATATCTATCTGATATTTCATGTTTCTATTACCGCAGTATAAATATTTAATAATGTTATTTAAGTTATTCAAAGCATGGTTCTTGGTTCGTCTCGCTTCATCGAATTTGCGAAGAATGTAATGAGTGCAGCAAGGAATGGAGGACTAAGGGCGTCTGACCTAAGAAAACTTAGGCATCTGCTCAGCAAGACTGGTAAGAGAAATAGAGTTCTTGCCCAGGGAATACTCGCAGCACTTAGTGCGGGTGGTTCAAGCAAAGAAGACATCAAAAGATTTAGCGAGCTTCTTGAGATGGCAAATCATAGAATTGCTGAAGAAAAAGAACCTTTCACACCAAAGCAACAAGAAGAATTGAATAAAATTTTTAGGAAGGCACTCATATCGAAGAAGACAGCAAGATGGTTCTCCACGCAGCTTGATGAACTCGTAGCTGAGGAGATAAACAGTTTTATTTTAGGAGAGAAAAGGCCTGAAGAAAAGAAACTGATAGAAGGAGTACCTGAGAAAAAAACCGTGAAAATTACAGGTGCCGGGCCCGAACTAAAAAGAAAAGAAAAGATAAAACTCTGATTGGGTTTTATTATGAAGATGAAGCTTACGCCCGAACTCTCGTACATCATAGGTCTTTGGCGGAAGTGCAGAACATTTGAAGGTCTTGGAGTAAAGGGAAGAAAGGAATTACTGGAAATATTCGCCAAAACCGCAATAGAGCTTAATCTTGCTACACCAGATAAAATGATAACAGAAGAAAATCGCGTCTATTTTTATCACGGTGCGTATAAAAAATTCTTTCAAGATATAGAAAAGGAACAGCTTGAAAGATTCAAATATCTTAATGACTACTCTGCAAACTACCTGGCGGGTCTTTTCGATGGGGTTGGAAATATAGATGAAAACGGAGTAGTTTCCATTCAAAAGTTAAATAAAGAAGACGAACTTCTCCTTCTTAGACTTGGTTTTAATACAAAGAGGCGCGAAGGAGCATGTATTATAGAGCGCCCCCTTATTTTTCTTGCATTTATAAAGAACTACTCAAAACTTTTTAAAGGACACAAAATCTTTGAGTATATAGAAGCGTCGAAGTTGGGAAAGAAAACATAATAGAAAAACTAGAAGCTAAAGCTCTCCAACCCTTCTCTTCATCTTTCTTTTCAATCTTCTCCTCTTCTTCTTTACCCATTTCCAGCGCATCCTGTTCTTTTTTTTCCATTTCCTAGGTCTAGCACCCATTAAACATCCCCTTGCGTGTTATAAAGTAAAGTTCTTTATTAGATTAAGAGGAAGGAAAGTTTAAATATATTAATTCTTTTCTATCACTATGCGGAAATTGCTTCCAACTATACTATTAGCAATCTTTATTAGTGTGGGCTATGCCCAAAACGATGTTTCAACAGAAGGCGGAAACATATCATCCGTCGATTTGAATGCATCCCGTCCAACAGAATATTGGGCGGGTATTGTTGGATGGATGGGCGGCGGATTAGCAAACATAAGCGGTCCTGTATCGACTAGGAATGCGACCAATGCAACGATATACACAAATTATCCAAACGGAAGCTATGCAGTTTATTTTAATGCAACGATGATTATTACAAGACTTCCGGAAAAGCCCGATCCAGCATACATATTCACTCCAAACGAGTCTGATTTCAACGAGAGTGGAATGTTTGAAAATTTTACTGCGTTCGTTGGGATGAATTACAATACCACACCGGATAGTCCGTTGAACACATTCTGCGCGCCATGCGTATATGGAACATGTTATTTATATGGTGTCCCGATTCTCTGCCCTTACATCCTCCTTAATCCAAGCACGCCGATGGCTGTGTTGAAATTCTTCAATGGCACTACTGTAGAACCACTTTTCGTAGGAGCTATAGTGAATCTTCCAGGGTATAACGGTTCGAATTTTGACTTTGAATACATCGTTCCAGTAAAAGAATTCTACTACTTCTACCTCTACAAACGAAAGGGGTGCAATCTAACTGTATGGATAGATGATGTTCAGACAACAACATTCTCAAAGACCGGCGTACCGTATAAGGTTGAAGTGCTCGTACTGGATAATGCAACGCTAGCACCAATAGCGAACGCAACAGTCCGCAGTGTCGAAAAAAATGGCAGAAACATACTCTATCCGATTATGGAATTAGAAAAGGCTGTTCTTGGATTTGCTGAAGCACGCACGAACGCAACAGGGCGTGCGATATTTGCACTCGAGCCTACACGCTACAACATACCAGATGCCTACGGCTACCAGGCGTACATAGAAGTAGATGATCCTGCGTATTACTGCGCAGAAAATCTTTCTATAGCAAGCTATGGCTCGCTTTCGCCAACATACAGAACATCTCTCGTGAACGATGATTATGGAAGGGAAGTAAAAAATTCTGTGCAGAGCATGAACTCACTTACAAGCACGGCAACCAAATGGGCTACGGCAAGGAAGATTAGGGTAGCAAATATAAATGTATCAACAAACGGAAGCTACACAATCCCGCTGCCAACACTAAAGGCAGGGGCGCCGAACCTTTTGAATATAACTGCCTACAATAACTCCAACATAATCAATGCGACTGTTTATAGCGCAGAGGAGAGCGGCCTCATTATATTTGTTCCCCTCCAGCCAGACAAGGAGCTCTACAACAACACTGGTCCTTTCTATACGAACGAAACTATAATTGTAATACCAACAAGATACAACAACAACGCAAACCTCACGCTCGTTCTAGCATACGAAGGAAACAACTTCGCAACGCTCACATTCGATATAGATTCTGTTCTAGAGGAGCCTAGCGCTGGTGAGGGAGACATGGACGATTCAACATATACTTTAATATCTTCTGCTCTTCAGAACATCAATATGGTCCTTTCGAATATTGGAAAATCTATCTCAACGGTGTAAATTATGAAAAGATTAATCCTTTTGTTATTCTGTTTTGGGCTTGCGTTTTCGCAGAGTGCAGCAATCATAGATAACACGAACACAGTAAAAGATGTTTATTCATCATCAGCCTTTAAGGTATATGTAGATACATTTGGGGTAAATCCTGATTTTGGAATAAGATTGTGCAATGTTGGGCAGAAGTATGTTGGAGCAGTTTATTCAGCAAACCTCGGTGGCGGGAATTATAGATACATTACAATAAGCAAAAATCTAACTACTGGCTCAATAAACACCCTTGTGTATACTTCGACAAATCTTGGAGGAGGATGCTATGCAACACCTATAGATGCATTTGCATTCTCTCAATTTCGCGATTTCACAAGGACTCCTCCTGTCTATGTCTCTGCATTCCCTGGAAGAATCCATGTTCTTTATTCTGATAATGCAGATGGTTCCTCACCAAGCTTTGTTGGCGTCCCAACCTCAAACGGCTGGCTTCGAGGAAGCTACAGTGTTCCGCTTTCTGTTAGCTCGTTTAATCAATCAACCGGATTAGTGACTGCAGATATAACAAGCATAACATTTGAGACAGATGCAGGCAGTATAACAAAATCGCCATCTGATTCTGAATGGGGGCTAAATAATGCGACAGGGAGAAGTATGCTGCTTGCGCTGTGCACAGATGATTTCGGAGACAGTTGCTCAGATGCAGTAATTGTTAATAGATCAGCAGACCTTCCAGCGCGGCTCTCGCTTGGACTTCCAACAAATGATCAGGTGATATACAATAGGTATGTCGTTGTCGACGGTTTGGGCTATGGTCCGCTCTGTATCGGTGCTGACCTAAACCTCGTCTCTGTAGTATTTTCAGCAAATCCGGTAAATCCAGGGCAGCCCAGCAACGTTACCATAACAATAAGAAATGACGGTAATGTTAACATCACGACCGATTTCAGACTCACGCTTAACATAACCGGGCCTGGTGGATTCTTCAACCAAACAAACTGGACGATAACTGAAAACCTCGCGCCCGGTCAGAGCACAACAAGGAACATTACCTTCACAAACACGACGAGAAGCGGAAACTATGTTTTCACTGCACATGCAGACTCACTCAATGGTATAGTGGAATGTAACGAAACTAACAACATAAACTCAGGCACGCTTACGGTAATAAAAACATATACTATTCACGTCCTTATAGATGGAGTTGAAAACGACACATTCCCATTTGCAGGAAGACCATACAACCTTACTGTTTATTTGAACGATTCGGACGGCAATATTGTGCCGAACGTAAAATTCGTCTTTACAGAAACTAATGGTCTTAATCCGTTTACCCCTACACAAATATGGAATAATTCTGGTAATCTCATCGGTTTGAAGAGCTATTCGATTGGGGAGATAACGAGCAACTCATCAGGTTATGCGATGCTTGCAGCAGTTCCAACATGCAACAGATTATATGCCGATCCGATAAGAGGACCGCTTCTGATTTCTAATATAGGAAATTATTCTATGAAGGTGGAGGCATACGAAGGAGGGACATACCGTGCAAACAAAACTCTATATGTGACAGATGCCACATGCGCAGACCCAGGATGGGTGAACAATAAGGAACTGCTAAACAAGGATTATGTCGAACCAGTTTACGATTGGCTATATACGATGTATTCTATAATGAAGAAGTTGCTGGTGCCGTGATAGGATGAGAAAGGCGATTTTTCTTTTTTTGCTTGTTGCATGCATATCGTTTGCGCAGTACTACGACATTGCAATTGTGCGCGCGAATGACAGCGTGGTGCAAAGCCTTGTCTATGATGATAATTCAACATCATACAAGGACAACAGTATAGAGAACCCAGACGTGAATCTTCGTATATGTGCCATGCAAGTGAGCGACCTGCAGAACAAATATGTTGGGCTCGCTTACGCTGATGGTTTTGATGGGGACTACATAATTCTTACGCATTTCCCTGCACGTGCAACAAACATTACACCATCTGGATGCGCCTACCTAACACTCGAAATCTCAAGCTTTAGAGCATGGTATCCGTCCATTCCATATGTTTTTATATCGAACTCGCCGTCTTTATCAAACGCAGAAAGATGGAAGCTCTCCAGATTGCGAGGATGGTTTATAGGAAACTATACGCTGAATAAAACGCAGGTTGGCAATGCAGTGAACATAACAGTTACTGATGCGATAGAGGACACAGGCACTAGTATCGTCCCTGATGTAAACTATCTCGTTGTTGGTCTCGTGCGTGATGATTACACCACAATGGACACTGGAATTACCTCGTTAAACGACTCGATAATTCTCTCTGCTGATTCTCCAACTGCTCCTTACAAGATATTTATAAATGGAATAGGCCCAGACACCCCGCCCTATGTTGAGATTATAACTCCAGAACCAACGACATACACGAGCGGAACGATTCCTTTTACATACCAAATGTTTGATGATGACGATATAGTGAGCTGCTGGTATGTTCTGGATGGCACAAGGGTTGACATGCCTGCCTGCGGACCAGCGTATATCTTAAATGTTGGAAGCGGTTCGCATTCGCTCACCTTATACGCAAACGATACCTCAGGGAATATTGGTTCTGATAGCGTTACGTTTAGAGTTAGTATGGCAGCTCCACCGCCTCCTGGAGGAGGACCGCCTGGGACACCATATTACCGCCCACCAATAGTTCCACCCCCACCTCCGTATATTTATTTCACAATAATACCAGAGAATATCAACATAACAATTGATTATCCAAAAGAGGGAAAGGCAAACTTCAGAGTCTCGTCAACAGTTGCTCTTGAAAACGTATCGTGCTTTGTGAGAGGCGATTTCGAGAATTATACTACAGTGGAAATATCTGATACAAGAACATCAGCAAATGGTACGATAGAGGGGACTATTATAGTCAGGATGCCTCCAATAGACATCCTAGATTACAACAGAGGAACTACCGGTACTCTTCAATGCACCGGTTACTCTTCCCCAACATTAATCTCATCTGCACTTGCAAATGTTTATCTGACAATAAACAAACCAGCCTTCGCAGCAGAGGATAGAAGCATAGAAGTTATTATAGGGGAGTCTAAGGAAGGAACTATACCCTTCTTCAATGTTGGTGCAGGAAATTCGAGTGCAATAAACATAAGTGTGGAATTTACTGGAGTTTACAGTAGATTTGTACATGTCGTTAGTATTACAGAAAAACTTGAAAATGGTCAGATGGGCTTAATCCACTATAGAGTAAGCATACCTGAGGGTTTTGAATCGTATGTTTACCGTGTACCATTCGTTTTATACGAAAACGGTAGAATTCTTGGCGGCGGCACTCTCCTAATAGAAGCAAAACAACCACCGATAGTTGTATGTAAAGTGCCGGACTTACTCTGGACGCTTCTTATACTCTTTCTAGGTCTTGTTGCGAGTATCTATGTCTTCCATAGAAAACGGAGAGAAGAGGAAGAAAGGATTGCGAAGATGCCGCAAGCTGAAATCAGAAAGATGATGATGGAGTTGAAAGGCAAGCCAAAAGGGAGGTTGCAGGAATGGTGGGAGAAGAATAAGAAACCACTAAAATACGCAGCCCTAACGATGCTCCCCTTTTTAATCGTGTGGGCAATAGTAGTGTGGTCGCTCCTAAAATGCCAATAAATTTGTTTAAATATTTTATCTTTGAATTATTCTCGGTGATTCGTTGTTTTCTACCATAAACAAGACATTTTCAGCTTATATGGCAAAACCTTTCATGTTTATGTGGGGCTCTTTTGTGTATCTTTTCATGTTCGTTATTTTTCTTCTTACAGCATTTGGCCTTGCACTCCTGTATTTTATGCTTGCGTCTGCACTTTCGTACAACATATCTATGGAGCTTACGATTGAAGCTCTCCCCAATTTGCTTGTAGCAACGATAATCCCCGTATTATTTTTTTATTTAATAGGCGGGTTGAACGCAGCGCTGATAAAAACATATTACAATGCAATGAATGGTACAAAGACAAGCCTGCTGGATTTCTACCACTACGCTCTTTCTAAGGCGCCTGTAATGTTCGGAATTCTCCTAATGCGCGACCTCATATCACTCCTTCTTATAGGTCCAGTTGCTGCGATCTACTTTTTGTATCTTTCTCAGTATGCATACATGGACGTCATTCTTTTTGTCTTCGCTCTTTTCATAATATTTATAATACATCTTCTCGCAACACCTGCTATAATCTCTGCTGCGCTTGGTGCTTCCTCATTCGATGCATTTCGCACCGCATTCCTTACCATAAAAACTAAGCATGTTTATTTTGTAGCTATGTTTATTTTGTTTGCAATGGTTTGGCTTTTCAACTTTGTTCCACTCATCAACATTTTTACTATCTTCTTCCTTTATCCAGTAATCTACAGCGCGCTTATCATTTTCGTAATTGAGGAAAGGAGGGCGTAAGGATGGAAAGAGCATACGAATGTGATGTGGCAAAGAAGGGCGAACTTACAAAGATTCTTGAGGCAGACCCGTACGCTGCAGACAGCTTCGCTCGAGTAGGATATAAGATACGCGATGGTGCTACTCTAGGCGAAGAAAAGAACAAGATATACCTGTACATCTCAGCTTCAGAAGAATTCGTAAAGAAAGCGGATGAAAGACTCAAGGGGATTGCCACTCCATTAGAGAAGGAGAAGGCAGAAAGAGTAATAGGAAAGATAAAGCAAGAGGAGGAGTCCGCAGAGTCTGGTCTTGGTTCTATCTTTGGATAGGGTGGTCCTCTTGAACGAGGAGACAACAACCGAAAAAACAGAGAAAAGAAACATTCCATCTAGAGGGGTACCTTCATCAGAAAGTCTCTATCTCCCTCCCTATAATAGCAACGAGACTAGAAAATTTCAGGATGATAATGAAGTGCCGACAAGAAATCTTTGGAGTTTGGAGGAGGTAATAAATTTTGTCTTTCCTAAAAAATATCAAGAAAAATATCATGAGATTGCTGTGAAATTTCTTATTCTTTTGACGAGTAAAACCAAACTCAACGGAAGCGATATCTCACTGTTTGTGAGCGAGAACAAAATCTCAAAGGCAACATTCTACAATCGCGTCCTACCACGCCTGAGACGTGTCGGAATGATAAAGATAGAACGCGAAACAATCGTGCCGTTAGAGAGTAAGAGAAAATTCAGACCAATGCGCATAAGCTTGAGCAAGACCTTTGGAAATTATCTTATGAAGATAGGAGATTCTTGGCTTGCTATAGTGGATGACGCGAGGAGCAGGCAAGGTTAAAATCTCTCTAATCCTTCTCCAATTCTCATACCATCGTAGGCTGCGATAACATTAACATTGCTTTTCTCTCCTATCATTGTAGCTTCCTTTTTTGGCCCTGAGCGTAGAACAGCCATCCCCATATGCGTTATTATACCTAGTTTTGGTTTCGCATTCCTCATCAGCTCCGCAACATCGGTGCTTGACATGTGTCCACGGAAGTGGTCAGTTTGTGGTTTAAGACAGTTTGCTATAAGGTAATCACAGCCGCGATAAGCCTTTCCAAGTTCTTCGAAATATTCTGTGTCTCCAGTATATCCAATCACTACTCCATCTATAAAAAGCTTAAAACCGAATGCATCGGCAATATCGTGCCTAGCCTCTATTATTTCTATCTCAAATTCTCCCTTTTCCGTCTTAAATTTTTTTCTATCGCCGATTCTTGCCCTATATATCTCGCTTATTTTTTCCTGATGGTAAAGTGATATAGCTCTGTCTCCCCCTTCCCCTCCATCGATGGCGTATTTTGACGCTATCAATATTCCTCTTTTCTTTAGAGCATGATGGCTCATTCCTTCTATAAGAAGATTGGCATCATTGCAATGGTCTATATGTGCATGAGTAACTATAATAGCATCAAGTTTCAGAGGGTCTTGTTTAAAACGTAGGGAGCCTAGAAGGGCGCCGGGGCCTGGGTCAACGTGAATGTTTGCGCTTTTTGAATTTATTCGAAAGCCACCAGTGCCGCGAAGTTGTTTTAAAAGATTTATTCTTCCCCCTCCAGTTCCGATAAATATTATTTCGGTCATGCCATTATCACATTTAAGCTATCAGAAGAATCCTTTTAAATAGTGCTGGGTATATCGGATTATGTCAGTGTCCTTTGTTTTTCTAATACTGCTTTTTCTTTTGCTTTTTGCAGCCATCTTCTGGTCTGTTTTCAAGCATACTATAAAGCTTGCATGGGGGCTGATCATAAACACGGTCTTCGGTCTTGTTGGGATATTCCTCCTTAACCTTCTAGGTTTCACCATCCAAATAAATACCATAACTATTCTTATTGTAGCTATATTCGGACTTCTTGGTGTTGTGGCTCTTGCATTCCTTACTCTTTTCGGTGTGATGTAAAACAAGTAAAAAATCAAAAGTAAAATTCTCAGCGCTTTATCTTTTTTCTATATTTCAAATAGGTAGCATAATCTATATACCTTTTTCTGCTAAGATACTCCTTCACGCTTGGTGCCCCCCCTCTTTTTTCATTGATTACATCAGTAACATTTATCGCAAATGAGTCGCTTCCAGCCCCGCTTCCGAATGAAGTTGCCAATATCCGCTGTTCTGGTTTTGCGACATCAAGAACCGCACTTAATCCAAGTAATGTTGCGCCAGAGTATGTATTTCCAACATAAGGAACAATCAAGCCGTCTTTCACTTTTTCAAGCGGGATGCCTAATTTTTTTGCAGCTTCTTGCGGAAACTTTGCATTTGGTTGATGGAACACAAAATAATCATAATCCGAAATCCTTGTTCCAGTCTTTTCTAACAATCCATTTGTTGCATTTATCACATGTTTGAAATATGCTGGCTGCCCAGTAAATCTTCCGCCATGGGACGGGTAATCCGCTCCCTGCCTCCTCCAGAAGTCAGGAGTATCAGTCGAAAAGGAGAAGGTTGCCTCTATCACAGCAAGCGATTCTTTTTCCGGGCCTGCTATGAATGCTGCTCCTCCAGATGCAGCTGAATATTCGAGCGCATCTCCGGGTTTTCCTTGCGCAGTATCCGCTCCTATGCTCATTCCGTATTCTATCATCTTACTGTCGACCATCGAAAGGACCATTTGAAGACCAGCTGTTCCTGCCTTACACGCAAATTCTAAATCAGCCGCGGTTAAATTTGGTGTTGCGCCTATCACTTCTGCAACAATCGTGGCGGTTGGTTTGACTGCATATGGATGGGATTCACTTCCGACATAAAGCGCACCGATCTTTCTTGCGTCTATTCCTGCCATCTTTACAGCATTACTCGCTGCGGCTGTCGCTATCGTTGCTGTATCCTCATCAATCCCACCGACAGCCTTCTCTATTATTCCCAAACCTGTTTCAATTCTTTTTGGTTCCTCCCCCCAAACCATTGCTATCTCTGCCGTCTTTATTCTATAAATTGGTATGTAGACACCGTATCCAACTATTCCTGCCATCGAATCATCCCTTCCTGTATTTTCTAAATGAGAGCGTAAACGCTGCGACTACAATTATCATTGATATGAGTAGAATATAACTTAAGTTTAGCTCTCTGCTTTTTATAACCATTGGCTGAGCCTCTCCAAGCACATCCGAAAGTAAGAATTCTGCTCTTTCTCCTTCAAACGAAGCGTTTACATGACCAGCGGACGCGCTCCATACATGCCCAGGCATTATTATTACATATTTTATGTCAAGACCAGTTTGTTTTATAAGAGTCGCTGCCTCTTTCGATGCTGCGGTATTCTCTATATCGATCGGTTTTCCGTAATCATCAGCAGTCGCATTTACTACCCCTGCTGAAAGGAGCACAGTATCGAGCATCTCAGAGAATTTTTCAGTTGGTATTTTCCTTACAACAATCTCGTAGTCTATAAAAGGAATGCCATAATTAACATAAAATTCATAATAGCCATCGCTTTGCGAAAATTCTTTTCTTAATACTATTTTGCTATTGTTGTATTCGCATCGAAAAGGAGAACCAGGATAGCAAACCTGCGCTATCTTATTGTTTGCATTCTGTTCGAACATCCCTGTAAAAAATCCAATATCGAATTCTTTTTTAATCTCTGATTCGCCGTTACTCCTGACGGTATGCTCATAAGTCTGAAACACGCTTCCAGTCAGCACGATTAACAAAAACACAATAACAACAGCAGATATTTTTCTCATCATAATCACCAATTAAACAAATAACTTTTAAAAAGAAAATTAATGACGGGAGCTTAGTCCAAGTTCTTTTATCACCTCTCTTATACCCTCCGCCGTTTTTCTTGGAGAAAAACCAAGTTCTTTCTTTGCCTTGCTACAATCAAACGGCCGATCGAAATAAAGTATTGCTATATGTTCACATGTTATTTTTGGTTTTGCTCCAGTTAGGAGAGCTACCCTCTCAGCCAAAAAAGCAGAGAGATAAGCAACAGCATATGGAACGTGATGAGATGGAGGTTTAACCCCAAGCTCTTCCGCAGCGATTTTGTATACCTCATTTTGTGTTATATGTTCCCCTACAATATTGTATATCCCAGGTTGTGCTTTTAATGCGTGTGGGAATACTGCTGCAACATCATCTACATGGACAAACGGAATAACGTTGTTGCCGTCTCCTATTATAACCATCTTCCCATTTTTTATTTTTTCCAATATTATTCTATAATCATCGAATGGTCCATATACCGTACCTATCCTAAGAATAACAGAATTCGGATGAGAAAGAACAATCCTTTCACTTTCATATTTCGAGCGCGCGTAATCAGAATCCGGTCTTGTTGGGGTACTCTCGTCAGCTGGTTTTTTTGCAAGTCGCTTACCATACACTGATATAGAACTCGCAAATATTATCTTTGTTTTTCTTGGTAGCGCCTCTACTATTTTTTTAGTAAGCTCAAAATTCGATCTCCATAGTTCCTTACTGTCATACATCTTTACAGAACCAGCGATGTGAAGGACTGCAGATGCATCTGCAAAGATCTTTTTTAGAGCAACCCCATCAGAAAAATCTACTATGGCTTCATTCTTCAATCCGCTTTTTTTTCGAACAAGCGGTATTGCATTTGGCATAATGGCAAGAACAGCCCTTCCAAGCCTCCCGTTTCCTCCAGTGATGTATATTCTTTTAGCTGCCATATTTTTTCCTTATTTCTTCTATTTTTCTATCGGTTCTCTTTTCAGCTTCGAGCCTCTCGAATGTATACTCTTTCATATTAACAAACTTCATACCTTCAGCAAGAATCGGATGGACTTCTTGCACCTTTTGATAAATTTTCTGAGCGACAATTCTGTAATCTGGATGGCCTTGTTGAGTGCTTCTCAATTCACACAGGTGGTATACCTCCCTGAGATTCAAGGTTATCTGCCATCTTATGTTGTATGCAAGAGGGACAACATACTGTGCCTCTTTTTTATATTTCTTTGCAATCTCCTCGTATGCGTTTTTCGCTCCTTCTAAAGCATCCTTAAACTCACTCTCATAACCAGCACTAATTATTTCTTGAGGTATCTTATACCCGAGATGCGCTGTAAGCAACTGTCTCTGTTGAGTAAGTATTCTATGCCTGTGTAAATCTCTATATGCCCCAAAATTCGTGCATATCTCAAAAGTATAATAGATGGATTCAAAACCCCTGCCAGGTTTTTGCCTTCTATTCTTTCTGTTTCCTACATATTTCATTATTATCTCTCTTTTTTCGTTTTCGCTGAGGTTTTTGGCATAGACTAGGAGTTCTTCTAACGTTAGAGCAGTATACGGATAAAGCGATGCAGCTATAATCTTTGAGTAAGCCTCCTTATCATATTCAACAAGTGTAACCTCTTCATATTTTCTACTCTTAGCCATTCCAGTTGCGACCTCGCTTATGTTTTTTTCTACTTCTAAGAAATACTCGCTCATCTGTCTTCCGTACTCTGAACTTGCTCGCTTTACAAAAGATGGGATGACTGTTTTCAACTCCTCTTCCATGGAGGCTGCGATTTCTCGCGCCTCAGTCAATTCGTTTGCATATAGTTTTGTGAGAAGATATTCGAATCCTCTTCCATTTCCGTAGAACCCCATATTTGTAAGTGTAGATGCAGGCAATAAACCTCGCAGTATATCGCACGTTTTCGCTCTCACTGTCGCTTCATAAGCCCTTTCGCTTAGGCCCGCATCTGTCGGCATCTTCTCTTTTACATATTCAGAAATTTTTGGTATAAGTTTCGCATACGTCTCAAAGCATCTATCGCAACTTTCTACATAAACATCAGAAAATTCGCTTTTCATGAGAACCGGTTCTCTATAATACCTCCATCTTCCGTCAACCTTCTGATCAAAATAAACATATCTGGTGGATTTTTCAAGGGGGGAGAGGCCGATACGTGCATCTTCGAGTATTTTAGTTGCTATTATCGATATATTTTCAAGTGCTATGTGTGCTCCTGCAAGCTCTGCAACGCTATCATCCCCGTATCCGATAAGCACTCGGTCGTAGAATTCCTCTGCCTTTTTCGTTGCAACTGCGCTTTCTCCCCCTTCCTTCGGAAGAGCCTTAAGAAGCTCATCGAAATTTAACTCTCCTCCCATTATGAAGTCGTCAAGGAGTACCCTTCTTAGACTTTTTGTGCTTCTACTATATCTAGAAAAAAGGGCCCCCTTTACAACCTCAGGAAGATTTTTGAGCACGAATATATTTTTATCCGTATTGCTAACGAACGGCTTAAGCAGCACCCTCTCCTTTTCTGTAAATTCTTCCATACCACACTCCTCTATCAGACTTGCTTTCATGCAGGGAGAAGGATTCGAACCTTCGAAGACGCTAAGTCATGGGGTCCTAAACCCCACCCGTTTGACCTCTCCGGCATCCCTGCACAAGGGCTTCTTCTGCCTTCTCCACCTGAGATGAACTTAAGTTTAGTAAAAAAGGGTTTAAATGCTATTGTAATTCTCTTTCAGTCTGCAGCACAGCAACGATTCTAGAAAAGTGTTCGCTTGCAACTTGTAGCTCAGCAGGGTTTGCATTAGACAATCCATCTTTTTCCAGCATCTCGCTGCAAGCTGCGTGGCAAAATCGGAATTTGCGAAAGGAGCGGGCAGCCTATGTACCACATCCCATGCCCAATGATTAAAGAAGTTACAACATTTCCCCTATCCTTCTGGAATGTCCAAATCCAGAGCTTCGCTAAATTTTCAAGTATTCGAGTGCCTCTTCAGGCCCTTCAACCAATCTATCGAAGAGTTCCAAAGGCTTGAACAAGGTTATCTTTCCTTCAATGCGTTTCTCAAGTTCTGCGACCGCAATTTCTTTCACAGATGCCTTCTCTTCACGGATTTTTCTTATCTTATCAAGTTTGCTTTTTATATCTACTGCATTCAGTTCATTTACGATGTAGATGTCCTTCTCCTCTTCGATGGCTATGTCGGAGGAAAGAAGCCCTTCTTTCAATGTTCCCTTTATCTTCAGGAGTACTATCGCAGTTGGGCTTTTCTCTCGCAACTCTTCGATTTTCTTTTTCACCTTCTGACGAACTTCTTCTTCTGATGCGTTTTCAAACACCATCTCTTCATAAAAAAAATCTCTGCACGCTATTGGTATATACTCTGCTTTTCTTGTACGTGTATCATAAATGTAGTATCCCCTAGGTTCCGTTTCATCTTTTTTCAATTGCGTTACAACCGTGCTCCCTGGAATGAGTAGTTTTCCGTTAAGCCATTCCATTCTATTGTGAACATGACCATTAATTACTAGATCGAATGGAAGGCTCTCAAGAAAATCCAGCGTGAGTTCCCCTTCTTCAGTTTTAAGTATCTCTGATATGGTTTGATGAATAACAAGAATCTTAAATGCGCCAGGCTCTGGTACGAAACGCTCGATTGCTTTCGCTATCGTATTTTTTGCGTACATATCCGGTATATTCCCCACCCCAAATATCTGAATCTTTTCGCCGTTCTTTTCGAACGTTTCTCCGTTTCCATGAAGGTATTTCACAACACCGGCCGTAAGAAGAAGCTCCAAAGGATTTGTCATACCTTTTGTTCTCCTCTCGTGATTTCCATGAATTGCAAATACCGGGACGCCCTTCTTTTTGACGTCATTAAATATCTGTAATCCTTTTTCGAGCGTCTCAAGCTTTGGCACCCTTGCATCAAATATATCACCAGCCACGATTATTAGGTCGCATCTTTCCGCTGCGCTTGAAAACGCTCTTTCTGCCTGGATGTAAGAATCGTTCTCGAATCTAGGGTAGCCTAAGTGATTATCTGCAATGATTCCTATCCTCATAATTATATCTGAAGCACAAAACATATTTAAAAAAGGAATGGTGATCTATTACTATCATCTCTTTTGTGGGCCCGTAGCTCAGTTGG
>CAYSXZ010000004.1:0-9410 GCA_964435235.1 Microcaldota archaeon
CATACCAGTCATATTCGCATCTGCACTTATACTTAATATTCAACTTTTTGCAACAGCATTCCAAGGAAACTATTTCTCAATACCATTTACTGATATAGACATCACAGAGGTTGTGCACGCCATAGGTTATGTGGATTCACAAGGCCAATTACGTGATGGATTTCTCTATTTTCTCACTCCAATTTATGCTGGGAGAGGAACTTTAGCGCACTGGGAGTTTTTGACAAATGCGCAAACACCAATATTTCATATCCCGGAATGGGTTCATGCAATAACATATGTTATTGGTCTCTCCCTTTTTTCTCTCCTATTTGGTCTCTTTTGGGTGGAGAGTTCAAATATGGATGCTAAGAGTGTCGCAAATCAGCTTGTAAGTTCCGGTTTGCAGATTCCAGGTTTTAGAAGAGATCCGCGAATGCTCGAATCTATACTGAATAAACATATTCTTCCGCTTACAATATTAGGCTCGATATCTGTTGGTCTTCTCGCAGGGCTTGCTGACCTTACAGGCGCTCTCGGAACAGGAACGGGTATACTGCTTACTGTTGGTATTCTATATAGGATGTACGAACAGATGGAGCAGCAGCAGATGTTCGAGCTTATGCCGGCCTTAAAAGGACTTACAAGCTAGATGTAGATGGTGATAAACATGATAATTGTTATGGGTCTTCCCGGCGCGGGAAAGAGCACCGTCCTTAAAGGATTGAAAACAAATTATAAGATATTAAATTACGGAGACCTTATGTTCGAGATAGAGAAGAAGAGATACGGCATAAAAGATCGGGATGAGATGCGCAAGCTTCCGATAGAAAAGCAAAGAGAAGTGCAGAAACTCGTCGCAGAGCAACTTGCAAAGGAAAAGGAAAAAATCATACTTGATACTCATTGCTCTATAAACACTCCAAGCGGTTACTATCCAGGTTTACCATTCGAATTCCTGAAAAATCTTAAGATTGATGCTCTCGTACTAATTACTGCAGATCCAAAGGAGATAGAAGCGAGGAGGGCGACAGATCCAACAAGGAAAAGAGATGTCGACGACATTTCATTGCACGACACAATGAACAAAGGGTATCTAGCAGCATATTCAGCATTTACAGGTGCGCCTGCAGTTGTTATTATGAACAGACAGGGAAGGCTTGAGGAAGCAATTGCACAACTTCAGCATATTTGCGATGAAATGTTTTTGAAATCGTAAGTAATATCGGAGAGCGTGAGAGTTAAACCTTCATCAATAGATTTTTAAGTGCTTATGAAACAAATCCATTTCATGCTTGACATTCGTCTTATCAGGGCTAATCCTGAGTTGGTTGAAACAGCATTAAAGAAAAGAAACTATCCTACGGAGTACCTAAGGCTTTTAGAGGAAGTAGTAGGGCTTGATGCGAGATGGCGTGATGTAAAAAAAGAGGAGGAAGAACTTCGGGCTGAAAGAAACAGGCTTAACACTGCGATAATTAATAAGAAGAAAATCAACGAATCTGCCATTGAGGAGATAAAGCGCTCAGCAGAGATTAGCGCAAGAGTGAAGGAAATATCAATAGAGGCAGAGCAGCTTGAAATACGACGCAACGACCTTCTCATGCTACTACCTGCTATACCGCATGATTCTGTTCCTCTCGGAAAAAGCGAGCAAGATAATCAAGAAGTAAGGAAATGGGGAAAACCAAAGAAAACAAGCGCTGATGTTCTTTCTCATGATGAATTAGGAGAAAAAACAGGTCTGATTGATTTCGAGCGAGGTGTTAAGCTTGCACAGCATAGATTTGCAGTTCTAAAAGGACCAATCGCCAAGCTCGAACGTGCTCTGATAAATTTCATGCTTTCTGTTCACGTCACGCATGGTTACACAGAAATAGCACCCCCCTACCTTGTAAATACAAGGACTATGACAGGAACTGGCCAGTTGCCAAAGTTCGCTGTTGAACTCTACCGTTGCAAGGATGACGATCTTTGGATGATACCGACTGCTGAGGTTCCGCTCACCAATCTTCATGCTAACGAAATCCTCGATGAGGCTCAACTACCTATAAAACTGACTGCATTCACCCCTTGCTTTAGACGAGAGGCAGGAGCATATGGAAAAGATATAAAAGGATTGATTCGCCAGCATCAATTCGATAAGGTTGAGCTTGTTAAGATTGCACATCCTGATAAAAGCTATCATGAGCTCGAAGGTCTCATACAGGATGCAGAAAGAATTCTCCAATTACTTGAACTTCCCTACAGGGTTGTAGAGCTATGCACGGCCGATCTCGGCTTTGCTTCAACAAAAACATACGACCTAGAAGTATGGCTTCCAAGCCAGAATAGGTACAGAGAGATATCCTCATGCTCGAACTGCAGTGACTTCCAAGCAAGAAGAGCAAATATAAGATTTAGAAGAAAAGGGGAGATAGAGTTTGTTCACACACTTAATGGAAGCGGTTTAGCGGTTGGAAGAACCCTCATTGCGATATTGGAAAATTATCAAGAGGATAAAGAAGTCATTAAAATACCGAAAGTGCTTAAGGATTTCATGGGCATGGAAGAGATCGTATTATGAGGCAAAATAAATTGCGTTTTCTATGTAAAAGGGGCGATATCGAGTATTTTTCAGACGATAAATTTATATACGCAAAAAAAGATGGCGAGGAATTTCGTCTTGCGCTCTTTAAAGATGGAAATTATTATAAACTTAGATTGTTCAACGGTATTCCCATTCTCGAAATAGATGGCATAAGAATGCAACTTGTTCTTAATTTTCGTACCCCCTTAGACTATTCAAGAGAAGTTGTAAAGAGGTTGGGAATAAAAAAGGACGACGTTGTTCTAGACAGCTGTATGGGGCTTGGATACACAGCGATCGAGGCTTCAAAAAAAGCTAACCTCGTCTTAACCTTTGAAATAAGTAATGCAGTCTATACTCTCGCAACCTGGAACCCATGGAGTGAAGAATTATTTTCAGAAAAGATAGAGATAAGGCTTGGAGACATATCAAGCGAGATAAAAACTCTTGAAAGTGGCTTCTTTTCTGCAATAATCCACGACCCTCCGTGTTTCTCAAAAGCACCTCAACTTTATTCTTTAGAGTTCTATCGTGAGCTTTATCGTATTGCAAGACCTGGCGCAAGGATATTCCACTACGTAGGCCATCCAAGAAGAAGTAAGGGGAGAAAAATTGAGAATAGCGTGACAAAACGGCTTAGAGCAGTTGGTTTTACTAATATAAAATATGATGCAAGACTTCAAGGCATTTTCTTTAGGAAACATTCAGTTCCTTTCCAGTGAGCATCTTGTACGTCCTTAAATATCTCTCCGATGTTTTTTCTATCACATCAGCAGGTAAGGGTGGAGGAGGGGGCTGCTTGTTCCAATTGCTTTTTTCTAGATAATCCCTTACAAACTGTTTGTCGAGGCTGAGAAGCCTTCCCTTATCATATTCCTCCTTTAGCCAATATCTGCTAGAATCAGGCGTCATCGCTTCATCTATAAGTATTATCCTACCATTTTCGTCATAACCAAACTCAAATTTCGTGTCAGCAAGTACTAGTCCCTTTCTAAGTGCAAAATCTCTACCAAATTCGTAAAGCTCTATTGATTTCTTCATTATATAATCACTAGTCTCCTCACCAACGATCCTTTTTGCTTCGCTCATACTTATATTTATATCATGTCCTTCCTCTGCCTTTGTCGATGGAGTAAATATAGGTTCATCAAGCTCGCTTCCATCATGTAATCCTGGTCTGAGTTTAATACCGCATACAGAACCGCTTCTTTGATACTCTTTCCAACCGCTTCCAGTTAAGTAACCACGCACGACACACTCCAGCTTTATCGGAGTCGCGTGCTTCACTATCATGCTTCTTCCTTTTAGATATGCAGGAAGATTTTGCGGAAGGTTGATCGTAATAAAATGGTTATCCATTATACCTTTGGTTTTTTCGAACCAAAATGCAGAAAGCATATTAAGGACGATTCCTTTCTTAGGTATCCCTTCTCTAAAAACAACATCAAAAGCGCTTAATCTATCTGTTGAAACCATAAGAAGTTTATTATCTAGTCTGTAGGTGTCCCTAACCTTCCCTTTTTTTACGAGGAGCAAAGGAAGATTGGTTTCGGTAATTACATCCATATTCTTTTTCTCCTTTCGTTATCTATAAATACCTTTTGCTTTAGATTATATATGGAACGCTGTTTTTATCTTAGGTGAATTTATGGGCGAAGAAAAAAATAATAGTTCCCCACCGTCAGTTTCTGATGATTCAAAAACAGTTTCACTCTCAGTTCCTCAGATACCTTCATTGACAGGAGCAATCCATCCTGAAGAGAAAAAAATATCAAGCGATGACGAAGAACTACTCAAATTCCTAAAGGAAACGGAGCAGAAGATTATAGTTGTTGGCACTGGCGGTAGCGGAACCAATACCTTAAACCGTCTTTATGAGATGGGAACGCAGGGAGTAATGACCATCGGGATGAATACCGATGCAAGACACCTCTTAAAGATACGCGCAAATAAAAAGATACTTTTAGGAAGGAAGGTAAGTGGGGGAAGGGGAGCTGGTTCTAACCCTCTTATAGGAGAAGAGGCAGCAAAGGAATCGCTTGAAGAAATAAAAGGAGCGCTTCAAGGTGCGTCCATGGTGTTTGTCACATGTGGGCTAGGCGGAGGAACAGGAACTGGTAGCGCCCCGATAATAGCACAAGCAGCAAGGAGTACTGGTGCTTTAACCGTCGCAGTAGTTACACTCCCATTCGCTTCAGAAGGACGCGTCCGTATGGAAAATGCTCTCGAAGGATTAGAAAAACTGAGAAAGAATGTAGATACTCTTATAGTTATTAAAAACGATAAACTTCTCGGTCTTGTTCCGAATTTACCGCTAAATACTGCATTCAAGGTTTGTGATGAAGTCCTTGCAGGTTCGGTTAAGGGGATAGTTGAGTTGGTGACAAAGGCAGGGCTTGTAAATGTTGATTTTGCAGACCTGAAAACCATTCTGAGTAATGCTGGATATGCCGTAATCGGACTCGGTGAGGCGTCCATAGATGCAAAGCATGACGAAAGAGCTAGGATAGCGATAGAAACCGCACTTACATCTCCTCTACTCGATGCGGATATAAGCGTGGCCTCCAGAGCACTTATTAACGTCATAGGCGGGGAAGACATGACTCTAAAGGAGGCCGAATATGTTGTTGCAGAAACAGCCAAAAGGATAAGCGGAAATGCTCATATAATATGGGGCTCGCGCATAGAAGAAAACATGAAACGCTCTTCAATTCGCGTTCTTGTAGTTTTGGCAGGTGTAAAATTCCCGCAGTTCAAACTACCAACCGAATCGAATAATGTAGAAGAACTAGATCTTGATATAATAGGGTGATTGTTTTGGATTTTCCTGAACTTATAAAAAGATGTATTCGTATCCTTCACATCTCGAGAAAACCGACTCCAAGCGAATTCGAAAAGGTTGCAAAGGTCGCAGCAATAGGTATAATAATCTTTGGAGCTATAGGGCTGATAATATCAATTTTATTTGGTCTTTTAGAATGAAGGTGCTTAAATGATATATACAATTCGTGTTACTTCTGGTCAGGAAAAAATTGTTGCCCAGATGCTTGCTAAGAAAGCAAGAACAGAGAAGCTTGATGTTTATTCTGTGACCTACATAGAAAACATAAAAGGGTATGTTTTCGTAGAGGTACCTGATAAGAATGTGCTCGCTAAGCTGGTGCAAAAACTTAAACATGTAAAAGGTTTCCTAAAAACCCCAGTAAAAATAGAAGAGATACAAAAACTTATAGCACAAACAAAACAACCAACGGCAGCCATAGAGGTCGGAGATATGGTTGAAATGACGTCTGGACCTTTCAAAGGAGAACGTGCAAAGGTTATAAAGGTAGACGAACCACACGATGAAATCACCGTGGAGCTTGTAGAAGTTGCAGTACCAATTCCGATTACAGTAAAAAGTAAGATAGTGCGAATTTTCCAGAAAGCGTCTGAAAGAGAGGAATAAAAACTAAAATGCGGTTGGTTGGAACTTCGTTCCAAGCCCGCATTAAAAAAATGCGGTTGCCGGGATTTGAACCCGGGTCGCTGGCTTTTTCCTTTCCTGAAGAAACCCTCTGGAAATCTTGATGAAACCTTTATCTTGGAAAAGCCCAAGGAAAAGTTTCTTGGGAAGCCAGAATCCTAACCATTTTCTTTTCGTTCTATGAAACTTTGCCCTAAGAAAAACACCCTAGCTGAGGTTTAGTCTCAGGACCTTTGATGAAACTTTGCCCTAAGAAAAACATAAGCAAAGTTTCCTAGACTACAACCGCATCTCGATTAAATTCCGATAACAAGTTTATAAATTTTAGCTGTTTAATCTTGTTATGGTACTAGAAGATATAATAGCATTAATCCAAAACGCTCTTTTTAGCTATGGAATAGAGATAAAGGAAGGGAATTTTTTAGGGTTTATTACGTTACTGATTGGTCTCACACTGCTCATCCAGCTTGCAATTGCGATCTTAATGAAGGTTATGCGGTTAGCAACCAGTAAAACAACGACTACTTTAGACGATGAAATACTCGTCGTAGTTTCAAAATATTTTCCTTTGGTAGCTTTTTTAACTTCAGCGTATATATCCTTTGCGCTCATCTATCCTAATTTTAATATTGGCAGTCTCACAACATCACAGCTTTATATTATAGTGCTACTTGTAATTCTTGCATTTCTCGTTACCGGCGTAGTTGATGTTTTTTTAGTTTGGTATGGTATCAGCATCCAACCACCAAAAAGAAAACCCATAGATAGAAGTCAAGTTTTTCCATTTGTTAGAAGCGTCGTCAAATTAGCGTTGTTCGTAATATTTTGTATTTTTATTCTTCAGATAGCAGGCTTTGATACGACTGCATTAATAACAGGTCTAGGTATAGGTGGGCTGGCAGTGGCCCTTGCGCTTCAGGACACCTTAGGCAATTTCTTTGCGGGTATACATATCCTAATAGATAAACCTTTTCGAGAAGGGGATTACATCCTTCTTGAAGGTGGCCAAGAAGGAACTGTAGATAGGATTGGGTGGAGAACAACGAAGCTGATAACTATAGGAAAAGATGAAATAATTATACCGAACTCAAAGCTTGCTAATTCTATAGTAAAAAATTATTCCACCCCACGTGAAGAAACTGGTGTTGTATCCGAGATAAGTGTTTCGTACGATTCCGATATCGAGAAAGTTATTGAAACTATAAAAACTGCAATAAGGAATGTAGAAGGAAGAAACGAAAACCTCGTTAAGGACTCTGGCTGGGCGCGCTTAGAGAGGTATGGCGATTACTCCCTTATTTTTAAATTTGGTTATCTTGTTTACGGATACAAAAACGCCTTTTGGGTGAGAGCTGAAGTGAACAAGGAAATTTTTAAAGAATTCAAGAAGAACAAAATAGAAATACCATTCCCCATAATGACCGTCAAAGGACTGAAGAGAACTGAAAAATAATAGAAAACTTTATATAATTAAGCCGCGTGTTTTGTTCGTGTTTTAAAAATTTGAGGTGAAAACAAATGGCAAAGAAGAAGAAAAAAGGAAAGAAAAAGTGTTAGTTGGTTTGGGCGGCGTGTTAATAAGCGCTGCCCTTTTTGATATCTTTAATAAGAAAGATCCTCATAAACCGGGAATTTTTTACAAAGTTCTTCTACTTCTCGTCTGACTTTCAATTTAAGTTCACTATCGTTTGGATTTTCTAATACTTTTACAATAAGATTCGCTATATATTTCATCTCGCTTTCTTTCATGCCACGTGTAGTAAGTGCTGGAGTACCAAGCCTCAGACCGCTTGTTACAAATGGACTTCTAGTATCAAATGGAATAGTGTTCTTATTTACGATTATCCCAGCTTCTTCGAGTGCAGCCTGTGCATCTTTACCTGTTATTCCTTTTGATGTAAGGTCGACGAGCACAAGATGTGTTTCAGTTTTACCTGCAACAAGTCGTAATCCATGTGCTGAAAGCTCATCTGCAAGTGCCTTTGCATTATTTACTATCTGTTTTGCATATTCCTTGAAAGAAGGTTGTAATGCCTCGTAGAAACATACAGCCTTTGCAGCAATTACATTCTCCAAAGGTCCGCCTTGGAGACCCGGGAACACCGCCTTGTCTATTTTTATTCCCTTTTCTTCGGTTCCACCCATTATGATTGCACCTCTCGGTCCCCGAAGAGTTTTGTGAGTCGTCGTAGTTATAACGTCAGCATATCCTGCTGGGGATGGATATACACCACCTGCTACAAGGCCTGCAAAGTGACTTATGTCAGCCATCATAATTGCACCCACTTCATCGCATATTTTTCTAAATTCCTTAAAATCTATTATTAGAGGATATGCAGTATAGCCGCAGATAATTAGTTTTGGTTTTTCTTCTAATGCCTTCTTCCTTATTGCGTCATAATCCAAAGCTTCTGTTTCTTTGTCTACGCCATACGCGATAGTCTTGAACCATCTACCTGAAAAATTTACTGGAGAGCCGTGTGTTAAGTGTCCTCCGTGGGGTAATTCGAGCCCCATAAATTTATCTCCTAATTCGAGAAAGGCATAGAACGCCGCAAGATTGGCTGGTGCACCTGCATGTGGTTGGACATTTGCATGTGGCATATTGAAAAGCTTCTTTGCTCTTTCTATTGCAATTGTTTCTATCTCGTCAACATACCGGTTTCCTGCGTAATAGCGTTTTCCAGGATATCCTTCTGCATATTTGTTCGTTAGGACAGAGCCGGTCGCTTCCATCACTGCCCTGCTCGTGTAATTCTCGGACGCTATCAATCTTAATGTATTTTTTTGATAGTCTAATTCATTCCTTAGCAAGTTGTAAATCTCGCCGTCTGTTTCTTTTAATTTCATAAAACCCCCAAAACATCTTTTGTAGATAACTATTAAAAACCAACCCTGGCAAGAAAATTTCAAAACACTTGTAAAACTTCGTTCATGCCGAGGTTGTTTTGACCGACAATTCGGTCAAAGCCCTCGTCATTCACTTCGTTCATGCCGAGGTTGAAGTGACATGCGCTTGCTGTCACTGCCCTCGTCATTCACTTCGTTCATGCCGAGGTCGTTGTGAACTTTGTTCACATCCCTCGTCATTCACTTCGTTCATGCCGAGGTCGCATAAAGCCTTTAAGGAAGGCGTGAAATCCGGTAGTGCGCCAGACTTGAGTTTGTTTTCGAAATAAGACATCTGGTGCCCGTAAGGGCTTGGGAGTTCAAATCTCTCCCTCGGCGTAAAGACGAGGGAGGCAGTGACCAAAGGTCACCCCAACTCCCTCGGCGTACTGTTGCTTAGGTTTTTCTTCTGTGCTTAGGCTTTACTATTCTTCTTCTGTCAGACGGAGCGACGAAGCGGGCTTAGTTTTTTCTTAGGCTCGCTTCGTCAGTTGATGAGGTTTTTCT
>CAYSXZ010000005.1:0-4966 GCA_964435235.1 Microcaldota archaeon
TCAAATGCATCCTCAATAGAAGTAAAACTTACCCTATCAAACAATTCTTTATTCAATAGATAGTTATCATAAGCCCCACATCTCCGCTGCAATGTCTGTACATCCAATCCCTTAAGCTTTCCACTAACATCTAAGATCTCAGCAATATAACCCAGTGAGAGTTCCTTTTCTTCCTTACTCTTTATGATATTCCTATTATTCTTTATCCATTCAAATGCATCCTCAATAGAAGTAAAACTTACCCTATCAAACAATTCTTTATTCAATAAATAGTTATCATAAGCCGCGCATCTCCACCGCAATGTCTGTACATCCAATCCCTTAAGCTTTCCACTAACATCTAAGATCGCAGCAATATAACTCAGTGAGAGTTTCTTGCGCTGACCGTTCTCATCTGTTCGCTTACCTTTTATGCTGTCTCGGTTGTTAATAATCCATGCAAAGGCCTCCTCTATGTTCTGAAAGGCGTCGATATTTTTGAACAGCTCAGCGTTTAATTCAAATAATTCCCTGACTGACTTCTCGAACGAGTTTACCATGATATCATAATGTGGAGAAAAGTATAAAAACATAGCGTTGAGTTTTTTGTACGCTGCTGTATAACTCCTTCTCTCAGCCGCTCCCCTCGGCCTTATTGGATGAAGCCAGGTGATGGTAATTTTTAATTCGCATTAGCCTGTAGCAGGCTTCTTTCAAAATATTTTTAAACCTTTTCTAACATCAATTATAACATGAATAATGGAGGAAAAAAATTCTACAACAAGATAATGGATTTACTTAGGAGAGGAAAAGTAGAAGAAATAGTTTTAATTGGAAAACCTGCAGTTCCTGCTTTGATTGATGCATTGAAAGATGAAGATGGGGATGTGCGAATGGAGGCTATTAGGGCACTTGAAAAAATCGGCTTTGATAAAGTTCCTGAAGAGAAAAGAATAGAGGTTAGGGTGCTTGTTTTTCTGATTCTAGATGATAAAACAGATGAAATTGTTAGTATTGGGAATGATGCAGTTCCTGCTTTGATTGATGCATTGAAAAATAAGACTGAGTTTGTGGGAGCGCGGGCTGCTGAGGCACTTGAAAAAATCGGAGTAAATGATGAACAGTTTGAAACGATTATTAAAATGCTGAAGAATGGAAAAAGACGGGAAGAACGCCACGGGGCAGCAGCGGCACTCGGTTTTCTAAAAGATATAAGAGCAGTTCCTGTTTTGATTGATGCATTGAAAGATGAGAATGGGGATGTGCGAAGGGGGGCTGCTTGGGCACTTGAAGAAATCGTTGAAAATTTCGTGAATAAGAAGCTCGAAGAGAAGGATTACAAGGCTGCACTTTCTATGATAGGAAATACTACTGATCTGATCTTGAAAATGTATAGGGCAGAATTCCGCAAAAAAGGGAAAGACTGGTATTTGGTGAAGGAAAAAGAGGGACTAATAGAGAAGCTTAATTCTCTTACTGCTCTGATTAAGGAAAAGGTGGAGCAGGAAAAGGTGGAGCCTTCGAATCCATTGAATGAGAAGGAACCGATAAAATGGAAACTGCCTAAGGGAGAAATACCAATTAAAAAATGCGAAACTCAAGGAATAGGAAAGATTTGAATTTCCAAGCAAAAGTGTGTTATATATAGATCCTTCCACCAAAATACTTTTGGTAAACCAAGAGCAGCTCATTCCACATCTCCTGGTGCTGAGGTTCGAGTGAGCATATAAAATTCGAAAGTCTCTTTCCTTGTGTTACATAGTGCATGTAATTCTCTGCAATGAATTCGTTCAGGGCATCCTGCTGACGGTTTATACGGCTTCTTTCGCCATAGAGATAGTCAACCCCTATCTTAGGTATTTTACGGTGAAGTTCGCCAAGCCTTTCAAGATCAGCCTCATTGATTAAATTTACAAACGAATGACCTATCTCATGGAGGAGCAACGCCATGTAGTTTCTTCTCGGGCCATCAATAGCGAATGTAAATAGATGGACTATTGAATCATAGTACGCAGAGCACAGTGAGCTTTTGTAGTTTCCGCTACCCCAACCACCAAGTTTTAGCACCTTAAAGTGTTCGTGGCCAAAATGGTGGTCTGGAAGTATTTTGAGTATTGAAAGCGTCAGTTCGAAAAGTTCTTCATGAGGAATCCCGACATAGCTAGTTTTCAGCTCAACTCCTCTTTCAGAAAGAAATGAACTAAGTTTTTCGCACGCTCTCTTGGCTGTCTCTTTGTCCTTTACATCAGGAAAGTATTCATCGCGTGCGACTTCTGCAAAGCGTTGCGCAGTCCTTTCATCTATTGGTATCGCCTCTATCGTTCCATCAGCACCGCTTCGCCATTTACAAATATACCATCCACTCCCAGAGTAAAAAATTCTACTACCGAATCTAATACGCTTTTCTATTTCGTCATCCACCTTCCTGCCCTCAAACCATGGCCTTTGCAGCTGTGCTAACTGGGATGGGATTTCAACCCTCTTTCCATTCTCTTTAACCGACTGAGCAACAGCCTGCACAACTCCAGCCTCCTGTTGACTCTGCGGCATTATTCGCCGGCCGATTCCTCTGAATAATTCCACTAACGGCTTTGCTCTCAGCCTTTTATTTTCTTCATTTGCCCTTTGTGGGTTAGGATATTTTTCTATTGCAAATTTCTGCACGTACCCACCTACTCTATGTTATTATATGTGCATGCACGTGTTTAAAAATTTTACTGCGCGGCGAGAGAGCTAAGTCCTCTTTTTGCTGATTCGTGCGTTCTGGTAAGCTTGTTGAATCCTCAGAATTCTCCGGAACGTAATATTTATTACTCTGCTACTCTAATATGCCTACATGAGCAAAATTCTTCTAACACCCGGTCCTGTCCCTATCATTGAAGAGATAAGGATGGCGCAGACAAAGGAGATGATAACGCACAGGAGCAAGGAATTTAGCGAACTTTATGAGAACCTTTGCACTCGGCTAAGGAAATATTTCAACTCTGAGGAGGCGTATGTTCTTACTGGTTCTGGTGCTGTTGGGCTTGAAACCCTTGTTGCGAACCTCTGCATAAGGGAGGAAAAGGCAGTCTGTTTTCCGAATGGAGAATTTGGGGAAAAGCTTGTCGAGACAGTTAGGGTGTACACAAATACAGATGCACATCCAGCAGAGGGAGCACGAGGATGGAATTTAGAACGAGCGAAGACTGCAATTGATGAGAGCAACGCTGATGTCCTCGTGATGGTTTATAATGAGACTGGGTATGGAATAAGAAACCATGTAAAGGAGATTTGCAGATATGCAAAATCAAAAGGAATGATAACAATTATAGACGGGATATCAGCATGGCCAGGAACGGAATTCGATATGAAGGAATTTTGCGTTGATGGATTTGTCACAGGAAGTCAGAAAGGGATAGCTGCTCCTCCAGGGATGGCGCTTATTGGTTTGAGCAGGGAGGCGGTGGAGCGCTTCATGTCGCGCGATTTCATTCCAAGCTATTGCTTTGACTTGAGAAAGCATAAGAAGAGATTCGAAAAGGATAGGCAAACACCAAACACGCCAGCGATAAGCCTCTACTGGGCACTTCAAGCAGCGTTCGATGTTTTAGATAAAAAGGGCGGATTGCCAGCCTGTGTAAAAAGGCATGCAGATGCAGCAGCGCACGTGAGAAAAAGGCTCGTTGAAATTGGCTTCAAGCTTGTTGCGGAAAAGGGCTTCGAGTCGAATACCGTAACGGGTTTCATCTGTGAGAGTCCTGAGCAGGCAAAGACCATAAAGGAGAGGCTGGAGAACGAATTTGAAATAAAGATAGTAAGCTGTCGCGGCATCTACAAAGATAATGGACTGCGGATAGCGCACATGGGAAATTTCGAAATGGAATGGTTAGATAAGTGTCTAAATGCAATAGAGAAAATTCTGGGCAAACCGAAAACGTAAGGCTGTTTTAAATATTTATCGTAGCAAATTCATGTGGTGGAAGGGGATTCTAATGGAGACGGTTCAAAACGATATCAACAAACTCGTTTCGCTTACTTTTGATGAAGATCCTAAAGTAAGGTTGAAGGCAGCTGAGTCTCTCGCAGAACTTGACGACCCGGCAGCGATCTTCGCGCTTATAGAGCTCAGTTATGATAAACAGGCAGAGGTAAGAAAGAAGGTGCAAGAGATACTTGAGAAAAAGAAAAAAGAAGAAGCAGATGTGATGTCATTCGCAGAGCTTTTCGGGAGGGGAGTGAAAAAAGATAAAGAAAAGGATGAAAAGGTCTGCATGCTCGATAAAAAGGAAAAAATACTTTCACCCATTACGAGCCTTTTTGAAAAAAGACTTGGTAAAGAAAAGGCAGAGAAGGTCAAGGCAAAGATGATGCCAACAATTGAGAAGATCTACAGAAATGCGAGCAGCCGGGGAAGAATAGTTGACGAGCGGCACAGCAAAGAGGTCATACAGGAGTTCCTTACAAGCTATCTTGAGGCTGTTTCTGGAATAAACGAGAAAGAAGCGCCAGCAACAGGGCCAATCGTTGATAATGATGCAAAAATAGTAGACCAGTGCGCTGAGGATGAAAATACAAAACCAATAGCACATGAGGCAGAGTTTATAGACGCTCAGCCGCAGAAAAGAGAGGAGGTCGTCTTTTTGGACGAAGTCGGCACAAAGGAGAGGAAGACAGACATTGTATCATTAGAAATAAAAGAGATAGAAGAGCGCGACTTTGTTGAAACCAAAGAAGATGATAAGGCAGAGAAGAACCTTCCAGACTCTTTCTTTAAGAGGGCATACGAGACAATGATGCTCTCAAACGGAGATGAAGACGTAATGCACAGCGAGATGAAAAGGATGCTTATCCAGGCTGAAAAGGACATAAAGCTTGCGTTTATGATAGCTCGCGAAAGATTCAGAGAAAGAAAGATAACAGATATAACAAAGATCACTGACGGTATGAGAAATATAAATACAGATCTACTGCTTGTAAAAGAAGTCGAATCTATACAATACAAAAA
>CAYSXZ010000006.1:0-7699 GCA_964435235.1 Microcaldota archaeon
GTCTTTGCTATCTGACCACCGTGAACGACGCGATGTCCCACCACGGATATCTCGTCTATCTTCTTTATCGCACCCCATTTTTCATCGTGCAACATCTTTAGCATGAGATTTATGCCTTCTTTGTGATTCTTAACGTTCACAGACCTCTTCAGTGTTTCTCCTCCCTTATTATGAATAAGCTGTGTTCCTTCCTCTCCGATTTTTTCAATCAGACCATCGAGCAGAGTGGAGAAATTTGAATCAAACAGTCTGTATTTTATCGAAGAACTTCCGCAGTTAAGAACGAGTATCTTTTTCATCTCCTCCCCCATGCGCTAAGTATTGCTATCACGCCCACAATATCGCCAACCTTTGCCCCTCTTGAAAGATCGCTGACTGGTTTTTCGAACCCTTGAAGTATCGGACCGTACGCGTTTGCCTTTGCAAGCGTTTGTACGAGCTTGTAAGCAATATTGCCAGAGTCTAGGTCTGGAAATATAAGGATATTGGCCCTTCCAGCAACCTTCCCAATTTTTCCTTTCATCTTTTTAATCGCTATTTTTTCAACAAGCGCAGCATCGCCCTGCAATTCGCCATCTATTGCAAGAGAAGGGGCCTTTCTATTCGCTATCCTTGTTGCTTCGATAACCTTATCCGCTCTCGGGTGGATCGCGCTTCCCTTTGTTGAGAAAGAAAGCATAGCAACCCTTGGCGTCCAACCAAGAAGTTCTTTTGCGGTGCGCGCTGTTGTGATTGCAATGTCAGCAAGCTGTTCTGGTGTTGGGTCTATGTTGACCGAAGAATCGGCAAAAAGAAGGAGGCCGTTCTCGCCCCCTCTGTAGCCTGGAATCTCCATTATGAAGAAACTAGAAGGTACGGATATACCTTTTTTGAGACCTATTATTCCCTCTGCCGCGGTGATTACATCAGCAGAAGTTGCTATCGCACCTGCAATCATTCCGTCAGCCTCGCCAATCCTTACCATGAGAGCTGCGAGAAAAAGCGGATTCGAAAGCATGCGTTCTGCAAGCCTTTCAGGAACCTTTCTTATTTTCACATATGCGGTTATGTATTTTTTTGGAACGCCTTTTGATGTATCTGTTATCTGAATGTCTTCTATTTTTATTTTCAGCTTTTTTGCCGTCTCTTCGATTTTATTTTTACCACCTACAAGAATCGGAGTCGCAAGTCGCCTATCCTTTGCAATTCGCACAGCTTGAAGAATCCGTTCATCCTCCCCTTCTGGAAAAACAATCTTGCACTCAGACCGCGCAAATTTCCTAAATAGAGATAGAACGCTCATACACAAACCTTTACTTTAAGTTTTATAATTTTATTCAAAGGCTGCTCCCAGGCTGTTGCAAATCATCTCGGACACGACCCATAGATATATTTCTGTTTTTTAATTTTCATCAGCCTATATTCCTCCATGGAAATTTCAGAAATACTGAAAAAATACAAACGTGTTGCTGTTGTGGGTGTATCGCGCAGTGAATCCAAGGACAGCAGGATTGTTTACGAATATCTGAAGGCGCACGGCTATGTTGTTTATCCGGTGAATCCGAATGCGGATGAGATCGGAGGGCAGAAATGCTACAAGAGCATTCTGGACATTCCCGGCGAAATAGACATAGTGGATATTTTCAGGCCGTCTTCGGAGGTTATGCCAATCGTGCAGGATGCAATAAGGAAAAGAGCTAAGGTCGTCTGGATGCAGCTAGGAATAATAAATAAGGAGGCCGCCGAACTCGCGAGAGCGAATGGATTAGAGGTAGTGATGGATAGATGTATGAAGATGGAGCACGCACGATTTTTAAATTTAGGTGAACCTAAATCTTCATGGTCTTGGAGAAAAAGGAGATCGAAGAATACCTAGAAATAATGTACAGGAAGAAGCAGAAAGGAGAGGAGATAACGACAACAGGCATCGCAAAGGAGCTTTCCGTCTCTCCTGCAAGCGTAAGCGAGATGTTCAAAAAGCTTGAGAAAAGGGGATTCGTAAAACTGGTTCCCTACAAGGGAGTTACGCTCACCAAAAAAGGAGAGGAAGCAGGCAAATCTATACTGAGAAAGCATCACCTTCTTGAGGATTTCTTGACGTTGTTCGGTCTTGGAAGGAGAAGGGCACACGCAGAAGCATGCGCGCTTGAGCATGCGCTTTCAAAAGAAGGGGAGAAGGTTTTTGAGAGAGCGATGAAGGGTGCTAAGGGCAAGAATGCGAAGTCGCTCTGTAGTCTAAGAGCAGGCCAAAAAGGGAGAATCTTGTATATAACTGGGGGAATGGCAGCACGCAGGAGAATGATAGAGTTGGGCCTCCCTCCTGGAACCGTAGTTAAGGTTCTAAGAATATCCCAATACGGTTGTCCTATAGAATTGCTTGTAAGGGGCACAGAGATTGCAATCGGAAGAGGAATAGCTGAGAAGATATACGTAGAGGTAATAGAATGACGGAATTAACAATTGCGCTTGCAGGCAATCCGAACGTAGGAAAATCAGTAGTTTTCAACCAGCTTACTGGCGGAAGTCAGCATGTTGGAAACTGGCCAGGGAAAACAGTAGAAAAATTCGAGGGGAAGCTTAATTTCATCGGCAGGAACATACGAATCGTCGACCTACCTGGAACGTATTCGTTATCTGCTTTTTCACAGGAAGAGGAGATAACAAGGGATTTTATAAAAAAAGAGAAGCCGGATATTGTTATAGACATTGTTGATGCTGCCTCGCTGGAGCAAAGCCTTTTCCTAACGCTTCAGCTTCTTGAACTCGATGCAAATGTGGTAATTGCACTGAACATGATCGACGTTGCAAAGGAGAAGGGGAGGGAGATAGATGCAAAGATGCTCTCAAGATTGCTCGGTGTTCCAGTCGTACCAACGATAGCAACGCAGGGAAAGGGAATAGAAAATCTAATGATCCAAAGTATTAATATTACCGGCCGAAGGAAAAAGAAAGAAAGAAAAAGATTTCCAAGGGATGTATCGAAGCGCTATGAGTATATTCATAGCATAGTAAAGAAATGCCAAAAGGAAACAGCAGTTGGCCGCACACTTACAGAAAGGCTAGATAGTGTTCTACTTCATAAATACGCCGGGTACCTCTTTCTTATAGCAGTTCTCTTACTGATGTTCTTCTTCATATTCGAACTGGGAGATGTTACCTCTGGCTATATAGAGCAGGTTGTCTATTACTTTAAGCAAAATATTCCACCAGAAATCTCTTCAAACGGCTTATTTCTTTTCCTCTGGAAAAGTGTCGTAGAGGGAATTGTGGCAGGCCTCACAGTTGCGATTCCTTATCTTATTCCTTTCTACATCTTTCTTGCAATTCTAGAGGATTCTGGTTATCTTCCAAGAATTGCATTCCTTACTGATGGTCTCATGCACAAGATGGGACTGCACGGAAAGGCATTCATTCCCCTGTTTCTAGGATATGGCTGCTCTGTCCCTGCATGCATAGGATGTCGAATAATGGAAACAGAGGAACAGCAATTCCTAACCGCTTTTTTGGCCACCATGATACCGTGCGCAGCAAGAAGTGTAATCATACTTGGAGTTGTTGGAGCATTCCTCGGTTTTGGATGGGCGGCTGGGATATACTTGTTTAACATCTTAGTTGTCTTTCTTTTGGGCTTTATACTTTCTAGATTTATAATAACAAAACCAGTCGGACTTATAATGAGCATGCCATCCTATAAGATGCCTGATATCTCTGCCATTCTTAGGCGTACTTTTCTTCAGGTAAAGCACTACATATTCATCGCATTTCCTATAATAATTCTCTCTACTTTTGCAATCAATGCGCTGGATTTTTTTGGTTTCCTTCGTTATATCTCTGATTTTCTTTCTCCGATAACAGTCGGCCTACTCGGCTTACCTTCAATCATTGGAATAACACTCATTGTTGGTTTTCTCAGAAAGGAGCTTGCAGTTGTGCTTCTGGCAGCGCTTGTCGGAACAGAGAATTTCAGCGAGGTTCTCACACCATTGCAGATGATTGTATTCACGATTGTTTCCATGTTTTACATTCCGTGCGCGGCAACAATTGCTACGCTCGTTAAGGAATTCGGATGGAAAAAAGCAACACTTGTAACGGTGTTTGAAATCGTACTTGCGATAGCGCTTGGAACCGTCGCCTCCAAGGTTATATCCGCCATCGGTGTGCTTTGAGGTTTTGTCTTTTGACTGACAAAGTATTTATAAATATTCTGTCAGTATAATGACAATATGGAGATCGCCGAGCTTATTAGATTTAATCCGTGGTGGGAGAAAAAAGGGGCAATTGAAGAGGACAGACACATTCGTGAGTTTGAGGCAAAACGGATAAAATATCATCCTAATTTTCCGAATGAGAAAAAAGGAGTTTACATAATACGCGGACCAAGGCAGGTAGGCAAGACAACACTTCTTAAATTGCTCATAAAAGCCTCTCTCCCTCACTGTGATTCCCGCTCTATTTTCTACTTCTCCTTTGATCTCGTAAAAGAAAAGGAAAGCGCGTACGATGTACTAAAAGGCTATCTTGAACGTTTTGCACCAGCCCCGCCAAGAAAATTTTTTCTAGATGAAATAACGGGCGTGAGAGAGTGGCCATCGGTAATAAAACTACTCATCGATAGGGGCGATATCAGTAGCCAGGATACTGTCTTCGTATCAGGTTCAAACGCCCTTGATCTCTGGTATGGTGCTGAGGCGCTTCCAGGAAGGGGTGTAGAGGGTAAAGAATACTATTTCCTTCCATGCTCTTTTAGAACGTATGCTCAACTTTTTGGCGTAGAACTACCTGAGATATCACTTAATAAAGTTGATCACTATCTCTTGAAAGAGCACCTCCCAAAACTTGTTACACTTAATAAGCTTTTCTTCGGTTATCTCGATAGCGGGGGATTTATGCCTGCGATAAATGAGGGTGCAACTGATATAACTCTCGAAAGATATATACGATGGATAGAAGGTGACATAGTAAAGGCAAACAGGAATCCAACGCTTGCCAGAGAGCTGTTGGGTGCAATAATAAGAAAAAGATGCTCACAGTTTTCGTTTGACGGAATAAAAAAAGAAACAAAAATTGGCTCTCACAATACCGTAATCGATTATTTAACAATGATGGACGAGCTTCTCATAACAAAAATTATAGAGAAGGCAAGCGTTAGGCCTTTTGAAGTGCTTCACAGAAAAGAGAAAAAGGGGTACTTACGCGACCCGCTTTTGTTTAAAATTTGCGAAAGATGGACTGGTTTTTCTCTAGAAGAAAGCTGCAAGGTAGAGAGTACAATCTTTGAGCATCTCTATCGTTTGAACGATGTCTATTTCTACAACGATGGAAAGAGGGAGGTTGATTTTCTCATGAAGAGTGGTAGGGGAACAATTGGAATAGAGGTTAAATGGCAATCCACTATCTCTTCTTCTGATTATCTTAAACTAAATAGATTTGATAAAGGATTTTTACTTACCAAGGATACACTGGAGATAAAGGACAATATCATTATCTGCCCAGTTTCCCTCTTCCTCGCAATGCTTAACGTAGGCGAATTTATAAAAAGAAGATTTTTTTGAGTGTTATTTACTAATTTTAACTTTTTTTTCTTGTGATGGAAGGGCTAACAACAGATGAGAACTTGGAGTGTCTTTAACTTTTCAATTCGGCTTCAAGATTGCTGGTATATTTAGCATAATTTCCTGCTTTTATTGCTTCAAAGAATTGTGGAAAATCTTGGGGTGAAAGAAACTTGAAATAATATTTGAACTCCTTTTGTTTCTTGTTTAATTCTTCAAAATGAATTCTTGCATATTTCAATTTGGCTTTGTTTTCTTCAGTAATATCTTCATCTGATTTTATTTCTACAACAAGAATATCGTTACCGATTTTGATAAAGAAGTCTGGATTGAACTTTGCCCACTTTTGATGTCCACCGCCTCTAGCAAGTGAGCTTGGACTACCTACTCTATAAGTATATGGAACATCATAAAATCCTCTATCAACAGATTTAATCCATGCATCTATTTTTTGTGCGTATTCTTGTATTGCTAAATATCTTGCGAACTCTCTTTCATTATTATGCGAGAGAATCACAATATTCAAAGGACATTTAAACAAGTATTTGTTTTCTATAATTATTATATTCTTGCGAGGAGCTTCATTGCTTGCCTCTTCTATAAGTTCTATGTCTTCCTTTTTAGATAGCTTTATTGAAGATTCTTCGTAAATCATTGCTTTATTTTTCAAGAATTCAGAAACTTTGGCACTTGCTGTAGGGATATCTTTCGTCTTTATTATGTAAGGGGCTTGGGATACCCTCTTTATTATTGTGGTTCCTGTTGCTTCTCTTTTGAGAACATCAAAAGCTCTCTCAATTCTATTTTTATTTTGTTCTGTAAGCATCCCTGTTTTTTCTGGATCTGCTTTCTTCAGGGCATGTTCTATTTCAGCTTTGAGCTTTTTAGGATCTATTAGTTTAGAGTACTTTGTTCCTGCTTCATCATCGAATTCTGCTAATTTGTTAATAATATCATTGACTGTTCTTTCTACAGTATACATCTTTACTGGAATCTGCGTAACTACCTCTTTTTCTTTCTGTTCTTTTATTTGGAAGTAAGTTGTTCTTAATTTGATTATTCCGGATTGCGTGCTTAATTCAGGAATTTTTGGAATCTTGTAATGGCCTTTTCGTGGGTGTTTTTGATGAACTTCTACTTTTTCATATTTCATGTTGTGCAATTCAAAGTTATAGTTTTTTTCTTTATCAACTATGTAACTTCTTACTCTTTTCTCGTAATCCATTACCTCTTCTACTAACTCTCTTACGGCTTCTCCCCATTTGTAATGGTTGTAAACTATGACTGTAGGTTGTTCTGAAAGATAGTTTTTAGGAACCCTCAAACCCCTTCCTAAAACTTGTGCAATTAATAACTTTGAATTAAAGGCTCTTTCTTCATGTGGAACAATCTGAAAAACATTATCCACATCCCACCCTTCTGTTAGCATACTTACAGAGACTATCCATTCAACAGGATTTTTTGCATTGTCAACTTCTTTTAGTAATTCTCTATTTGCTTCGTGTTTAGGGCTTGAAGTAACAACCAACACTTTTTTGTCTGCTTCATCCGGTGTTATCTTTTCTTTGTCTATTAAAAAATTCTTGATGTCGTTAGAAAGCTTTTCAGCTTTATTGATTGTTTGAGTTACAAAAATAGTAATGTGTTTATCTGCTTTATTCCAAGTTTTCTTGTTTCTTTGGTGATTTGCATAAATCTCCTCTAGTTTCTGAGACCATGTTTTGGCATTTGATTCTTTCAAATAGTCTACTTTTTTGATTACAAAATTTCCTGCTAAATCTCCTTCCATTGCCTGCATTATGCTGTATCTGTAAACCACGTCCCTTGCATACTCATTTCCCATATATGGCGTTCCAGAAAATCCAACAATAAACTTGAAGTCGTATTTTTTATCCCGCAAGAATTTCTTCCATTCCTTCATTGCTTCTACATCTGTTCTTACAGATTCCGCTTCTGGATTCATGATATGATGTGATTCATCGTTAAGAACAAGTGTTCTTTCTCCCTTTCCTTTCAAGCTATCTGCAATAGAAGAAGTTACATGAGCATAAGTTTTGTGGACATTGTCTATGCAAATATCTTCTTTCTTTATAGTCCTTGAAGCATCCGTGACACTAGGATTTATTTTATATGGAATAGATTCATCCTGTAATGTTGCTCTTAGATTT
>CAYSXZ010000007.1:0-6124 GCA_964435235.1 Microcaldota archaeon
TTTCATAGTAGAAGAATATTATAATAGACACGAAATTAAAGATATAGTTATGTCATCTATTATAACTTTTTTTAGAGAATATCCTTTTATTGCACTTACAAAAAGAAGTGCGGCATATTTAAAAAATAATAAAATCACAGTGTACTTAATACCGCCCGCCACAAAAAAAATAAAATATCGTAAAAAGAAAAAGCACATACTTTTTCAAAGTAGATTGATTGAATCAAAAAATCCACTACTGATTGTAGAAATGGCAAAACGCATGGATAACGAAAACTTTGTCATCATAGGCCGCGGCCCATTAACCCAACGTTTACAAAAAGAATGTGAAAAACTCAATAATGTTGAATATGTACCGTTTGTAGATGATAAAAAATTAATAGAATACCGCGCAAATGCTAAATTATTTGTTCATCTTGCTAAAAGAGATCCGGTCGGATTTGTTGTTATTGAAGCTATGGGAGCGGCAATACCGACCATGGTATCAAGTGGGACTGGCGCTTCTGACTATGTGCCAAGAGAGTTGGTAGTAAATAATTTACAAATTGATGCATTAGTAAAAAAAGCTGAGTCAATCCTAAATAATGAAAAGAAATACTCAAAAATGATCGAAGAGGCGTTCAAAAAAGAACACTTAGATATTAATGACCCCTATTTTTATTCCATGGCCGAGCAACTAGTTAGTTATATTAAAAAAAGGTGGCCTTGGTTAATAAACAAAAATACCAGACAAACAAACAATATTTAAGAATAAATGCTTATTCTATTTTATGAAAATCCTTCAAGCAGTGCATGCATTTCCACCAAGCCGGAGGATTGGAAGGCTCAGAAGGCTTTTAAAGAATAATGGTGGTTATAATAACCATGATTATTAAAAGGCAAGAAGAGAAACTTCTTAAGAAGATAAACAAATGGACGTTGGTTTATGGCAGAAGAAAAACCGGCAAAACATTCCTTATAAGAAACTTTATTGACTATGATGAATATTTCTTTGTAAAGAGGGACAAAACAATCATTGTTGAAAGCACCGGCAATACGATAAACTACGAGACGTTTATAGAGCTATTCACCAGACTAATAAACGATGGCAAAAGCGTAGTAGTGGACGAATTCCATAGGTTAGGCAGCGATTTTCTTGATTACTTGCATTATACCAGCAAACGTACCAGCAAACGCGGGCGGCTTCTGCTGGTGTCATCAACATTCCATCTTGCCAATGAGTTAATAGGTGTGAAATCCCCTCTTCTCGGTCTGCTTGCCGAATTCCATCTCGGGTTAATAAAGATTGAAGATGTCATTAAGAGCCTGCCCAAGAATACTGGAAGAAAGGATCTTGTCGAGCTTTCTATACTGATGAGCGAGCCGATACTTATAGACTATTACAAAAGCGGCATGAAAGCCGATGAACTGCGTAGAATTTTCCTTTTGACCGCAAAGTACGCCATCCCGGCCCTAGTAGGCGAGATATTTATTGAAGAAGAAAGAAACCTAAGCGATATCTATACTGGAATTCTCCATGCCATAGCGTCTGGAAAAAGAAGCTCTACCGAGATCTCCTCTTACCTATTTTCAAGAAAACTCACGCAAAAAGACAACCCCGGGAGCGTGCAGCAGTATCTTAAGAACATGAGCGAGATTGGGCTGTTGAAGCGCGTAAAGGTGGCAAATCGAAAGACGTACCTCTACGAACATATCTCCCCCATTATAGAACTCTTTTATTACTGCGATGAAAAGTACAATATAAGCGAAGATAATATCAGCGAGGATGCCGCATCGCAGATAGCAAACCTGGTGTTTCCATTGATTGTGGAGAAAAGCATCAGATCGTTTTTAGCGCGTAAATTCGGCCTTATTGAAAATATCCTAATTGAAAAGGACTTTGAAATTGATGGTTATCTTACAAGATACAGGCATTGCGAAATTGCACTAGAAGTAAAATGGAAAAATACTATTGACCTGGCAGACATAAAAAGGGCAGAGGAAGTACTTTCAAAAGTGGAAGCCAAACAAAGACTTCTATTTGTGCCTGATAAAAGAAAAGTGAAATACCATTCAAATATCGTAAAAATAGTTGATATAACAGATTTCGTATGATTAGATATTGAGAGTGAAAATATGAAAATCCTTCAAGCAGTGCATGCATTTCCACCAAGCCAGGGCGGCATAGAGCACCATGTTTATCAGTTAGGCAAGGAACTTGTCAAGCTTGGAAACGAAGTTGTCGTCATAACGAGCAGCGAAAGAGGCGCAAACGCAGAGGAGGAGCTGGATGGAATAAAAGTAAGAAGGCTGCCGACAATAAGATTTCCTCTTTTTTCTGCAGCCCGCCTGCCAATCGGCTCATGCATTGCAATGTTCAAGGAGAATGCAGATATCTATGCGGCCCATGGTTATGGTTCGATAATGCCTCTTTTTGCTTCGATTGCCGCGTTTGTAAAGAGAAAGCCATTCGTTTTCACACTGCATGGTTACCCTGAAGTCCGCGGTATGAAAAGAGTATTCTACTATTTCTACAGGTTTTTTATTGCTCCAATCTTTCTTGCTATTGCTAAAAAGGTTATAGTTGTGTCGAAGACTACTGCTTGGAAGATAGAGCGAGAGGTGAAAAAGAATAAGATAGTGTATATCCCGAATGGTATCGAGGAAGATTTCGATTGTCCGCTTGACTACGAAGATAAAAATAATATAACGTATGTTGGAAGGCTCGACGAAGATAAGGGAATAGACGTTCTTATAAGAGCATTTGCAGAAATCAAAAAAACAAATCCAGAACTCGCCCTTCGAGTAGTAGGAAAGGACGAGGGAATGAGAAATAGACTTGAAACGCTTGCGCGTTCTCTTGGCGTAAATATTGCATTCAGCGAGGTTCCCTATGAAAGAATGCCGAAGATCTATTGTGAAAGTAAGGCGATAGTCCTTCCGAGTAAGTATGAAGGTTTTTCTCTTGTCTGGTTAGAGGCGATGGCATCTGGAAGGGCGATGTTCTCAACGCCGGTAGGCGAGGCACCAAACCTTTTCGAACAGGTTTATGAGCAAAACAAAAAGTTATTCCTTTTCGAAAATGAAAAGGAGCTTGTCGAGAGACTCTCAGCATTCCTTGCGGACCAGAAGAAATATAAGAAAATAATAGAAAGGGCGAAGTACATAGTAAAAGAAGAGTACTCCTGGGAAAATGTTGCGTTGCAGACATTAAATGTCTATAAGGAAGCTTCTTCAATAAATAGTGCTGCTATCATCAAAGATAAACAAAACCAGCAAACTAATATAACGTAAGTGAAACATCAGCTAAAAATACTTTCAGGAGGTTTTTTGAAGCGGATGGTCGTTGCCAGCACCTCAATCATTCCTAGCTTTTTAGCCTTTTCAAAGACAGCTTTGTACCTCATGAATTTGCTAGTACCATATATCGTAATCGCTGCTTTTTAGAGCATCTCCTCTTGCTCTAGAGCCAAACAGAACCGCAAATGACAACGGATAACGCTTATTGACAGCCGAAATAAACTCTTTTAGAGCATTCCTTTTACCTATTTTTATAGGCACGTCTGCAACGTCAGCGAGTTCCTTGAGATTATATGCCTTCATAGCCTTTTCGGCAATTTGATGGGATAAAAAAGCAACCAAATCATAGGCCTTATTGTCGAAAAGCAATTTTGCATTTCGAAGATCGCTTTCTGCCTGGTTAAGAAAATTTTCCACATCCTTTCGCATGAGGATAATTCGAAGGAATGCTTTAAAAATCGATTTCGCAGCTCCATGCGCATATCATTATGTAAACTTAATTTAACAAAATGCAAACAATTTTTAAACCTGCCCGCTTAAAATACGTCTTATGGACGAAACAGTGTTTTCACATGTTGTTTTGGAGAGCGAAGAGAAAAAAAGGTCAGCGGGAAACTACGCGAATAAAAGGTATTTATACGACGAGATAAAATCTGTCCCCCAGCAGTACTTCGTAGGAGTATATGGCTTAAGGGGCATAGGGAAAACTATTCTTCTGCTACAACTTGCGAATGAAACAAAGGATTCTCTCTATTTCTCGGCAGATGCGGCTTATTTAAGAAACTTCGGTATCTACGAGATAGTAAAACACGCAGAATCGAGAGGATATAAAAACATATTCATAGATGAGGTTTACTACAAAGAGTATTGGAAAGACGATATAAAAACCATCTATGATGAAGGCGGTGCCAGAGTGATTTTTTCTGGTTCTTCTGTACTTGAGATAAAGGAAGGGGTAGATCTATCAAGACGCGTTCTTCTCTTTAATCTCAAACCACTTTCCTTTAGGGAGTATTTGGTAATAAAAAAAGGGTGCGGCCAGATTGAAAGGATCCAACCAAAAGATTTATTCGAATCAGAAGAGAGAAAGAAGCACATAATTAAATACGCCAAATTCAGCGATCATTTGGTAGAATATTTTAAAGTGGGAGGTCTTCTTTATGAAAGTGGTGAGATATCTTATTTCTACAAAGCCGTTGAGAACACAATCGAAAGGATAATCCATCACGATTTGGCTTACTTGAGAGAGATCGATATAAAAATAGAGATAGCGATACAAAAGATCTTGGAACGAATTGCGCTCTCTCCGGTTGGAGAAACCAACTACTCCAACATCGCAAATACCCTTTCGTTATCAAAACCAACAGTTATCAAGATAATAGATGATTTAGTAAAAATCGGATTAGTAAAACGTCTTTTGCCTTGTGGAAAAGCGTTGATTAGAAAAGAGCCCAAACTTTATCTAGCATTTCCTTTTAGATATTTTTTTAACACTGTCAATTTCAAAAATCCAGATATAGGGTCGCTTAGGGAAGAATTTTTCGTCAATCATACGCAAGACATTTGTTATCTGAAAGGAAAGAGAGGGGAGAAGATGCCAGACTTTGTCTTTGAAGGGAAGAAGGTTGAGATAGGCGGAGAAGGAAAACGTTTCTATCAACACCCAGATTTCTTAATAAAGGATGGAGTAAGTTTCGAAGAAAAAACGATTCCGTTATTCCTAACTGGGTTTCTTTACTAATTGTAAACTTAATTTAACAAAATGCATGTATTTTGTAAAGTAAAATTAACAATTTGAAAGCCAGCAGACGTATCTCCTTATTCCTTCCCTAAGATTCACCTTTTGCTTCCATCCAAGCGCTTCCATTTTTCTAATATCAAGGAGCATGAGCCTTACATCCCCTATCCATCCTCTTTCTCCGCCTGTATATCTGAATCTTGGTTTAACTCCCATCGCGTCGCATACCATCCTTGCTATTTCATTTACGCTGTGCTTCTCCGAGCTTCCGATGTTAAAAACATCGTAGATCTTTTCCTGTTTCTCAAATGCGGTAAGTGTTGCAGAGATGCAGTCTTCAACATGGAGATAAGATTTCTCCTGCCTTCCATCTCCCAGTATCTCAAGTTCGTTCGGATTTCTTTTAAGCTTTTTATAGAAATCGTGCATGACACCGTGTGTGCTTCTCTCTCCGAAAATGTTTGCGTACCTCAGAACTGTTGTTCTTATACCATATGAATGAGCGTATGCAGAGCAATATCCCTCGCACGCAAGCTTTGATGCACCATAATTGCTTATCGGCACGCAAGGATGGTCTTCTGGCGTTGGTATAACTTCTGCATCTCCATATACCGTCGATGTGGATGCAAACACAAACCTTTTTACGCCCGCCTTTCTGCATGATTCGAGAAGACGAAAGGTGGCCACAAGATTTAACTCAAAACTTTTAACAGGATTTTCAGCACTCGAGCGAACATCAGGGTCTGCAGCCATATGGAAGATGGCGTCCGCGCCTCCTATATCCTTAGCAATATTCTCCTTTAGAATATCCTTTACAACAAATCTTGCGCCCTGTGGTACGTTCTCCTTTTTTCCTGTAGAAAGATTGTCTATAACAGTTATTTCGTCGCCCCTTTTTACAAGCGCGTCTGCAAGATGAGAACCTATAAAACCTGCCCCTCCCGTAATAACTATTTTCATAAAACCACCGCAAGGAGACTCATCCTTTTAAAGATGAGAGAAATTGCGACACAAGTATTATAAGCGCTTACGGTTTTCGTGCGAACCGAGTTCAAAAACAGGCTAACAAAAATATCTGTTCTCTAATAAACATATAAATATAAAAAT
>CAYSXZ010000008.1:0-13205 GCA_964435235.1 Microcaldota archaeon
AAGATTACAGATCCACCAAAGACTGTCCAGGTAAAGGATGAGAAGGTAGAAACAGTTAAGCTCTCACGAGAAGAAGTAGAGGAGGCAATTAAAACAGCAAAGAAGTATGAGATACAGGTTCCTGATATGTCATGCGATGAAATGCTTGGTCTAGGCCACAGAGTATTGTACAGCAAATATGGTCAAGACTTTACACTAGTTGTTGGTATAGGTGGAGGATTTGTAGTGTATAGTGATGTTCGAACTATTAATGCACGCAGTGATCTAGACCTTCCAAGTGGCTCTACTCTAGTTATGCCTTCATTCACTGGTTGCGCCTTTTATGATGAAGAAAGAGATGGTCTACAAGGTCACAAAAGAATAAGAGTTCTAGAAGTTCCTTACAAAATAGTAAAAGATGGGAAAGAAGAACAGAGAAGTTTACTTGTGATCACCAACTCAGGAGGGGTATTACTAATAGCTAAAAATCCTGAAGGCAAATGGAAAATAGCAGGTGTAATTGATTATGACTCTGAAATGTTGGCTAATCCAAAGAAAGATAAGCCGACGATAGGTGTTCTCTACGAGAAAGTTCCAGACACCGGAGAGGATGTAATCTCTGTGGTGGTCGTCAACCCAACACTAACAAAAGGATTTGAAAAAACATTTTTCTTCCTGACAAATGAAATAAGTGTAACTGCACCATTAGAGATCACTTCACCTATCACAGCAGCAAATACTGTAGTGCAAAAATAGCAGGTTTAAATTTTTTTGTACCGAATACCTTTTATGGCAGTCACTACAAAATCAGAAAAAACTTCAGAAGAGGTCACTTCTTTGGATCTCTTGGGGCATATCTTTAGCAAAGAGTTTGTCTCTAAAAATCAATCTCGATTTACTGTCGAAGGGAAGGTAGACTTCAGCAAACTTAAGGATTTTCTACTTAAGCAAGGCTACTCTGATAAATTTGTTAATGAGGTAAGCGAGAAGCTGAGGAAAGGAGAGATAACCTTGAAAAATGCACTAACGTTTTCACGCGCGGCAAAAAATGACTTAGACCTAAGGAACCAGGCAGGGGTGAAGGCAGAGGTAGGACCAACAGGTCTTGCTATAAAACAAGAATTTCAACAAAAATTTTATACTAATCGTGGCAAAATTACTTTAGATGACATGAAACAGCAGGCAATTGTTAATACACTCGAATATCACAATATCTCTGAGGAAACGCGGAAAAAATTGAAGCAGGTATGGGACGGAAAGTTGTCAGTTAAAGATTTTTCTGATTATGTTCAGAAACTGACTATAGAAGAAAAGAATACACTTCGACTACTATTGGAAAAGGATAATGCACTTGCAGCCATATTCAAGCGTGATGGCTGGAATGCAAAGCCAGAGAACATAGACAAAATCTGTTTGGCAAAAGATGAACCTGAACTAAAGAATATAGCAATTGAACTGGGCTTATTTACTCCATTCACTTGGGATAGGATGATTAATGAAATTGAAGATATGTTTACACCAAGGATGGAACCAGGTGAAATACAATTTATTCAATTTGTTACTACTATACTCCGTGAAATTAATAAAAGAACTAAGGAAGAAATTCAAAGTGAGGAGTGGAATCCACGATATGGTAATGCGGTGGATTTGAAGAAGTTTAAGGATGAAGAATTGAAAATGAAAAAGGGCATAGAAGATTATATAAAGAAGGCAGGCGATGCTGGTAGTGATGTTAACATGCTTATTGGGAAACTTATTACGGAAAATGTAAAAAGAACTAATGAAATTATTGGAAATGCAGGAGTGGAAGAAAGTCAAAAGATAATGGAGCAAACAGTTACAGGATGGTTTCAACGGCTAGCTGAAAGAGACGGACAGCTTACAAAGGAAGAATTACGGGTTCTTGAGACGCTTACAGGCAAGCGGCCACCAGTGAATTATAATGAACTAAGTTATTCAACGAGGGCAACGCTCCTGGAAGCAATAAGAAATGGGTTAAGAGGGTTAAGTAGTATTTGAGATTATGCAGCTGTTTTTTCAACTGTTATCTCAGTTACAACAAATAACCCCCAAACAACCAACACTATCGCAAGAATGGCAAAACCTAACATAAGGTCAGAGATTACATCCTTTCCAATGAGGAAAAGCTCACCATTCCATAGATGGTCCACAATACCAAATATCGCTGCTCCAACAAGCAAAAAACTGAGCCATTGCTGTTTAGGGTCGTTCTTTAATCGAGGCACTTTTTTTCTCAGTATCCCATGAACTATGGCTGCAACCGTAGGTACTATATAACAGACCATATTTTCACCTCTTTTTGAGCATTAAAATTTACTCTAATCCCAATCCATTTCTTTTTTCCTTGATATGGGCAATTATTACTTTGGCCGCTTCTTCAGGAGTTGTCCCGATTAGCACTTTGCCACCTGTTATTTTTTCCAAATCCTGCATCAGCACCTTTGTTACCAGTGCAGAACCTGTTACAGGGGGCACTGGATTTAGGTGCACTGCAACACCAAGTGTCAAGAAATACGTGCCAATAGCAACTGCTTTTTCTGTAACATACTCTGGGGCTGATCCTGCAACAGGTAATTTGTATATAGGTACTTTCATATATTCGGCTATAGCACCGAGAAGAACCCCTATCCTGCCGTTATCAACACAGCTGCCCATATGCAATGCTGGCGGTAATGCTGGAAGCCCATTGGCTCTTCCGATCGCTTGAAGCACAGCCTTCAACTTAGGCCCAGCATATTTTTCTGTGGCTTCTGGAGTCATCAAGCCTTCTTGAGCGGCCGCGTGAGCCCAGCATCCGGTTCCGACAACAAGGATATTGTTTTTAAGTAAAATCTTTGTCAGTTCCTCATGGAATTTAAGCCCTCTTAACTTTGGATTTCTGCATCCAACAATTGCAGCTACCCCGAATATATTTCCATTAGCTATGTTATCAACCAATGGCTTCAAAGGTTCCTTTTTGTTTAGCTTGCTAAGCGCAGCGATAATCGCTTCAACCGAAAACCCAGCATATACTGTTGTTTTTTCATTTGGGACATAAATTCTCTCCTTTTTTCTGTTTGGATAAGCTTTCAATGCCTCCATAATAATCTGCCTTGCTGTTTCGTCCGCGTGTTCGACATCAAATTTAATATGCAGTGCTCCGGGTATTTTAACAAAATCTATTGTCGTTATCAGTTTGGTATGGTAGCAAGCGGCGATATCCTGTAAAGATGGATAGATGCATTGCAGATCGACTACCATAGCGTCCACAATCCCTGTTACTATCGCCAGTTCCTGTTGTAGCACATGCCCTGCAAATGGGATTCCTTGCCTCATGAGTAGCTCGTTGCCTGTACAGCACATGCCAACGATGTTTATGCCCTTTGCGCCAAGCTTCTTAGCCTCTTTGTCTAATTTTTTAGCCCATTCCACAATCTTTTCTGAAAGAAGTGGAACATGCCCGTGAACAACTATATTCACATAATCTTCTTTCAGAACCCCAAGATTGGATTCAGATTTTGTTAGATAAGGCGTTCCGAATATTACATCCTGCATGTCTGTTGCAAGATTCAGACCGCCATAGCCATCAACAAGACCTATTTTCAGAGTGGAAAGGAGCATATTGATTGGATCGGCGTCATTGCCCATAGTAGTTTGATGAAGAGCACGAGAAGTTTCTAAGTCGGAGTTGATTGGAAGAATCCCCAGCTTACTCCACGTTTCAATCCTTTCTTTGGTTGCTCTAACTTTTAACCAATTTAGATAATCACCTTCTTCTTTATGGAAAAGCCCTTCTTGCCTCCTAAAATCTTCTAAGACTTCTAAGGCAACTTCTTTAGCAACCTTTCTGATCGGACCGGTTGATTTTTTCCCAAGCGCTTTTGCAAAATTTCTGAGTTTTGCTTCGTCCTTTATTTTATAAATTGCTCTTTCCCTCAGCGATCTTTAATAGCGCAAGAGCAGCTTCTTTAGCGTGGTCTGTATGACATGTTGCCCCTGCGGCCACGGTTCTTAGCAGATTTCTTGCAACTATAGCATCAGCGGTTGCACCGCAGATACCACGCTCACTTTTTCCAGGTATTATTCTGCACGGTCCCTGAAAACAATTTTTACAACATACTCCGCTCAGACCAAATGGGCATAATGGCTGTTGCTCCTCAAGACGGTCAAAGACAAGCTTTACACCATCATTTTTTGCCTTTTTAACTAATTCCTTATTGATATGCGTCTCGTCAACCAAGGTCATATCTCATACATACCAGTGTTTATTTTAAATCTTAATTCTTCTTTTCTTTTTTCTAATTCCTCTTTGACTTTCGGTAAAACATTTGTTTCTTTTACAATTCGTTGGGCTTTTTCCCTGGTCGTTTCACCTTCTTTAGCAAAACTAATGGCACCAGCAGGGCATAAGTTGGCGCAGGTTTGGCAAGCAACCATGCAGTTATTGGGATTTACCACTTTGGCTTTTCTATTCTCGTAATCAAATTTAAAAACTCCTCTCCCACAGGTCGTAACGCACATCCCGCACCCAATACATTTCTTTTCATTCACTTCTGGATTCCATTTTATTTTATCTCTCGGAACCCCATGCCATTCGGAGAATTTTTTGTCTTCGGCCATAATTCCTCACCATTATCTTATGAGGAAATTGAATACATATCCAGTTATTATAAAAGAAATTGCGAGTATAGCCACCAGTATCGCAAGCAGCCTCGTCTTCACCACTTTCCTGAGGATCAGCAATTGCGGGAAAGACAACGCAGTTATCGACATCATGAGCACAAGCGCGGTTCCCACAGCCATGCCCTTTGCCATCAATGCCTGCACTATAGGTATGGTTCCTGCAGCATTTGAATAAAGCGGGATTCCTATTAGCACAGCAACTGGCACGGCGAACGGATTACCAGGACCGGCATAATGCAGGAAAAAATCTTCTGGTACATATCCGTGTATCAGACCACCAACTGCTATTCCAATTATTATATACGGAGCGACCTGCTGGGTTATTATCCTGCTTTCTTCCCATCCTATTTTTATCCTTTCCTTCCACGTCATTTCTTCATTTTTTGAAGTGTTTTTCGATTTTACCTCGTAGACGAAATCTTCTATTTGATCTTCCAGACCTAGTTTTCCTAAAACATAACCTGTCACGACCGCGATAACGAACCCTATCCCGATATATAACGCTGTTATCTCCCATCCGACAAGGCCCAAAAGCATCACTACCGCCACCTCATTTATGACTGGCGAAGATATCAGAAAAGAAAACGTAATCCCCAAAGGCACGCCTGCTTGAATAAATCCTATGAAAAGCGGAATAACAGAACATGTGCAGAATGGCGTTGGTATGCCCATCAATGCTGCGAGAGCGTTTCCAGTGCCGTACTTTCGATGAGCAAGAAAATCCCTTATTTTTTTTGGTGTTATAAAGGTTCTAATAACACCAACAACAAATGTTATAACTAAAAGAAGTATGAATATCTTCAATGTATCGTATATGAAAAAGTTCAACGCCTCTGTCAGCGGCTCTCCTTGCGTCATATGCAATATGTCATACACTACCCACCCTGCAAAATCCTCAAGCACTCCCATTTATATCACAGCATCTTCGCTATTTCATCAACATCAGGAATTCTTCCTTCGCTCTTTATTTTTCCGTCAATCACAAGCGCAGGTGTTCGCATAACTCCATATGAAGCTATCTGAGCAAAGTCAGTTACCTTTACTATCTCAGCCTTTTTTCCTGTTTTTTCAACCGCTTTTCTTGCATTTTCCTCAAGCCTTCTGCAGTTTGCGCAACCGCTTCCAAGTATTTCTATTTTCATTTTACCACCTTTTTATATCGTTTAGTACGTGTTTTCCTTTTTTAGTAAGTGAATAAGTTATTTTCACTCCATCCCGCTTTGATTTAAGCAGGCCTGCTTTTCTTAGGATGCTCAAGTGTTGGGAAACTGCAGGCTGGGTTTTCCTCACCAGCGGCGGGATTTTGCATGCGCACATCCCACCCTTTTCGATCTGCAGGAGGATATTTATCCTCGTTTCAGAAGATATTGCTTTTATTATATTCGTGTTCACGAATATTAGTATAAACTTATAAATTTATAAAGATGAGCCTGTTGCATAAACCAGAACTGTCAATTGCGACTTTTGCATGCCATTTCCTTATCTCGTTAATGATTTCTGGTGGGACCTTTGACGCGTCAGGAGACAGAACAAGCTATTCTTTATCGATAAAAGAGCACTATGCTTCAGAAGTTAAGAGGAGGGAGGATGAAGCAGAGGATTCAGAAACTAATGGCCGGATGGCCTTTGCATATTCGTTCAAAATACTTGATCTCAAATCTTTGGCACAATCTATTCAACCTCTACTTGGACTAATTCTGCCCCACACCCGTTCATGACACCAGATGAACATAAACAGAACGCATTCCAAATGCAACTATCCCACCTAAAATTGCTGTTCCAAGCTGCATTGCTCCCATTGCTGTAAGAAACATCGCTGGTAAAACATTTACTGCTACCAAAACATATGCAACTGCAAACAAAAAGACTGCCTTTCCAAGTGCCGAAACTCCCACCGCGATGAAATAATCTGCACCTTTTACTAGGTGCAATTTCTTGAACAAATAAACAAGAGCAAAATTACCTAACCATATAAACGGCATCATGTAGAGCAAGAAGATGGTAAACGGGCCGAATAAAACGCCATTGAGCACAGCGGCAATAGACGGTAGCATGACGAGTGGAAGAATCTTCCATCCACGAAAATGAAGCGCAGTCATGATAAGAAACGCATTAACGAGAGTACCTGTAAGTAGTTGAGGATGAGGAAAAAGAAGAGGGATTGTAAACGCAACAAGCGAATAAAAGAATAATTCTATGTTTTCGTATTTCACCTTAAACTCGTAAGATGTCTGATTAAGCGTCACGTAGATTTCTTTCATAACAGCTGCTCTGTTGATAAGTACTTAAAAATCTACCGAACACGTCGATCTTGAGCGCTTACAATTAGCAACTAAGAGAAATTTATTCAACAGAGTGATTGGAAAGGAAGCGATTTATCAAACATTTTAAATCCATCCATTCAAATTATTTCCATGCTTGTTATAGGATTAACAGGAGAAAACTGCGCAGGAAAGAGCACGGTTGCGGATTATCTGAAGAAAAAGGGATTCTATTTTCTTTCACTTTCAGATATTCTAAGAGAGGAACTTAAGGCGGAGGGAAAGGCGCTCACGAGAGAAAATCTTATAAACAAGGGAAACGACCTCCGTGCGAAATTCGGGCCGGGTGTCCTTGCGAAGAAAACAATCGCGAAGATAGAAAAAGCAAGGGACAGAAATTACGTCATCGATTCGATTAGAACTCCTGGAGAGGTGGAAGAACTAAAAAAACTCCAAAACTTTTTCCTTCTTTACATAACAGCGCCGCCAGAGGTTAGATTCGAAAGGATAAAGCGAAGGGATAGGGAAGAAGACCCGAAGACCTTCGAAGCGTTTTTGGAGATTGAAAAATTAGAAATGGAAAATGCTGAAAAAACAAAACAAAATCTAAAGGCCACCTTCGCCCTTGCGGACAAAAAGATAGAAAACATAGGCAGCCTCTCCCTTCTTTACGAACAGGCGGACGCTGCACTTAGTGAATTTTCATCAGAGTTCAAGCTTGAAAGACCTAGTTGGGACGCATACTTCATGAGCATAGCAAAGCAAGTAGCAACTAGAAGTAATTGTATAAAGAGAAAGGTTGCAGCCGTCATCGTTCGAGATAAGCAGATAATATCAACTGGTTACAACGGCACCCCACGCGGAACAAGAAACTGCAATGAGGGAGGATGCCCAAGATGCAACTCATTTGAAGAATCAGGAAAGAATCTTGAGGAATGTTTTTGCTCTCATGGTGAGGAGAACGCAATAGTCCAGGCAGCTTACAATGGTGTAAGCACGAAGGGTGCTACGATATATACAACGTTTTCTCCTTGTCTCCTTTGCACGAAAATGATAATCAACGCAGGGATAGTAGAAGTTATTTATAATGAGAAGTATCCAATCGCAGAAAGCGCTATGAGATTGCTAAAGGAAGCAGGTGTAAAGGTAAGACAATATAAGTTAGAGTGATGGTTACAACATTGCGAGAAACAGTGCTAACGGAATAACTGGCGGCTTTCTTTCTCTATAAAAACTTTTGGAGATGTAAACAAGGTTCTTTATTGGGCCGACCTTCTGGGAAAACGCGCCCTCTCTCTCAGTCCATTTCATCTCAAAACCAAGCAGACCATCTGGCGTGTGTGCAACCACATCTATCTCATACCCGTTCTTCCAGTAAGATACGTAATCATTTAGCCGCCTTCCCCGATATTTTCTCATTAAAAACCTCGCAAGATGGGATGCAAGGGTTGCCTCAGCAATGACTTCGGTTTTGTGCTCCACCGATTGCATGCACCACTCTTCGCACAGATGCCAGATAAACGGGTCCTGAAGATGAAGTTTTTTATTCTTGGCAAATTCCTTAGTTCCAGTGTTCGGGTTTTTGCATAGAGGGGGAGCTCCTCAAGATTCAGGGGAATCCATCTTTTTTCATGCTCCCTCCACTGAGTAAGATGTACATCGTTTTCTATCTTTCCTTCCCACCAGATATTCTGCTTCGCCAGAAGAGGCAAATATTCGCTCTCCATATCAATTTTTATAAAAACGATATTGCTGGCGGAACATACGTATTACTGTCAGAGATGGCCGTCATTAGAATAAGAAATCCTGAACTGCCAGCATTCCAAGATATGCAAGAAGGACATACCTGAATGTTCTTCCAGCAACGCATGCAAGTAGGAACTTCCATACGGGTATTTTTAGAGCACCGGCGAGGAGGCCAGCAACATCAAAAAAAGGATTTGGGAGAAATGCAAGCAGAAATATCGCAACAGAACCGTATTTTTTAATCGCTTCCTTGTACTCGTTGAATTTTCTACTGCTAAGTCCTGTTGCTCCGTTACCGACCATATAACCAGTTATCTCTCCGAGCCCGCTTCCAACCCCAGCTACAATTCCGACGAGATAAGGATTAAGTCCTAAGAGAGTTACAGCAGTTATTACAGCAACCCAACCAGGAGCAGGGAAGATTATGGTTGCAGCGCTTAAGAACAATGCGAGAAACACGCCAACATAACCAAGGTCGCCAAGTGCGGCTATCTCGTTCTGGAATAACAGAACTAATAAGCCAATAAGAATTCCAAAGATTATCTCCAATATGTTTTTTATCTTCTCATCCATTCAAACCATCTATACCTCTACGAATTCCGTCCCGCCTGTATGATACAATCCCTTTGTCTGCCTTCTCTTCACAACGTTAATTGCCTTGCCGATGAAAACAACGTGATCTCCGGTTTCTATCTCTCTTTCCACCTCGCATTCTATGGTTGCAGGTGCATCCGCGATCATGACTGTCTTTTTTCCTTCTTCGCGTTTCCAACCAGTTGCTGCAAACTTATCTATATCATTTCCGGATTTCGAGCCGCACAGAACTACGCCATCCTGCATATCTGGAGAAGCGAGATTTATCGCGAATGCCTTTGATTTGTGGATAAGCGAATATGTGAATCTCTTTTTTGCAATCGCGACGCCGAACATAGGAGGGTCGAAGGAAAGGGGAAAGCACCAAGCAGCAGGCATTATGCTCTCCTTGCCGCCAGCCCTCGCGCTTATCAACACCACTCGCATTGGATAGAGAAGATGATAGATTTTTTCCATGAGTTCAATCAACTTATCATTTTTTAAAAACTTTCTATAAACACTAAGTCATTACTGCGACCGTAGTCTAGATATTACTGGACAATGGTTAGGATACGAGATTGCCAATCTCGCGACCCGGGTTCGAGAGTTCGAGTGGCTAAAAATGTCATAGAAGCCGATAACCCCGGCGGTCGCACATTTTCGAAAATACATAAGGAAGGTCTGAGTTTATGGCTGAAAAGATATCTTCTGTTTTGGAAGAGATGCTGAACAATCTAGAAATAAGAGAAGTTAAAACACTCTACGGCCACGAGCAAACAATTTCACGTAATCTAAAGAGACTTAAAGAAGCCATGCTGAATATAGGCCAGCTTGTAGATCCCATAATAATCGATAAAAGAACAGGAGTTGTCTTAGACGGAAACCATCGCCTAAGGGTTCTTGACATAATAGAATGTCCATATGCTGTATGCCAGACGGTAGATTACCAAAGCAACGATATTCGTGTTGGTACTTGGCATCTAGCAGTTTCCAAAAGCATAGAGGAGCTTGCAAAGTTGGATTCCATAAAATACGAGAAGGTTGATAGAGAAGCAGGAGAAGAAGCGATCAAAAATCTTCGTGCTCCATTCATGGTAATCTCAAAAGATAACCAAACATATCTACTCAATCCAGGAAACTATAAATTGAAGGAGATGATAGAAGAGCAAAGCTACATAATAACATTACTTGAAAAAAACGAAGTCGATTACATACCAGATGAGGAGATAGATACCCTTCGAGCGATGGGTAAAAGTATCTTATACCGCAAGGCGTACACAAAGGAGGAGATAATAAAAGCAGCACATGATCATACGCCATTCCCACCAAAATCTACTAGACACATAATCCCAAACAGAATAATAAGATTGAACATGCGGCTCGGCTGGCTTCATCTTGATAAGGAAAGTGCTATGAAAGAACTGCAGGAAATGCTTAGCAAAAGGGTTTATGCAGGCAACGTAAGGAAGTATTACGAGCCGGTAATTGTAATATATTAATCCCAGTAGGGCGGCTTCCAGTGGCTCTTATAAGGCGGTTCCCATTCCCCTTTCAAAAATTTTATAATCATTTTTGCGCCTTCCAAAAATTCCTTTGCCTACTGGATTGCAGCCGTCGCTGAGTTTTCTGAGTAAACAAGGCCATAATCAGCATCTTCACGAAACCTCATACAATCCCTGAACCGATTGAAATGTTCTCTGTTCATCGCACCAGAGTCAATAAAGAGTGCCTTAAGTGCTATCGAAAGACAGTAGTGGCTCTTTTCGCGGTACCCCTTGCTGAGAACAAGTGCCTTTGCTGTGTGGAACATAGAATAATATGCCTGTACTGTGGCCCACTTGAAGTCTTTCTCTGCTGCTGAATTCTTTGCGCTTTTAAGGTCAGATTCTGCGATCTTCAGTTCCTTTTTCACCAGATCTGGCTGCAGCCTTTCCTTTGCCAGTTTTCCTTCTTGCATGCATCTTTCAAATCGTTCGTCCATGCTATTCACCAGAAAGCTCTATGCCATGCTGTACTCTATCATATAATGGTTTATCCTTTTGCCGAAGCTCAGCGTATTCGACTGGGTCTAGAATAATTGCTTGAAGTTTGGGATAATTATCAAGATTAAACTCTTGCGTTCTTCTCATGACTCTGGTTTGTCCCATAGCTTTTAAGGCAGCGGAAACTGCTTTGCCACGATACAGCGGCTTAAAAGCTGTAGGTTTCCTGACATTCGCAAGGCAAAATTAGTGACTAACTTGTTACACCAAGGGCTTTTAAACCTTTCCTTGCATCGATTATAACATGAATAATGGAGGAAAAGAATTCTACAACAAGATAATAGATTTACTCAGGAGAGAAGAAGTAGAAGAAATAGTTTTAATTGGAAAACCTGCGGTTCCTGCTTTGATTTATGCATTGAAAGATAAGAATGAGTTTGTGCGAAGGGATGCTGCTTGGCTACTTGGAGAAATTGCAGAAGCAAATCCTGGTAGTACTAAGATTTTGAAGGCAGTTCCTGCTTTGATTAAAGCATTGAAAGATAAGAATGGGGGCGTGCGAATGGAGGCTGCTGAGGCACTTGGAAAAATCGGCTTTGATAAAGTTCCTGAAGAGAAAAGAATAGAGGTTGAGGTGCTTGCTTTTCTGATTCTAAATAAAACAGATGACATTGTTAAGATCGGGAATGATGCGGTTCCTATTTTGATTGATGCATTGAAAGATGAAGAGTGGCGTGTGGAATGGAATGCTGTCGAGGCACTTGTTAAGATAGGAGAGACTGCAGTTCCTGCTTTGATTGATGTATTGAAAGATAAGGATAAAGACGAGGATGTGCGATGGGACGCTGCTAAGGCACTTAGAGAAATTGCAGAAACAAATCCTAGTAGTACTGAGATTTCGAAGGCGGTTCCTGCTTTGATTGATGCATTGAAAGATGAAGGTTGGGATGTGCCAAAGGGGGCTGCTGAGACACTTGTTAAGATAGGAGAGACTGCAGTTCCTGCTTTGATTGATGTATTGAAAGATAAGGATAAGGATGTGCGAGAGAGGGCTGCTGAGACACTTGTTAAGATAGGAGAGACTGCAGTTCCTGCTTTGATTGATGTATTGAAAGATGAAGATAGGAATGTGCGATGGGACGCTGCTAAGGCACTTAGAGAAATTGCAGAAACAAATCCTAGTAGTACTGAGATTTCGAAGGCGGTTCCTGCTTTGATTGATGCATTGAAAGATAAGGATGGGAATGTGCAAAGGGAGGCTGCTGAGACACTTGAAAAAATAGGCTTTGATAAAGTTCCAGAAGAGAAAAGAATAGAGGTTAAGGTGCTTGCTTTTCTGATTCTAGAAAAAACAGATAAAATTGTTAGTATCGGGAATGATGCAGTCCCTGCTTTGATTGATGCATTGAAAGATGAGAATGAGTTTGTGCGAAGGGAGGCTGCTGAGGCACTTGGAAAAATTGCAGAAGCAAATCCTGGTAGTACTGAGATTTTGAAAGCAGTTCCTGCTTTGATTGATGCATTGAAAGATAAGGAGTGGAGTGTGCGAAGGTGGGCTGCTAAGGCACTTGGAAAAATCGGAGTAAATGATGAACAGTTTGAAACGATTATTGAAATGCTGAAGAATGGAGAAAGATGGGAAGAACGGCATGGGGCAGTAATGGCACTCGGTTATCTAAAAGATATAAGAGCAGTCCCTGCTTTGATTGATGCATTGAAAGATGAGAATGAGTTTGTGCGAATGGAGGCTGCTGAGGCACTTGGAAAAATTGCAGAAGCAAATCCTGGTAATACTGAGATTTTGAAGGCAGTTCCTGCTTTGATTGATGCATTGAAAGATGAAGATAGGAGTGTGCGAAGGAGGGCTGCTAAGGCACTTGGAAAAATCGGAGTAAATGATGAACAGTTTGAAACGATTATTGAAATGCTGAAGAATGGAGAAAGATGGGAAGAACGGCATGGGGCAGTAATGGCACTCGGT
>CAYSXZ010000009.1:0-13845 GCA_964435235.1 Microcaldota archaeon
ATTTTAAAATACATCATACCAGGACCAATTAACAAACCGTGTTTCTTATGGACTATACTGTAGACGAATCATGCACATCTGTGGACGCATATGAAATTAAATTCAAGACTAAAAGGAATATAGACCTCGCTAAAGTGAAGACGGCTATCCCAAAAGCAGGTGGAGAGATTATAGCTGAAACGCCTGTCGTGCTTATGATAAAGATGAACGGAAAGGCCATAAGCATCTATGCGAGTGGGCGGATATTAATAAAGGATGCTGAAAGGAAAATTTCTGAGGAGATAGCCAAGAAACTCGTCCCAGTACTTGAAAACGAAGGGGCGTTTCTATGACTAAGGATATGATAAAAGTAGATTTTCATGTTCATACGACATCCTCGCTCGATTCTACAATAAAAGTTCAAGAACTCGCGAAAAAGGCAGACATGCTCGGAATAATACCCGCCATCACTGATCACAGCAGCGTAAATGCTATCGCAAAATTTCGAGAAACAGGGGTTCCGTTTATTCCTGGGGAAGAGATAAGAACAGACAGGGGAGACCTAATAGGTATTTATCTGAGTGAGGAAATAAAACCTCACACGCCATTCGCAGATGCGCTCGATATCATAAAAGAACAAGGCGGATTAAGTTGCCTTCCACATATGTACGATATAACAAGGAATGGTTGCGGAGACTCCGAACCTGCAGAGAAAGCAGATATAGTTGAAGGTTTTAATGCAAGATGCATCCTTGATAGATATAATCAAAGCGCAATCGATTTTGCAAAAAAACACGGAAAGCCGATCGTTGCCGGTTCTGACGCCCATTTTATTTTAGAATTTGGTAGAACATACACGCTCTTGCCAGAGTTTGATATAGAAAATCCAAAGAGTCTTCTAAGGGCATTGAAAAGCGGAAGGGCAGAGTTGGTTGGAAGAAAGGCGCCATTCTATGTTCATGGTCCTACGAATATAGTAGGAATAGGAAGGAGGATAAGGGCAGCCATTGGGATGGAAAAAGATATTAAATAATTGCTATTTTATTTTAGCGAGGGTTGAGGATGCCAGAAGAATTTGTGGGTATGGAAATAGCAACGGTTGTGGTTACAGCATCTATAGTTCTTGCAGGTATACTTATAGGAATAGGAAGGGCGTTCTCCTATAAAAGAGTGGAAAATTTTGGGATGGAAGAATTTATTCAGTCTCTAATAAATGCAGCAATAATAGGTGCATTTGCTGCTATAGTGCAACTTATAAACTCAGTCAGTTCATCCATAGTGGAAGGGACATGCGGTACAGGGACAACTGTGATAGAGCAGCTGGTCTGCATTATGGAGAGAACGAATGCAAATCTATTCCTGCTTTTCCAAGAGACAGTAAGACTCACTAATACATTGGGATATTACCAAAGTCTGAATCTTGATTTTTCTCTATTTTCAATACAACCATTTTCGAACCTTTCAGCAATTTCTCTTCTTTTCTCTGCCCAAATACTCCTCCTGCAACTTCTCATGGTCTTTGTGGAATTGAATATCCTGATACTGAATTTCATAGGGGAGAATGCCCTTCTCCTACTCTTTCCCATAGGTTTGGTCTTTAGGACATTCTTTGCTACAAGAAGGCTCGGCGGATTCCTCATCGGTCTCGCTATAGGTGCGTATTTGCTCTATCCTTCCTTTGTAATAATCTTTCCAGATCCCCAATCAGATGTTGCTAACGCAACTGCGAATGTCACAGAATTTAATACTAAGAGCTTTTATGCTACAGTTCCGATCATCGACCTTAATGACAACAACGCAATAGCGGCGAAATTGGATGTTATGAGTGGAAGGTGCTTCGATAGTAATTCGCCGCAATGTGTTGCTGCGATTCAAGGACATAGTAGAGAAGAGGTTGATTTTGTAGGGGACCTAACAATAGTAGCACAGAAAAACACAGTAGCAATCTCCAAAGTCCTTCTCTATCTTGTTGTAGCCCCGCTCTTCTCCCTAATAATAACTTTAATATTCATAAAAGAGATAACAAAAATCCTAGGTAGCGAAATAGTGCTCGATGTCGTCAAGGTCGTTTAGGCGAGATTTATGGCAGAAATACTTTTTCTTAAAGATAGTTATCTAAAAGAATGCGACGCAACTGTAATCGCTGTTAAGGATGAAAAACAGGTTGTGCTGGACCGCACTATTTTTTATCCGCGTGGAGGAGGTCAGCCATGCGATACCGGCAAACTCATTCGCGGGGCTGATGAGTTTAATGTTGTTTCAGTCGTAAAATCAGAGGGCGAGATATTTCATGAGGTTGACAGGCCTGGACTGCGGCAGGGCGACGCAGTAAGATGCATTCTGAACTGGGAAAGGAGGTACAAGTTAATGAGAAGCCATACTGCTGCGCATGTACTCGCAGCTGTTATGAACAAAGAAGCAAGTGTGCTCATCACAGGAAATCAGCTTGAGGAGGATAAGGTCAGATTTGATTTTAATCTTGCAACATTCGATAGAGAATTCATGGAGCGATGTGTTGCAAAGGCAAATGAGATATTGCAGCAGGATATCGAGCTGAAAATTTACGAACTGCCGCGTGAAGATGCGATGAAAATTCCAGGCATCGTGAAACTTGCAGGAGCGCTTCCCCCTAAGATAGCCGTCCTCCGCATTGTTGAAATTCCAGGCGTGGATATTCAAGCAGATGGTGGAACACATGTTCGAAATGTGCGCGAGTGCGGGCAGATAGAGCTGATAAAGCTTGAAAACAAAGGAAAGGATAACAGGAGAATTTACTTTAGGCTTGTTCCTTAGTTTTTGATGAGGTTATTCCATCTCAATCGTTCCTGGCGGCTTGTTTGTCACATCGTAAAAAACCCTCCCCACGCTTCTAATCTCATTTGTTATTCTCGTTGAAATACGCTCGAGAAGGTCAGGCGGGAGATGGGAGAAATTTGCAGTCATTCCATCCAAGCTCTTAACAGCACGGATAACAACTGCATACTGATATGCGCGCTCGTCCCCTCGCACACCAACGATTTTGACAGGTAGGAGAGCACCGAAGTACTGCCATGGTCTCTCTATCTTGTTCTCCTTCCACGCCTTGTCTATCTCTTCTTCAACTATTGCACATACCTCGCGAACTATATCAACCTTTTCAGGTGTTACCTCCCCAACAACCCTTATTGCAAGGGCAGGACCTGGAAATGGCTGACGTTCTGATATTGATTCAGGAAGGCCTAAATGCCTCGCAACCATCCTGACTTCGTGTTTGTAGAGCTCGCGAAGCGGCTCGCACAGCTTTAGTTTCATCCTTTCAGGAAGTCCGCCAACGTTGTGGTGACTCTTTATTGTATCCCTTCCAAGCCCTCCACTCTCTATCCAGTCAGGCGCTATCGTTCCTTGTATGAGAAATGATGCATTGTGTTTTTTTGCTTTCTCTTCAAAAACACGAACGAACATCTCCCCTATTACCTTCCTCTTTTTTTCAGGGTCAGTGATGCCCTTCAACGCTGCGAAGAAACGCTCTTTTGCATCTATGACAGTAAGCTTCATTCCGACTTTCTCTGCTGCTGCCAGCACCTGTTCTGTCTCGCCCTTCCGCATTAGGCCCGTATTCACATAAACAACAGTAAGCTGTTCAGGTATAGCCTTAGCCGCAAGGGTTGCGGCAACAAAAGAATCAACACCACCAGAAAGAGCAGTTATGGCATTAGCATTTCCAACGGTTTTCTTTATTTCTACAATCGCCTGCGTTATGAATTTTTCAGGATTAAATGGCATCCTATCTTCCTCTTTAGAAGAGATTGAAACGTTGTTTATTAATATTTTGCGGACTAAAACCGAATTATGAAAAGGGCCGAATTGATATACCTAGCATATTTAGCATTGATTCTTATTTTTTGTGCATCGCTGTTCATTCCCCCAGCCTTATCCTTTTCTGACGAAGAAACAGGAAGAAAATTGTATTCTTTATTTTCTCCCCTTTGCCATCAAAAACTTTCACGTTCGTTATGTATATTTCATGACGAATTGGGTTACTACATAGATGACTGCACACTTCAAAATGGCACATTTGTTCCTAACGACCAAAATCTTATCTCAGCTGAAAGAAATAGTAGTATAGGATACAAATTTCCTGTATGTAGTAGGGATATCGGCATCTATTTTGCAATGCTCTTGGGCGCTGTCGCCTACCCTTTAATAAGGAGAATAGATGACGAGAACATTCCACCCCCGATCTACCTAATAATTGCTCTTATACCAATTGCTCTCGACGGCGGGGTTCAATTTTTATCCGATTTAGGTGCCCTGCCATTAGTCTATGAGAGTACAAATATAACACGTCTCATTACTGGAGGAATCAGCGGCTTCGTTGCATCGCTTTACGTTATTCCAATACTTGTAAACCTTTTCTCGGAAGCGCGTATGGGATAGAATCAAAATTCAGTGAGGCTCTTCTGCCTTCCACTTACAGCTTTTCTATCCTCTGTCTCCTCAAACAGCAATCTTCCAAAGACACCGTCGTATCCTGGTAACCAGCTTACTTCCTCTTTTTTTACCCTTATTATAGCTTCTGCTATCTCTGGAGTAGCGGCCAATCTTATCTGCTCATCAGGTGCTTCGAAAATTGTAAATTCGTTTCCAAAGTATCTTATAAGTTTCGAATACATGTCTAAAACATCAGCCGTTCCCTCTCCCTTCTCATAAACCTTTGATATGATAGTTGCAAGGGGTACTATGTGCTGAAACGGAATGGAGTTTTCTGGCTTGAAACCCTTCTTTCTGTCTGCTAATTCTACAACGCGATGAAGAACACCAATGGTTATCTTTTTTCTACATACCGGACAGATGTTATTATGTCTAATCGATTCCCAAGGGCTCCATCTTACGTTGCAATTCCTATGACCATCGTAATGGTATTTTCCTTCTTCCGGATAAAATTCATATGTCTTTACAAAACCCTTTCTCGTCTTTATCGCATTTATAATCGCACCATAGCTTAATTCTTTGAGTTCGAATACATTTGCCTCCCTCCCAAGTTTCTCTGGGCTATGCGCATCGCTATTCGATATAAGGGTGTATCTATCAAGCGAGCTTATCATCCAATTCATCATAGGATCGCTTGAGAGACCAGTCTCCAATGCAAATATCGCGTTTGCCTTATCCTCAAACGCCTCTTCAATCGTATCCACTCCAGACTTTGATCCGAAGATGCTAAACCATGGCGTCCAGATATGCGCAGGCACTATTACAATATCTTTTGATATGGTTTGCAATTCCTCAACAAGCGCTCCTGTGGATAATGAAAGGGTTGGTCGGCCATCTTCTTTTAGGTTTCCGTATCTTGCCAATCTATCGTTAATTTGTTCCGCGATTTCAAAAGAAGGCGCAAGTAATACATGATGCATTTTTCTTATCTTCCTATTCCATTCGTATATTACGCTTACTTCAGTTGAAAGTATGAAATGCACACCATTGTAGGGAAAAAGTCCACTCTCTTCTTTTTTGAGAAATTCTTTTAGCTCATTGAAATAAAATGGATGAGTAAAATCCCCAGTTGCCACCACATTTATTCCTTTTACCTTCGCTCCATCTGCAAGACCATCAACGTCGCATCTACTACTGGTTGCTCTCGCATACTTGCTATGAACATGGAAGTCTGCAACAATTCGCATGAGGGAATTACTCTTCGTACTTTTAAAGATTTTTTCCTATGGGTTAGCTTGCAACATCAGATATATAAACATATTCTGCATATTTAGGTTGTATGCCCTCCCAAATCAATATCGAAAAGATAGTTGAAAAACCTACATGGAAACAAATACTGCTCGAACTGATAGAGCAAAATAGGATAGATCCTTGGGATGTTGATATAATACTAATAGCCGACAGTTTCATGAAGAGAGTTAGGGAGATGAAACAGCTCGACCTTACTATACAGGCGAATGTCATACTCGCTGCTGCGATCCTTCTAAAATACAAAAGCGAGTATCTTCGCTACCTAACAATGGAGGAACAGACTCTCGTAACAGATTATCCAGCGGAAACGCCACTTCCTGGCGAAGTTGAAGAAATACCACAGCTTACGCTGGTGTCCAGAATACCGCCAAAAAGGCAGATAACTCTCGATGAATTAATAGGGGAGATGGAGAGGGTAATGAAATATGATAGCGAAGAAAGGAAAAGGATTCCGCGCGGCAGCGTAACAGAAACGATGGATTTCATGATTGCTGAATGGGACGTGGAAAAAAGGATAAACGATGTTCTTGAAAGGATAAGAGCAAACACCGATGAAACAGGGTGGTCTCTCTTCTCCTCACTTATAAAAGGTGGGGACAATCTAGAAATTGTACGGACGCTAGTTTCTGTTCTCCACCTTACGCAAAATGGAGCAATCGATGTGAAGCAGGAGCGCATATTTGGTGAAATTCTCATTTATCTTCTTGAAAACAAAAGAGAGAAAGAGAAAATGTTGGTAAGAAACTAATGAAACTGTTTTTGAAAATTTCATATTTCAAGTTTTTCCTTACACCTATTACAAAAAGCAGCTGATTTTCTATCGACTTCCTGTATAGAATTTGAAAAGCTCATCACGCACTTCAGATTATCACAGTGAAGGAGACCAAAGGTATGCCCAAGTTCATGCACTACTTCTTTTATCATCCTTAAAATTCAAATATCCTTCTCAGCTCCTTGAGCTGCAGTGTGTTAAGGATGTCTGCCCTCTCGCACCATCCCCTTCTTGCCTGCGCAACGCCAAATTCCATGAACCTCATCTGGCTTTTCTCATGAGCATCTGTTCCGAGAGTGAATCTTATCTTCCCACGCGACTTGTAGATATGGGAATAATCCAGGTCAAGCCTTTCTGGATGAGAATTTATCTCTAGGAATGTTCCTGTGCGCTTTGCTGCATCCAGCACCTCATCAAAATCAAAATCCAACGGCTGCCTAGAACCTATCAGCCTTCCAGTTGGATGCGCTATTATATCTACGTGTTCGTTCTCCATCGCTGTTATAATCCGTTTTGTCATCTCCTTTTTTGACATCTTGAATTTAGTGTGTATCGCGGTTGTCACAATGTCGAGGTTTTTCAGCGTAGCATTGCTAACATCAATCGAGCCATCGTCCTTTATGTTGGTCTCGCATCCCTTAAGCAGTGTTATTCCTTCTAGTTTTTTATTTAACTCATCTATTTTCTTTCCCTGCTTCAATATCTTCTTTTCATTCATGCATTTCGCGATCGGCACAAGCGAACCACCATGGTCTGAGATTAGAATGTACTCGTAGCCAAGGGATTTGCCCATCTCTGCCACTTCCTCAAGGGTGCTTCGCCCCTCGCTCCAGTTTGTGTGAACGTGCAGGTCTCCCCTTATGTCTTTCAATTCAACGAGCTTCGGAAGCTTCCCCTTAAGCGCAGCTTCTATCTCACCCATGTTCTCACGAAGTTCAGGCGGAATCCACTGCTTGAGTCCAAGCTCTTGATAAACCTCCATCTCCGTCCGTCCCGCAATCCTTTTTTCTCCCTTGAAAAGACCGTATTCAGAAAGCTTCATTCCCTTTGAGATCGCATGCGTGCGGAGTGCTATGTTGTGCTCCTTAGAGCCTGTGAAATAGAGAAGCGCAGAACCATAGGAGGACTCGTCTACTACACGGAGGTCTACGTGAAGCCCGCTGCTGAGAAGGACAGATGATTTTGTAGGTCCCTTTGCAAGAACCGTTATCGGACTATCTATCCTAGTGAAGAAGTCCATGACCCTTTCCGGATTTTTCGAGACAACGAGTATGTCAAGGTCGCCTACGGTTTCCTTTCTTCTTCTGTACGAACCCACGATATCAAGTTGTTCGACCTCTTTAAGCGAGCGGAGCTTTTTCTCAAGTTCTTTGGCTATTGGTGTAATCTGGGAGAGAAGCATCCTCTTTCCGCTTTCTGCAGCGAGCCCTATTCCCTCTGCTATCTTCTGCTCACTTTTCTCGCCAAAACCAGGCAGGTTTCTTATCTTGTGCTCCTCAACTGCCCTTTTTAAATCGTCGAGATTTTTCACACCAAGCAACTTGTAGAGGACTATCGCTCTTTTTGGTCCGAGCCCCTCCACCCGTCCGAGCGATTCGAAATCTATAGGAAACTCTTTTTTCAGATCTTCGTAATACTTCATCCTACCTGTCTTTAGGTATTCTGCTATTCTCATAGCAATGTGGGAGCCTACACCAGGAATCTTCTCCAGCTCGTTACGTTTCCAAACATCCGTTATATCTTCTGAGAGTTCCTCTATAGAGCGCGCTGCCTTCCTATATGCAGTTGGCTTGAACTGGACCCCCTGCGCCTCAAGCATATCTGCAATCTCATAAAGTATCTTTGCTACCTCAAGATTTTTCACAGATTAGATACGAAAATCAGGTTTTTAATCCTAAAGATTCTTGAGAAAGCGCTCGAGAATTACCTATTGAAATATATCAACTCCTCAAGTTTTTCTCTTGGCATTTTATCGAAGAATTCCCTTTTAAGTTTCTGCACAGTTGGATTGTCTATCGGGGTTCTTTCATTTATTCCATCAGCAAGTACTCTTAGAGCATTTCCACGTGCTATGATCGTCTTTTTATCTGCAATTGGCTGGCCCGGCCCCCCTACGCAGCCGAATGGACACATCATGACCTCAATGAGATGGTATTTTTCTCCTGCCTTTATCTCATTGTAAAGTTTTTCAAAATTCGGAAGACCATGAACAATTGCAATACTTAATATATGCTTCCCTATCTTTATTTTCTTCTTTCTTATCTCTATGTCATCCCTAAAATCAATTATCTCTTTTTTCTCTCCATAAAGCTGTGCAAGGGTTGTTACCACCGCTTCTGTCATCCCTCCAGTAACTCCGAATATAACGCCATCCTTTGAGCTTGTAGGCATGAGTTGGTCAAGAGGTTCATCCTGGAGCATTTTCAAATCAAATCCTCTTTTCACAGCCCACTCCCCAAGTTCAACCGTAGTAACTACATAATCTACGTATTTGTTACCATTCTTCATTACTTCTATGGTCTCGAATTTTTTAAGCGCGCATGGCATTATCCCAACAACTATAATACTAAAGGGATCTAATCCATATTTCTGGGCTATGTAATACTTAGACACTGCACCGATAGTCATCTGAGGGGAAGCTATTACCGTTATGTTGTTTAGCAATTCTGGATGGGCACGAGATGCGTACACCCTCCAACCTACACAACAGGAATTGAATATTGGAAATTTTCCCTTTCCGCTATCTAGCATCTTCTTTATATCCTCCGCCTCATAGTAAGTTGCAATGTCTGCACCAAGAGGGGTGTCTACAACGTGATGAAAGCCGAGCTTCTTCAGAAGGGCTACTGTCTTACCAAGGACATTTGTGCCAACAGGAAAACCAAAAAGCTCGCCAAGAGTTACACGTACTGCTGGAGCAATCTCTGCGATAACAACCTTGCCAGATTTCATCTCTTCTTCGAGCTTTTCAAAAAGTTTCTCTCCTGAAAGAAATTCCATAAAATCACGTTTTAATCTCAAGCAATTCCCGCGCTTTTTCCACGACCATGTGGGAATTTGCAACCAGCACCTTTCTTCCCTTCATCAATACCTTCCCATCGCATATGGTCGTATCAACAGCTGATGGAAATGCGGAATACACCAGCTGACTTAGCGGATCGTTCATAGGGGAAAACGCAAGATGGTTTGTGGAAAGAAGCAGGATATCAGCTTTCATCCCTTTTGCAAGCTTTCCCGTATAAGCCATTCCAAGCGCCAATGCGCCCAGATCAGTGGCCATTTTAAACGCCTTGGTATGGTCCATCGCATGGGGATCCCTCAGGTGCACTTTCTGCAACAGGCAGGCAAGCCGCATCTGCTCCATCATGCTGAAATTGTAATATGCCGCGACATCGCTTCCCAGCCCCACCGTAATGCCGTGCTTGAGCATCCAGGGAATATCGGCAACGCCGCTTGCAAGGAACATGTTCGAACCAGGGCAATGCGCCACCTTGACCTTTCTTTTTTTCAGGATTTCCAGATCGTTTTTCGTGCACCATATGCAATGGGCAAGAAGGGTTCTTTCGTTAAGCAATCCCTTTCTCTCAAAATGTCGTATCGAACCCTCCCCATAAATGCGCATGTCCGTCTTTCGTTCAAGCGTATTCTCATCTGTATGGGTTCTGAAGAACACCTTGTACTTGTCTGCCATCTCCCGTGCGCCAGCCAGAAGTTCATCTGTGCATGTAAGCGCAAATCGCGGCGTCAGAGCATAACGTAATCTGCCGTTCGCCCGACCGTTCCATTTCCGCAACAATCGCTCGCTTTCCCTCAAGGCAGCATCAGTATCCTCTTCCAGTTCTGGCGGGCTGTTTCTGTCCATCAGCGTCTTTCCTATCATCCCGCGAAGGCCGAATTTATCCGCAACCTTAAACGCTTCTTCAGCATGGTGAACTGCAGTAAAATCAGAAAAGGAGGTAGTGCCGCAGCGTATCATCTGGAGGTAGGCAACCTCGGCGCATGCCCGTGCCTTTTCTTTTGTAAGCTGCCCCTCCCATTTCCATATGTATCGCTTCAGCCATTCGAGAAGGCTCATGTCCGGTGTCAGTCCCTTGGTTGCTATCTGATAGGAATGCATGTGAGTGTCGATCAGGCCAGGGCAGACAAGCCTGTCTTCCCCGCCAAGGGAATCAGAGAATTTGTACTTTTTCCGTATATCGTCTTTTTTCCCGATATCAACTATCCTGTCCCCTTCAACGGCAAGAGACCAGTTTTCCTTGACCCCGTCGGGCGTTACCATCCATCTTCCCCAAACCTCGTACATATCAGCACCTCGTCCTCCTAAAACGGCGAGTTCCGTTCAACTGCTATATACTCTTAGGCTGATGTAAATTAAAAACCACCACCTCATAGAAGAGTTTCTGCTAATCGTGTGCTGTAGTGCCCTCTGCAAAGTAACAGACAAAGTGAGTTAATTGAAAGAATGATTACATGGGATTTCATCTTGTCATTTTAGAGATAATTAGCGACAGCCTAGTATACTCTGATTGCTGTCAGAAGCGGAGTTATAGCAAATATAATATTTAGAATACACCAAACGATAGCAATTTGGATTTTGTAATAAAAGAATTGGACTCCGGAGTATAAGGCTACAAGCAGGCCTCCTATGCCCAAGAGGAGATTAAACCAGAACAGATGGGCAATAGCATTTGTTGCGAAGGCAGTAGCAATCATTAACAGCCCGATGCTCCCTACAATCCCCCAAGGGTCTTTCTGATAGTATCTTATTTTTATCAAGTATCCAACACAAACCACTGCAGCCCCAACTAATAGGACATACCTAAAGCTGTCCTGGATATCTCCAAAAAACGCTGAGAAAGAAGCGATGGTAAGAACAATCTGAAGGCTAAGCAGCATTTTTTGTTTATTTATATACGCCACAATCCCGAGAACCGGCGCAGCGATTGCAAAAAGAATTTTTTGAAAAAGTGAACCGCTCTCACTAACACTTGCAATGATTAGCATGATCATCGCTATTATTCCGATACACAAGGGCCAATTTTTCAATAACCCTATAAAATTACATACTCCTAAGTCGCTTTATCCTGTCCTCAAGCGGAGGATGGGTTGAAAACAACCCCTTAGCCTTTGCAAAAGGATTCGAGATGTAGAGGGGTGCGGTAGTATCGCTTGCATTTCTCATCGGTTGAGCGATATTCTTTATCTTCTCGAGTGCATTTGCCAGCCCTGGAGGGTATCTTGTAAGCTTTGCTGCATTTGCATCCGCAAGGTACTCCCTCTGTCTGGAAATTGCCAAGCGAACAAGCGTTGCAAAAATTGGAGCAAGGATCATGAAGAGAAGTCCGATAAGAATTAGCGCGCCGCTCTTCCCTTTTCTATCTCGAAATCCTCCATATAAAAATGAGCGTACAACAAGTTCTGATATAAGACCTATGGCACCAACGAGCACAACAGCAAGCGTCATAAACCTTATATCATAGTTTGCTATGTGCGATATCTCATGTGCTATCACTCCTTCTAGCTCCTCACGATTCATAACCTCTAACAAACCCTTCGTTACAGCTATGGATGAATGCTGGGGGTCTCGGCCAGTAGCGAATGCATTTGGAGAAGGATCATCAATGAGATATATCTTTGGCATCGGGATTCCGGCAGCAATTGAAAGCCCTTCCACAACATTGTATATGAACGGATATTTTTCTCGTGTGATAGGCTTTGCTCCTGCAAGTGCAAGAACTACCTTATCCCCTGCGAAGTACGCGACTAGTGCATAGAAAAAAAGGGCAACAAAACCAAGGAAATAGCCGCATTCCCCAAGTTCAAATATTTCTGACACTACCCAAACTACTGCAAGGAATATTCCAAGAACTATAAAAATAAGGAGATAGGAGTTTCTCTTATTCTCTCCTATCGCATCGAATATGCTTACCTTCTCCATCTCAGAACTTCACCTTTACTGGTTCTCTCTCTCCTTCAGGTGTCTCGAAATATGGTTCATGCTTAAAACCAAATAAACCCGCCACTATATTCGATGGGAATGTATCACAGGCAGTATTCATCTCAAGCACAGCATCGTTATATGCAGTTCGAATGTACGCAATCTTATTCTCTGTTCCAGCAAGTTCCTCCTGAAGCATCTTAAAGTTCTCGCTTGCCATGAGCTTTGGATAGTTCTCCGCAACTGCAAATAGAGATTTCAATGCCTGTGTAAGCATGGTGTTGGCCTTTGCTTTTTCCTCAACACTTCCGCTTATCAGCTGCGCCCTATATTTTGTAATCTCAGTAAGAGTTTCCCTCTCATGCTTCATGTATCCCTTTACAGTCTCTACAAGATTCGGGATAAGGTCATATCTCCTCTTAAGCTGAACGTCGATCTGGGCCCATGCATTCCTTACCCGGTTTCGCAATGTTATCAATCTGTTGTAGGTAAGTATTACAAATAGCGCTAGTATAGCTAGTATTACCAAAAATACTACGCCAACTAACCCAATGCCTAAAATCTCTAACATTGTACCACCTAATTACGTATCTTAAATAAGATAAATAAATCTTTCGAATGCGCACTTGTTTTAAAAACTTTTGAAAACAATAAATACGCAATGCCAAGGTAGCTCAGCTGGTTAGAGTGCTCGACTCATAGGTAGCCAATCCGATGAGTTTTGAGGTGCAAACCAATGATAGAAAGAGCACTGAGAAATCGAGAGGTCGGGGATTCGAGTTCCCCCCTTGGCAACTGTTGCTTAGGTTTTTCTTCTGTGCTTAGGCTTTACTATTCTTCTTCGGTTATACGAAGCGACGAAGCGGACTAAGTTTTTTCTCAGGCTCGCTTCGTCAGTTGATAAGGTTTTTCTTCTGTACTCGGTTTTTCTTCTGGGCTGGTTTCAACTATCTTGAGTTTTGCCTTCGAAATATTTTCTGAATTTTTCTGTAAGGATCAGCTTTGAACTTCTTCCTGCCTTTTGTTGTTTAATAAAGCCAGCCTCAGTGAGCTCCTTTACATTATCATAAATTTGGCTGCCGATTTTCTTTACTAGTTCAGATTTAAGTATACCGTCGTGTTTCGAAATATAAGCAAGGGTTCTCAATGCAGATTTGCTTATTTCAGTATCTTGTGCAAATTCCTTAACTCTCCCAACATATTCATTTTTTATCCTCATGAGGTATCTTCCTTCGATTTCAACAATCTCTATTGCACTTCCTCGGTTTTCGTATTCTTCTTGTAACTCCTTTATCGTGTTCTGAAGGTATCCAAGCGCCCCTATTCCAGTAAGTGTTCTGCATTCTTCTAAGGATAAAGGCCTCGCGCTAATAAAAAGCGCAGCTTCAATGAGTCTTTTCTCCTCTTTCATTTCGATAACCCCAGATGCCTAATC
>CAYSXZ010000010.1:0-22474 GCA_964435235.1 Microcaldota archaeon
TGCAATCCAACCAGCAGAAAGTTGGACGTTAGGAACTACTGGGAAATACACGCAAGCGGGGCAGGCAAATGTGACGACGGAAGGTGGAAATGTCACCAACCTAAATCTCTCAGGAAATGTTTCGACTGAAAAATGGGCTGGGTTCTGGGGCAATGTTAGTGGTCTGATAGTGCTCTCTCCAGGAACTGGCATGTTCTATACATGGCCGTGGACACCGGCGAATGGTGGTGAAGTCTGCGCAATTGCAGCGGCAAGCGGATTCGATTGGACAGGTTTACAGAACGTTACCGCAGCAGCTATAGACACTGTTTGGAACTTCTTTTCCGGAGACACAGACAGCGCTACCAATACGCTTACACAGTCATGCGCAGTAACTGTGGCTGGAACATCGGTCACCGGAAGTGCTGGAAATATGACCGGTGGTAATGCCTTCCAGACATGTGCCGTCGCAGATCAAGCGAATCCTGCCGCGAAGAACGATATTGCTTTCTGCGTTAATATGACGCAGGGCGGAAGCTTGTTCAATGGTCAGACAGGAGACTACCAACTGATGGTAGCGACAAACGAGACGTTGAATTCATTTGAAACTTATTACTTCTGGATAGAATTAGATTAGCTAATTTCTATCCCCTATTTTTTTTCTTTTGCTTCTTTTTTGCGTTTTTTGTCTTGTTTTTACTTCCACAAGATGTAAAACCTAGTTTCACTCGAGAGACGCGTGAACAGCGTTCGCGCATGCAGAGGAATTTAGAAATCATTAAAAATACCGTCTGAGAAATAGAGCAGATGATGACCAAGGTGATCTCTGAGCTTTGGCTGTGATGATTGACGTGCGGTCTGAATCGGCGCTTTGGTTTGTAGGACGGTTTATTGGGTGATTTTCTGAAATCGCATACAGAATATCTTACGTTTAATACACGAAACCGCATCGAGTTTGTTCGCATAACGGAAAAGGTGGAAGAAGCGATAAGGAGAAGCGAGATAAAGGAAGGACTCGTGCTCATCAATCCGATGCACATAACTGCAGCAGTTATCGTGAACGATGATGAAGAGGGATTAAAGCGGGATTTCATTCGCGTCCTCCAAAAGCTTGTCCCATACGATGACCGCTACGAGCACAACGTGGGAGAGGACAATGCCGCAGCGCACATATGGAGACAGTTTATGGCCCATCAGGTCATCATGCCGATAACAAAGGGAAGGCTCGACCTAGGTCCATGGGAGCAGATATTTTACTGCGAATTCGACGGGCAGAGAAACAAGCGTGTGCTTGTTAAGGTGATAGGTGAGTAAATCACTGTAGTGGTGAGCAAATCCCAAGAATAAGCAGAATAAGTCCTGTCTTATGCAGTCCTAATGTTCCCTACCGAGAAATTCTTGCGCTTTTCAACAATCGAAAAACATTTATAAACCCTTTTCAGTAAAAGATTAAAACTACTTTCTTCTTATAGAGAAGAATTGTTCTATCTTTAAGGTGAATTGATGAGTAAGGGAAAAGGTAAGAATGGCGAATTCGCCGGAAGGAATATCATGCGAAGCCGGAAGAGACAGAGGTGGCTATCAAAAAGGTGGAAGAGAAAAACACTAAGGCTAAAAGAAAAATTCGACCCGCTTGAAGGAGCACCACAAGCAAAGGCTATCGTCCTAGAAAAGATTGTGCTCGAGCAAAAGCAGCCTCACTCTGGACTTATAAAATGTGTAAAATGCCAACTTCTAAAAAACGGCAAAATTGTATCTGCTTTCGCACCAAGGGACAAGGCGATAACGTTCGTTGACGAGCACGACGAGATTGTAATCGCAGGGCTCGGTGGTTCGCAGAGAGGACAGATGGGTTCGATTCCAGGAGTTAGGTATAAGATAGTGAAGGTCAACGGCGTAGATATCCAAATGCTTAGAAAAGGCAAAAAAGAAAAGCCTAAGAGATGATTAAGATGACTGAGAAACTTTTCAATAAATATTCGATGGATAATATAGAAATAACAGATAGGAGCCTAGCACAGGTTATCTCGCTTCGGCCAGTGGTAATCCCTCATTCTTCTGGCAGGCACGCAAAAAAAATTTTAGGAAAAGCAAAGGTGAACATTGTAGAACGTCTTGCGAACAAGCTCATGAGGGGCGGTACAGGCGAGAAGACATCCGGCAAGGTGATAAGGACAGGCGGAAGGCTTCAAGGAAAAAAGTTTCGTGTTATGAAGATAGTGGAAAAGGCATTCGAGATTGTTGAGAAGGAAACGAAACAGAACCCTATTCAAGTACTTGTAAAGGCTGTTGAAAATTCCGCGCCTTGCGAGGACGTGACAAGAGTTTCTTATGGAGGCGTGAGTTATCAAATAGCGGTTGACATATCTGCAACCCGTCGACTTGATATGGCTCTCAGAAACATAGCCTTAGCGGCTCTAATGGGTACGTTTAATAAGAAAAAAACTCTATCAGAATCGCTTGCGAGTGAAATTATCTATACAGCAAAAGGAGATGCACAAAATAGTTATGCTATAAAGAAGAAGGATGAATGCGAGCGCATGGCTAGAAGTGCTCGTTAGTTAATTTCCCAATGATTCAAATTAGAATTTTTCGGTGATTTTAAATGGCACGAAAGGAATTCGTAGTAGAAGAAGTGCAGAAGTTGATGAATAATCTAGAGCAAATAAGGAACATCGCTATAGTAGCGCATGTCGACCACGGAAAGACCACCCTCACAGATTCTCTTGTAGCAAGGGCTGGTCTAATATCGAAGGAACTTGCAGGCGCACAGCGCGTGATGGATTTTGACGAACAGGAGCAAGCGAGGGGCATTACCATCAAGGCAGCAAACATCTCCTTAGGGTTCAACTATGATGGAAAGGATTATCTAATCAATCTTATCGACACACCCGGTCATGTTGATTTTGGAGGTCATGTAACACGTGCTATGCGAGCAGTGGACGGAGTTGTGCTTGTCATAGATTCAGTAGAGGGAATAATGCCACAAACAGAAACGGTTCTCAGACAGGCGTTAAAGGAGCGTGCCAAGCCCGTGGTGTTTGTAAACAAGATAGACAGACTAATAAATGAATTGAAGTTGGATCAAAAAGCGATGCAAGAAAGATTCATTAAGATACTAACCGGAGTAAACAAGATTATAAGCGGATACGCGCCACCTGAGAAAAAAGATGAGTGGATGATATCTGTTGAGAAGGGAAACGTTGCATTTGGTTCGGCATTTCATAAATGGGCTGTTAGTATAAGCTCAATGAAGCGTTTTAACATCAGCTTCAAGGATATATACGAAAAATGTGTTTCCGGAGATCACAAATTCCTTGTAGAAAAGTCTCCGGTTGACGACGTTCTCCTTGAAATGGTAATAAAACACCTTCCAAATCCAAAGATTGCACAAGCCTATAGAATACCAATCCTTTGGAAGGGCGACCTAAATAGCGAGGAAGGAAAGGCTATGCTTGCATGCGACCCGACAGGAAAGCCAATAGGGGTTTGTTTTGGCGTGGTGTACGACGAGCATGCAGGGGAAGTTGGAGTTGTGAGGCTTTTCTCCGGCGAGGTAAAGAAGGGGGACCAACTCTACATAGAGTCTAAGAAAACATATTCCAAAGTTCAGCAGGTTGCAGTCTATATGGGTCCGGATAGGGTAGCAGCAGAGAAGATTACAGCTGGAAATATCGGCGCGTTTGTTGGGCTTAAGGATGTTTATGTAGGAGAAACGATAAGCGCAACCCCAGTAGAACCATTCGAGCAGATAAAGCATTATTCCGAACCTGTAGTTACGAAATCCATAGAAGCAAAAGAAAGTAAAGATCTAGCTAAGCTTATCGAGGTTTTAAGAGCACTCTCAAAGGAAGACCCCACGTTAAGAGTGTCTCTAAATCAAGAAACCGGAGAGCATCTCATATCTGGAATGGGAGAGCTTCACCTCGAGATAATAGAATACAAGATAAGGAATGAGAAGAAAATACCGATAATAACTTCTCCCCCCATCGTAGTATATAACGAGACAGTGACAAGAAAGGCAGGTCCGATAGAAGGAAAATCTCCGAACAAGCACAATAGGCTTATTTTCGTAGTAGAGCCTCTGCCTGAGAGCGTAGTAAAAGCGATTACGGAGGGAGTGATACCAGAAGGAAGACCAAAGGGCAAGGAGCTAGTCGAAAAGTTGGTAGAGGTGGGGCTTGAGAGAGAGGAGGCAAAGAAGGTTTTCGACATTTATCACAAGAATATTTTTATAGATGGTACAAAGGGTATCCAATATCTTAATGAAGTCGAGGAACTGCTGGTTCAGGGATTCGAGGAGGCCATGGACCAAGGTCCGCTTGCAAAGGAAAAAATGGCTGGTGTAAAAGTGACACTTGTTGATGCTACTCTTCACGAAGACAACGTCCACCGTGGTCCAGCGCAAATGCTTCCTGCAACAAAGAGACCAATATACGCATGCGCCATAAAAGGGGGCGTTACACTCCTTGAACCGAAGCAAAAGGTTTTGATTCAATGCCCGCAGGAATATGCTGGCGATGTTATTAATATGACTAACGGAAGAAGAGGGCAGCTTCTAAGCATGGAGCAAGAGGGCGAAACAGCTACAGTAACTACCCTCATGCCTGTTGCGGAAATGTTTGGATTTTCAAATGAATTAAGAGGAATTACGCAAGGAAGAGCAATATGGTATCAGGAATACGCTGGCTACCATCTTGTTCCTAAAGATATTGTACCAAAAATAGTAAAACAGATAAGAGAGAGAAAGGGAGAACCCCCAGAGCCACCGACTGCCGAGTTCTTTATGGATTAGATGGATGAAACGGAATCAGAGGATTCTGGTTGGGGCTGAGGTGGCGCATAATGCTTCAGCATCTTTAGTGCAAATCTTCCCTGTCCTCTATTAAGACCTAGAAGACATCCGATGCTAATCAGCTCCTCAGGAGTTCGGATATCAAATTCCTTTTCAGCAAAACTCGCAAGAGCATAGAATGCTCCAAATCTGTTGCATAGCTCAAGAAAGGTTCTTATTCTGGATATCTCTATCGCCCTTTGCAACCCCCTTGTCTTCATTATTCTACTCAAGTCTATCAGAAAACACGCTTTTCTTTTTTCTGCTACGAGCTTAACTGGGCCTTCATCGTATGTATAATTTTTTAGGAGAAGAAGAACCTTTTTGTTACGATGGTTAGCGGCTTCCTCTATATTATTAATAACAATAATGTTTTTTTTCATCCTGCTAAAAAAATAAATCTCGTCAAATCCGTATTTTTTAGAAATCACATTCGTGTCGGCGTTGAACCTGACAAGATCGTACATACTCTTCCTATCCTTGCTTCTTCGGTGTTCTCATCTTTGCAAGCTTAGCAAGCATTTTCTTTCTTCTTAATTTCTTGTTAATAGCCTTCTTCTTATTTGGACTTCCGCTATTACCTGCTGAGGTTAGACCTCTGAATGCCCTCCCGCGCCGTAGTACTGCAGTGGTGTCGACGGTGGATTTCGAAGGGTCTGCAAGGATAATTTCGAAATATTTATAGTTTCCGTCTTCGCCTATCCAGTAAGAATTTAATACCTCTAAATTTCTGTATTTTCTATTTGCTCTTTGCTCAGCCATTGCTCTATGAGAAAGACCTGGTTGGACAAAAAGATAATTGTTCTTCGGTTTTCTTCCACCCATAGGTTTTCTTCTTGTTCTTCTTCCTTTCTCTATACGTACCCTGACCACAACATATCCTTGTTTTGCCTTATAACCGAGTCTCCTCGCCCTTGCCAAATTTGTTGGGCGTTCTATTCTTTCTATAGCAGGTCGTCCTCTCCATTCTATTATCCTCTGCTTATATGTATCATCTCTTTCCTTGTATTCTTGCTGGAAAGTCTCCGTAATATATTTATAAGCACCCATATGATATCAACTCATAATTCCTTTTCATATATGTAGAGTAAAAAAGCGTAAGGCGTGTTAATTTTGTGTTGCTTATATTTTTAAATATTTCTTTATTATATTGATGTCGTTCCATTAAACAAGGAGCAAAGCAGAACAAACAGCTTATCGGAAAGTAGGCTTATTTTGGTGTTATCTATGCATGAAAATCCGGCTCATTCAGTTTTAATGAAAACAGTTGCTGAGATAAAAGAAACTGAAGAAAAATACGATAAGATAATAGCAGAGGCAAAAGAAAAAGCTGATGGCATCTTAAGAAAGGCAAAAGAGGAGATAACTATAGAAAGAGCGAAGGTTGAAGAAGAGATAACAAAATATAAAAATGAGCAATTGAGGAATGGAAAGGAGGACATAGAAAAAGAAGTAGAGAAGATAATAGAAGATGCAAAAGAGGAAGCGGAGAAGATAAGTAAAAAAAGGCTGAATACTTCTACGATTCTTTCTATAAGCAAATCCTTTATATCCAGCCTTTAGAGAAAACGGAGAAGATGGAAAAAGATGGAGTAACGTGTTGAGTATGTTAAAGCCAGCTAAGATGAAGAAAATAAGAATATTTGCACTTAAATCCATCCTCCCTGAAATTATTAAGGTGCTCCATCAAATGGGGGTGATGGAGATAAGAAAGTTCAGAATAGAGGGACTTGAGGACGGACGACCGCTCCCTTTTTTTGATAATGTTTCAACGCAACTTGTTCGACTTAGAGGAATGCTCGCCTTGATGGATAAAGATGTTGTTGCATCCTCAAAACTTGAACCATTAGAAATTAGCGGCTCTGAAGCTATAAGTGAGGCAGAGAAAATAAATTCCCTCATAGGAGGAAGGCTGCTTACCATAGCACAGGAGATCACAGCTCTTAATGAAGAAATCTCGAAGATTAATACTCAAATAAAGATTGTGGAAAAACTCGAGGTTTTTAAGGGCATAGATTTCCATGCTCTTTCAACGAAGAGAATGACGTTTGCGGTTGGCGAGATTCCGTCCGCAAAGCGCGACATCGTTAGAAAACAGCTGGGGGAAGAGGATACCGAAACCACAATCCTTGCTCCAGAAGAAGCAAATATAATCCTTGTTATATACGATAGAGGAAAGGAAATATTCGTCGAGCGCGTGCTCAGCGAGTGTGGCTTTTCAGCGTTGCAGATTCCGGAAGGGATGAGAACGCCGGAAGAAGAGCGCTTAAGATTAAAAATGCGACTTGAAGACGGGAAGAAGGCCCTCAAAAATTTTAATGATGAAAGAAGAGAGCTCTCTGAAAAATACGTGAGTAGGGTTCTTGGATTAATAGAATTGCTCGAGATAGAAGCTGCAAGAAGCGAGATTTCATCTAGATTTGCCTTCTCTGATAATCTATCTGTGATGCAGGGATGGATAAAGGAAACAGATTTTGGAAGACTCTCCAAAACCCTTGCTGAATTATTTGGAGAATACGCTATATTGGAAGATGTTCCGTTGGATGAGCACGACCAGCCGCCTATAGTTCTGGATAATCCAGCATATTCCCATCCATTTGAATTCATAACAAAAAGCTTTTCTATGCCGAACTATTTCGAACTCGATCCAACCGTAATATACTTTATCAGTTTACCGCTTATTTACGGCGTGGTGGTTGGAGATGTGTTCTATGGTTTGCTTTCTTTGTTAATCGCATCATGGTTCCTTAGAAAGTTCGAGAGAAGCTATGTGATGACGAGCATCGCATCTATATGGTATATTTCTGCATTTCCTAGTATATTTTTCGGACTTCTCTTCGATGAATGGGGTGGTGCGAGTCATGCTGCATGGCTTACGCTCCTTGCTAAATGGGGCCTTCCGATACCAGTAACACCACTTTATCATGGTGTTTTAAGCAGGTTGCATGATTTTCCGCTTCTCTTGGGTATTACTCTTTTAATAGGCGCAGTTCATATCGGAATAGGATTCTTGCTCGGAGCATACAGTTTATGGGAGCACCATAGAAAACACGCTTATGCTAAACTAGCGTGGTTGGGTATTGAAATAGGCGGGGCGTTCGCTGTTTGTTCTGGTTTTCTCCAAATTCTTCCATCCTTGTTTTTGACGCCGTCGTTAGTCCTTCTTATCGTTTCGATCGGGGCGATGGTATTTTTTGAAGGTGCAATTGCTATTTTCGAGCTTCCCAGTCTTGTTGGCAATATTCTTTCATATGCAAGGATTGCGGCAGTTGGAGTCTCTGGAGTTGTACTAGCAGAGATAATAAATGAGTTTTTCATGCCACTTCCTCAAGCAGGAATAGCAGCCATTCTGTTTGTACCGCTTCTTATAATCCTTCACATGGTAAACACATTTATCGCGATGTTCGAATCTCTTATTCAAATAGGCAGGCTTAACGTAATAGAATTCAAATCGAAATTCATGCTAGGAGGAGGGATACCATTCTCTCCGTTTATGTTAAAAAAAATGAGGTGAAAATATGGCAGATGTAAGTGGATTAACAGGTGGATTATCTACAGGTGCTGGCGCAGCACTTGGCGCAGGAATTGCAATTGCAGTAAGCGCTCTTGCAGCTGCATGGTCGCAGGGAACACTCGGTTCTTCTGCTATCGGAGCAGCGGCAGAAAGACCAGAGTTCGAAAAGAACATTATAGTATATATCGCGATTCCGGAAACCATCGTGCTGTTCGGTTTCGTTATAGCCTTTATGCTCATCGGCAAGATAGCAGGAGAATAATAAAGAGAGTTCATATTGGTGAAAAACCATGGGAATAGAAAAGCTCACTGGTACTCTTTTAAGAGAGGCCGAGAGCGAGGCGGAGAAGATAATTCAAGCAGCTGAGGGTCACGTTAAGAAAATGAAGGAGGATGAGCGTGCAAAGATAGCTGTGCTTAAAGCAGACGCAGAGGCTGAGGTTGCAAAGGTTCTTAATGAACAAAGGAATGAGCGGCTTGCATGGGCAAGGCTCGAGGGAAAAAGGATACTCTCTGAGGCGAAGGAGGATGCGATAAACAACGCCATAGAGGACATATTTTCTCTCCTGAAAGAGATAAAGAAGAGCAAGGAATACGCGACCTTTCTTTCAAGAAGTATATCTGCAGCACTAAAAGAGTTTGGCGATGTGAAATTAATAATTCATATAGAAAAAAGCGACAAGGGGCTTCTTCCAAAACTTCCACAAAATTGTTCTGTTGAAACGGACCTTGATAAACTTGGCGGTGCGGTTGTAGAAACAGAGGACGGAAAGATGAAGATGGACCTAACCCTCGAAACCTTAATTGACCTAAAAAAGGACGATCTGAGGAGAGTAGTTGCGAAAGAATTATTCGAAGAACAACAAAGAAAAGAAGAAAAGGACGCAAAAAAGGTGCGCGGGAGTAAGGGATCGTAAATGATCAAGTTCGCCATTCCAAAAATCGAGTTACGCGCTCTGAAATATGGCTACGCGAATGCTAGGGTCAGCTCTATGAAGGGTACTCTAATAGACGAAGGTACATATGACGAATTGATTAGGGTAAGGAGCGTAGAAGGAATGGCAGAATTGCTTCAGAGGACTGTCTATAAAGAAGACTTGATAGCAAGCAGTGCTCACAGTGGCTCGGAAATTATCGAGATAGCCTCTGCGAGAAACTTCTCAAGAACTGCAAAAAAGCTATTACGCCTCGTGCCAAAAAAAGACCTGCCAGCGATAAAGGCCCTTCTAAGAAAATGGGACCTTCTCAACATGAAGACCATCATCCACGCAAAGATAAAGGGAGTGAAGTATAACGATATAAAACCATACTTATTCGACACCGGTATTTCTGATGAATGGGAGCAGCTGATGAAGGCTGAAGGGGACGAACTATTTAATGAGATGAAGAAGACCTCACTTGGCAGGGAGATGCTCTCTGTTGGAACTGCAGCGTTTAGCAAGAACATGTGGGAGATATTCAACAACGCTCTGAAGAATATGAATACATTCGTTCAGCTTGAGAGTATTCTGGATGCATACACCTATCTCTTTATGGACAAGGGGCTTGTTGAGGTTGGCGGTAAGGAGATAGAAGCTGTTAGGAAGATACTAAAAAAAGAGATAGATGCAAAGAACATACTTATAATAGAGAGGCTTAAGAGGCATAAATTTTCAAGAGAAGAAATACCAAAATATCTAATAAAGGGGGGAACGCTGAGGCACTCTTTTATAGAGAAATTAATAGATGCGCCTGACACCCAAACACTCTTCCAATTGATAAAAACCAAATTTAGGAGATTGGAAATAAAGGAGAGCGAATCGCTATCTTTGATAAACCTAGAGGTTGCCTTGGAGAAAGCGCTTGCTGCAGAAAAGACTACTGCATTTCATATGAGCATCCTTTCGCTTGGTGTTGTTCTTGGTTTCATGCTCCTGAAGGAAGAAGAGATGAACAATCTCAGAAAGATAGCAAAGGCAAAGGAATTCAACATTCCTGAGAGTGAAATAAAAGAGATGCTTGTAATGGTGTAACATGCCACGAAAGCAAAAATGGGATATTTATGGTGAAAGCAAAGATTCTTGTGCTCGGTGATGCTCCGCTTGTAACTGGTATGAAGCTTGCTGGGCTCGAACACTGCCTGCTTGCAGATGAGAAAAATTTTCAGCAGAAACTAGAAGAAGCGCTTGCCGATGAGCAGTTTGGAATAATAGTGGCAAACGAATATCTTCTAAATAAGATAGATTGGAGGCTTAGAAAAACATTGGACAGCATAGCATATCCAGTTATCGTTCCGATTCCTGCGTATACTGGTGTAAGCGAAGAGGGAGATGAGATACGCCAATTGATAAAGAGAGCACTTGGCTTTGATCTTGTTGCAAAAAAGCCTTGATTGGATATTTATGTTTATTAGATTATATATAAGAGGGAGAATAAAATGGCATCAAAAGATGGTTTTATAAAAAGAATATCTGGTCCAGTCGTAGAAGCCGACCTTCCCGGAGCAAGGCTCTACGACGTTGTAAAGGTTGGAAAAGAGAATCTTATTGGAGAAATCATAAAGATTGTTGGAGATACTGCCGTTGTACAAGTTTATGAGGATACGTCCGGTCTTCAACCTGGTGAACCCGTACTTTCGACAGGAGAGCCACTCTCAGTAGAGTTAGGGCCCGGAATACTGAAAAATATATATGATGGGGTGCAGAGACCACTTAAGATAATAGAAGATAAATCTGGTGGGGTCTTTATAAAAAGAGGAGTAGTTACAGATCCACTTGACAGAAAGAAGAAATGGGATTTTGTAGCCAAGGTAAAGAAGGGAGAGAAGGTAAAACAAGGAGATATTCTTGGAACAGTGCAGGAAACAGAATTAATAGAACATCGTATCCTTTCGCCGATGGAAGGGAAGATAGAATCCATATCCTCTGGTAAATTTACAGTGGAAGATATCATCGCAGAAATATCTTTTGAAGGCAAAAAGCATCCTATTAAGATGTATCAGAGATGGTTCGTAAGAAAGGCTAGGCCGGTGATAGAGAAATTTCCCCCTGTCATCCCACTAGTTACTGGTCAGCGAGTTATAGATACATTCTTTCCGATAGCAAAAGGAGGAACAGCATGCATCCCAGGTCCATTTGGAAGCGGGAAAACAGTAACTCAGCAGAGTCTTGCAAAATATTCAGATACTCAGATTGTGGTTTATATAGGGTGCGGAGAGCGTGGCAACGAGATGACGGAAGTTCTTAAGGAATTTCCAGAGCTAAAAGACCCGAATACAGGAAAGCCACTTATGGAGAGAACGGTGCTCATCGCAAACACGTCAAACATGCCAGTGGCGGCGCGTGAAGCTAGCATATACACAGGAGTTACAATAGCAGAGTATTTTAGAGACATGGGCTACGATGTCGCGCTTATGGCAGATTCCACTTCGAGATGGGCGGAAGCGATGCGTGAAATCGGTGGAAGACTGGAAGAGATGCCAGGAGAAGAAGGATATCCAGCCTATCTTGCGAGAAGACTCGCTGAATTTTACGAGAGAGCCGGGCGTGTTCGATGCCTTGGAAGTGAAGAGCGATATGGTTCTGTTTCAATTATTGGTGCTGTTTCCCCGCCAGGAGGAGATATATCAGAACCAGTATCACAGAACACTCTCCGTGTCACAAAGGTTTTCCTTGCCCTTGACGCATCCCTAGCTTACAGAAGACATTTCCCTGCATTCAACTGGCTTAAGAGTTATTCTCTTTACAAGGAAGAGCTCGAACCTTGGCTGATGGAAAACATATCTTCCGATTTTCCAGCCCTAACAAAGAAAGCGATGGCTCTTCTCCAGAAGGAGGCTGAGTTGCAGGAGGTCGTTCAGCTTGTTGGTCCGGATGCCTTGCCTGAAAAGGAGCAAGCAGTGCTCATGGTTACGAAAATGCTCAGAGAAGACTACCTTCAGCAGAATGCTTTCAGCGATGTAGATGCGAGATGCAGTCTCATGAAGCAGTATCTTATGCTGAAAACCATATTGAAGTTCGGAAACATGACGAACTCCGCCCTCGACCTTAGCATTCAGCTGAAAAAGATACAGGAGCTTCCATCAAAAGCGAAGATAGGAAGGATGAGGGAAATTCCAGAAACGAAACTTGATGAATTTGAGAAGCTCCAGAAGGAGATTGAAGATGAATTTGATAACCTTATAAAGAAAAGGTGATATCTATGAAGGAATACAAAACTATCACGGAAATTGCAGGTCCGCTTCTTTTTGTTTCTGATGTTTCTGGGGTGGGGTACAACGAAATAGTAGAGATTATGCTCCCGAGCGGAGAGAGGAGAAAAGGGCAGGTTCTCGATGTCGGCAAAGGAATAGCAGTCGTTCAGGTATTCGGTTCAACAGCCGGCATAAACACTACAGGTACATCGGTTCGTTTTCTTGGAGAAACGATGAGAATAGGTCTAAGCACAGAAATGCTCGGCAGAACGTTTACTGGTCTTGGAGAGCCTAGGGATAAGGGACCAAGGATAATTCCTGAGGAAAAACTCGATATCAACGGTCTTCCTATAAATCCTTATTCACGCGAAACACCATCCGAGTTTATCCAGACAGGAATTTCAACGATAGATGGGATGAACACACTCGTAAGGGGGCAGAAGCTTCCGATATTCTCTGGTTCAGGCCTTCCCCACAATCAGCTCGCTGTACAGATTGCAAGGCAAGCAAAGGTAAGAGGAAGTGGTGAGAAATTCGCAGTTGTTTTTGCTGCTGTTGGTATAACACACGAAGAGGCATCCTTCTTTATCAGAGATTTTGAAAAGACAGGCGCGCTTGAAAATGCAGTTTTGTTCCTTAATCTAGCTGATGACCCATCAGTGGAGCGTTTGATTACTCCAAGGCTTGCTCTCACAACTGCTGAATATCTTGCTTACGAGCACGATATGCACATCCTTGTTCTTATTACAGATATGACAAATTATGCCGAGGCTTTGCGTGAGGTTTCTTCAGCGCGCAATGAAGTACCCGGAAGACGTGGCTATCCAGGATACATGTATACAGACCTCTCAACCATCTACGAAAGAGCTGGTAGGGTAAAGGGTAGAAAAGGTTCAGTTACACAGTTTCCAATTCTTACCATGCCAGGAGATGATAAAACGCATCCGATTCCTGATCTTACAGGTTATATTACAGAAGGGCAGATAATACTCAGCAGGGACATTCACAGAAAAAACATCTACCCACCAGTCGATGTTCTGCCTTCGCTTTCGAGACTGATGAATCTCGGTATAGGGCCAGAAAAGACTCGCGAGGACCATAAGGGCGTTTCTGATCAGCTTTACTCAGCCTATGCCACAGGAAGGGACCTTAGGAGTCTAAGCGCTGTTGTTGGAGAGGAGGCGCTTACAGCAACTGATAGAAGATACCTAAGGCTGGCAGATGAATTCGAGAAAAAATTCGTGCAACAGGGACCATACGAAGATAGACCCATAGAGACCACTCTCTCAATCGCATGGGAGCTTCTTTCGATACTTCCTGAAGACGAGCTGAAAAGAGTAAAGAAAGAGCACATCGCAAAATATCTACCAAAGAAAAAAGAAGAGGAGGCGAAAGGTTAGTAAATGGTAAGTAGATTTGGATGTTTACCGGAGTAGATTAAAAATGGCAGGAGCAACAGACGTAAATCCAACAAGGATGGAACTAATAAAGATAAAGGAGCGAATCGCTCTTGCGGTAAAGGGGCATAAGTTGTTGAAGCAAAAGAGAGATGCCCTCATCCTAGAGTTTTTTAGGATTTTGAAAAAAGCACAGGACTTACGCGGAGAACTCGCAAAAAAAATGGCTAAGGGATATCGTTCTCTAGCAATAGCGCAACTCTACCACCCAATTCATCAACTCGAAAAGGTTTCCCTTGATTTAAGGAAGGATATACAACTGGATATCGAAGTTAAAAATGTCATGGGCGTAAAGATTCCGTCTATTGATGTGAAAATGGAAGAAAAGGAATTTATGCGTGTTCCAGGTTATTCTGTAACCGGGACAAGCGCTAAGATAGATGAAGCAGTTGAGGATTTTGATGATATTCTTAAGATGGTAATAAAACTCGCAGAGACAGAAACCGCTATAAAAAAGCTAATTCTAGAAATAGAAAAAACAAAACGGCGCGTGAATGCATTGGAATATGTCTTAATCCCACGCTTGGAAGAACAAAAAAGAATGATATCGTTTCGCTTGGATGAGATGGAGAGGGACAGCTTCGTTTCCCTGAAATCTATAAAGAGAAAACTTGAACAGAAAGCATAAGCCTCTTTCCTGACTCTTTCTTTCTATTTTATAAATCTTATTTTCTCAGTGTCAATCAGCATTATGCGCATTGGTGATATTATGAGCGAAAAGGAAACCTGTTGGATATTCTCGTACGGCAGCATTCTTCCGATGGTGATTGTAGTGCTTGTGTTGTTCGGGGGATTCTATTTTCTTTCAACAATAGAGCAACCTGTAATCAACGTAAGCGAGGAGGCCCCACCAGAGCATACGATTGATGTTAGTGCGACTGCCAATGATTACGTTAACCCAGATCTTCTTGTTTTACAATTAAGAGTAGAATCTGAAGGCACGACTGCTAAAGACTCGCAGAGTAGTGCGGCAGAAAAAACAAATGCGGTTAAAAGAGCCCTGAATGGGCTTGGCATAAAAGACGATAAAATAAAAACTATGTCTTACTCTGTTAGTAAGGTTCAAGAAAGCCATTATATCTGCAAAAATGAAAGTTCACAAACAGACTGCTACTGGGATTATGTAACAAAAGGATACAAAACAACTCATGTGCTGAAGGTTGAGGTTGAAAATCTTGCTATTGGTGGAGACGTTGTAGATTCTGCGATAACTGCAGGTGCAACTTCTGTTGATTCCATTTCCTTCACATTAAAACCTGCAACAATGGATAGAGTAAAGAATGAACTGCTACAAAGAGCAGCTTCGACTGCGAGGTCAAAGGCCCAGAGTATAGCTGCTGGTGCTGGTGTAACGCTTGGAAAGGCTTCGCGGATTACCGAAAGTTACACCTACTATCCTGTATATAGGAATGTTATGTATGAGTCCTCTGGTGCTCCGCAACCGCAGTCAACCGAATTATATGGTGGGGAGATAGAAGTTGTAGCAACAATTACTGCAAGTTTCAAAATAGAATGAATTCTTAATTCTTTTTTTCCTTTTTTATGCATGAACTGGAAATTCCACTTTCTAATAGGTGCATTCGTTGCTGCATTGATAGCGCTTGCTTTTCACTTCAGTATATTTACAATTTTTCTTGCGGCTGTTGTCGGAGGCGTCTCTGCACTCGCACCTGATATAGATCACGATTCAAGCAAGATAAGAAGTATAGCTAATTATACAGTACCGATTTTTAGTATTTTCTTCGTTCTTTCATCATCTTGTTATATTGATATAGCATGTATAGCCGCAAACTGGAGGAACATATTTGTTTCAGCGCTCGCAATAACTGGTTTATACACAATCGTAATGACGTATTTAAAGCCCTCTCATCGCGGTGTGACACATTCTATTCTGTTTGCGTTCATTTACTTTGCTATTCTTTATGCAGTCTCCACTCTTTCATTCGCTCTTTTTGGTCTTGCTGGCTATCTCTCGCATCTTGTTGCGGATGGCGAAATAAAATTAGCCTGAACTTGTGCGGCTCACGTACAGATTATACGCATCTACACATCCCTTTCTTTCTAGTTCGGTTTGAATGTAATCGCATAGGCTTACATCGTTGTAGAGTTTTGCAGATTCTATGTAACATTTATTTTTCCATTCTATCTGAGCAACCCTGCTGCAATATGTATAGTTCAAGTTTGGATTATTCAATATGACTCCCTGATAACAGGTTCTTGCAAATTTTGGATTGTTCATCATATCACATGCTGCGGGGTTGCCGTATTTTTTTCCGTACTCAAAATAGCAGTTAAAGGCGTTCGTGGTTGCGAGAGGATGTATCAGCTGGCACCCAGTTACGTCTCCAGTGTTAAGTGTGTAGATGGAATAACATTTCCAGAGGTTATCTAATTGGAGCGTTTTGCTATAATCGCATATGGAAACATCCTTCTCCTTAACCGCAAAATAAGAATAGCAATCGAGAGCATATATGCTCTCACTTGTTATCTCTGTGCACATTAACTTGTTATCCGTGAATATTGCATACAGTTGCCAGCAATATTCCTTCTGCGAAACTAGTGAAAGATCATCGCAACTCGCAGTATTCGGGTTAAGTACTGCTTTACATGCTTGTTTTTTTGGAGGACTTGATATAAGTTCGCACATTGCAATTTCATTTTTGCTTATACTGTAGTTTAGAAGGCAATCTTCGTCATTCCCGCAGTAAGAGGAATTACTCTTTTTAAGCGCAAGACAAACTCTTAGTGCCGTATCGTTAAGATAATAACATGGTTCAAAGATTCTTTTGCATTCTAAGGCTTTCTTCTCTTGGACCACATCGCAAAGCGAGAGGTTGTTGGTAATATTTACATGTATAATAATGCAGTTGTAAAGTATGTTTTCGTCTTTGATTTTTAGGCAACCATCAAGACTATAATTTGCTATTGCAACATAACAAGCGAGCTTATCAGTCTCATTTATTATCCAGTCGCAGTACTTAGCATCTTTCTCTTCTATAGCTTTCGCATAAAGGCAGTCATCGTCGCATATCTCAGTTTCATTTGTCATTGTTTCGTTTATCGTTTGGTTGGTTTGGTTTGTTACAGGCGTGGTTATGTTACTCGTTTGATTTCTTTCTTCTTCTAGCGGTCTTTCCCTTGTTGGCTGTGCTATGAACAACACGATCGCTCCAACAATTATCAACAATGCGATTATCAGACCAATGCGCACCATCCTAGATTTTAGGTTTTTTTCGTCGTCTTCTTCTTTTTCAATCTTAACGTTCTTTGCCATGGAAAACTCTCGTAACAAATATTTTTAAAGCCATTATTCAGCGTTTATCGTTGGCAGAAATAAATCAGTATGTTTTTCACTCTTCGAGAAGAGAAAAAAGGAATTTAAATATATAGGTGTTAGAATATCTTCCGCCCTTTCGGGCAAGTGGGAGGAGAGATGGAGCCTCTGGTGTACCATCTCCCTCTTTGGATTGGAAGCGTCTTAGTTATGGAAAGTTTTAAAAAAACCTACTTCTTAATTTATTCCACCGTTTTCTAAATGGTAAATAACAAATAGAGTATGCGGAGGTAAGAAATATGGCAACAAAGGAGCATTTGAATTTAGTCTTTATAGGCCACGTCGACTCTGGAAAGTCGACCTCAGTAGGAAGAATCCTATACGAAACTGGCGCGATTTCAGAGCAGCAGCTCAACAAGCTCAAGGAAGAAGCGGCCAAGGTTGGTAAGACGACATTTGAATTTGCATTCGTCATGGATGAGTTAAGAGAAGAGCGTGAGCGTGGTGTTACGATAGATATCTCTCATAGAGAATTCGTAACTAATAAATATCATTGCACTATTATAGATGCGCCTGGTCACAGGGACTTTGTTAAGAACATGATCACAGGTGCAAGCCAGGCAGACGCTGCGATTCTTGTTGTATCTGTAAAGGATGGTGTTCAACCGCAAACAAAAGAACACGCCTTCCTTGCGAAGGTTCTTGGTATCAACCAGATTGCGGTGAACATGAACAAGATGGACGCAGTCAATTACAGTCAAGCAGAGTACGAGAAAGTAAAAGGAGAGGTATCAAAGCTTCTTACTAGCATAGGTTATAACGTTGCGAACGTAAAATTCGTTCCATGCTCGAGCTATGTAGGAGACAATGTGACAAAGAAATCTCAAAACATGCCATGGTACACCGGGCCAACCCTTCTTGAGATTATAGATACATTTGTTGTACCACCAAAGCCAAAAGACAAACCATTAAGGCTTCCGATCCAGGATGTCTTTTCAATAACCGGTCACGGTACAGTTCCTGTAGGGAGGGTTGAGACAGGTGTAATGAAACCCAACATGTCAGTTATAGTTATGCCAGCAGGTGTTAAGGGAGAGGTAAAGAGAATAGAAATGCACCACCAAGAACTTCCTGAAGCAGTGCCAGGAGATAACGTTGGATTCAACCTCAAAGGCGTTGATAAGAAAGATATAAAGAGAGGAGATGTTGTAGGACCAGTAGACAATCCACCAACAGTTGCAGCTGAGTTCACGGCCCAGATAGTGGTGCTGAACCACCCGACCGCTATATCTGTAGGATATACGCCAGTTTTCCATATTCATACAGCACAATTTGCAGGGAAGGTAATTGAGATCGTAGAAAAGAAGGACCCAAAAACAGGCCAACCAATTCCAGGTAAGCCTGATTTCATAAAAACTGGTGATGTAGCCGTTGTGAAAATCCAGCCACTCAAACCAATTGTTATTGAGAAGTTCGCAAACTTCCCACCGCTTGGGAGATTCGCGATTAGGGATATGGGACAGACAGTGGCTGCTGGCGTTGTCTTAGATGTAACACCAAAAGCAGGGTAAAACCAATATATTCTATTTTATTTCTTCCCTTCTTTTTCCTCTATTATCTTTTTTCCATATCTTTTTCTTCCATTACAAAAAATTAGAAAAAGGAAATCCCATAGAGGGATTCCTTTTAAAGTGGGAGGATGACAGGAGAGAAAAGGCGCACATAAGGATGAGTGAGGGTTGAGAGGCGGGAGGTGGCACCTTTTCTCTTCTCTGCCTTGCCAAATAAGCATATATTAAGGAAAGAAGAAAACCTTCTTCCCAACCTGTTTCTTATGTAACAAGCCGCTATCGCACAGTCTATTTAGACGTGCAGATGCAGCATTCTTTCCGCGATAGTTAAACCTGTTTTTCACATCTTCAGCTGTTACCTTGCCGCTTTCCTTGACAAATGCTAATATTTCTTCGTCTATTTCTGGGAGAAGTATCTCAGTTTCTTCCGGTTCTTTCATGCTACCTTCTATTGCTTCCAGCTTCGCTAGTATATTTTTGAGTATTCTATTGGTGTTTTCTCTTTCTTCGAGAAGCTTGTAAACAAGTTCTCCGAGAACAACCGGGTCGTTAAATTTATTGATATTCTCTTCGATGTCGCTTTTTATCTCGCTCTTGAAGGCGCTGTTGGCATTAGGTTTATATACTTTATTATTGTTATCTTCCATTAACATCACCATTTACGCTTCGCAAGCGTTGCTTCGCAATCGCGCCAAGATCACGCGATTGTCATGATATAATCATGATACATTTATAAAGCTTTCGTGATGTTTCCACGTTCGTTAAAAGGTGAACACTTTGGACTCTTTTAAGCACCTCGTTTTTTCTCTCCTTCAACAGTTCAAAAAGAGAAACGAAAAACAACTTAGGCGTCTAAAGGACAGCTTCCTCAACGAAGCGACGTTAAAGACGAGTAAGCTCTATTTCGAGATTGCTGTTATTGCCTACGTTCTTTCAAAGATATCCTCGAAGCCGAGGCTGATAGGACGGGAATATCAAAGCGAACTCTTGCGCATAGAGAAATCCCTTACAGAATTTGCAAGCGGCGTAGGGAAGTACGATGATGCAACCCTCCTTCGCCTCCTTAAAAACGTCGAAGAAGATGTAAATGCACTCGAAAGGATAGACCAGAGATTCTTTAGAGATTTGGTGTCGAAGGGAAGAATAAAACTTGCAGCCACGATGTACGCTCAGGGTGTTTCTCTCGGTGTAGCCTCAGAGATAAGTGGCATAGAAAAACAAGAAATACAAGAGTATGCTGGCAACACGATGATGTTCGACAGGATGAAAGAAGAAGTTTCCATAGGAGAAAGAATAAAAAAAGCAAGAAAAATGCTCGGTGAATAATGTGAAAACCAAGGATTTAGTATGTGATACTAGTTCTTTCATATCCTTAACATCCTCCTGCCTCTTAGAGATCATCTATTTTTTAACAGAGAAATGCAAAGTGCGTTTTATAATTCCACCAGGGGTTGAGGACGAAGCAATTCTCTATCCGATGAGTAAAGGCATAAAAAAATACCTCTTTTCAGCTATAAGGATAAAAGACGCGATAAACGATGGCGTCATAATTAGAACGGAAGAGGAACGCACGGTATTAGAAGCAGAGCTTATAATGAAGCTTGCGAACAATCTTTTTTACATGCGCGGAAAGCCGATCACGCTCATCCAACGTGGAGAATCAGAGATGCTTGCGCTGGCCCTTGAGCTTGATGTGAAGAACATTCTTGTAGACGAACGAACAACGCGATTGCTGATAGAAGCCCCATTTAAACTAAAAGACCATATGGAAGAAGAATTTGGTGTTAACGTCATGGTAAACAGACACAACATGGAGGAGCTCTCAAAACGTATAGGCAATATGAGTGTTATAAGAAGTAGCGAACTAGTGATATTAGCTTATGAATACGGCTTTTTTGACAAATACCAGAATATGGAGAAGACAGCTCTCGAAGCCGCGCTTTATCGAATAAAATTTTCCGGTTGCAGCATAGGTTTCGGGGAGATAGAACAGTGCCTGAGCCAGGTGAAATAGGTGCAGGAATTCTTAGAAGGACCAGAATCCGAAAAGGTCCATATAGTTGTGGACTATCGTGAAGACGAATCGTTTGATGAATGCCTAATTAATATGGGTGCGGTGGTAAAGAGACAAGTACTGCCTTTAGGAGACTTTCTATGCTCTTCAAGATTGATTGTAGAAAGAAAGACAAGGGCTGATTTTGAGAATTCTGTGGTGGACGGGAGGCTTTTCAGCCAATTACAACAACTTGTTGAAAATTACCCGCGGGTTGTTGTGATAGTAGAAGGAACGAGAGAAGAGTCGCCAGAGAGAATCAGAAAGGAAGCAGTGCTTGGTGCCTACGCATCCATCATGTCTGATTTTGGCGCCTCTTTAATATTCACAAAAGATATGCCTAGCACCGCTGAGATGGTATTTGCTCTTGGCAAACATGAGCAGCTTGCAAAAAAGCAGCCGATGAGAATTTTTGCAAAAAGAAAAACCCTTACTCCATCACAAACTCAACGTTCCATAGTAGAAATGCTTCCTATGGTTGGACCAAGGCTTGCAAGAGCAATGCTGCTGCACTTTGGTAATGTTGAAAGTATTATGAAAGCATCGCAAAAAGAGTTAGAAGCCGTACCAGGTCTTGGTAAGAAGAGGGCGAGGATTATTCGTTCATTGCTCGTTTATAACTATAAAGAGGAAGAGGATAAATTAAACAGTTATTAATCTGATGGTGCTGCTATCTGCTTATTGTACTGTTGTATAGTTTAGTTGCCAATTGCACTGGTTATCTTCCTTCCACTGCCCTACGATGAATAATTTAAGATAACCTAGATACGGAACTCTTCCAATTACTCTTCCTTTTACATTTTCTTGTGGGGCTGGGTGATTGCGGAGTTCGGGCATGTTGCAGTATCCTATCTGTTGGATGTCAAACGTTGGATTATTATCTCCTTTTGTGAGGTAGTATTTTTTCCCATCTACGTTTATCTTGAAAAATGCTCGATGGACAATATCACCAACATCGGCGAACAGATCGCCTTTTTTAGGGGTATAAACGATTACATCATTAGAGAGGTTCTGATAATATCTCATTCCGTTATATTCGACATATTCAAGGCATATAGAATAGTCTCTTATTTCCCTATTGCGAAATTTCACTTCGCATGCTGTATAATGATACATGAATGGTCCTGTTTTTTCTACAACACTTCCAGGATCGTTTTTGAATTGCATACACAGCGGCTCTGTTTTGTAGCAGTTGCAATACGAGTATAACGGCATCTGCAAGGTATAATTCCCTTCGTTTGTTATTGCGACTATCGGACCATTGACAAGCGATTCGATCTCGCTATCACTCATATTTATTTCATATGCCCTTACATCAGCCCCTTGAACTATTATAAAATCGCCGCGCTCGAGATTCGGAAGCATGCTACAAGAAACTACTGCGGAAATGGGCGTACTTGTATTAAGCACTATCGAAGCTCCGACCCACATAAGAATTGCAACAATTACCGCTATTAATGTATCTATAGCTTCGTGCTTCCATCCGTGCTTCTTAACGCCTTCCTTAATCTCCTTCCACACAAAATAAACAAGTTCGAACGCGATTAGAGCGGATATGATAAGAAGAATTGTTCCAGTAATTTCATTTTGCGGGCTTAATACTCCTCTTAAGATTATGTAG
>CAYSXZ010000011.1:0-1766 GCA_964435235.1 Microcaldota archaeon
ATTTCTAATTCCAATATACATTGCAAACGCAACGCCAGTAGTCCTCGGCGGAGGAGCTCCATTAGATTTTGGAATGAAGTGGAGCGATGGAAGAAGAGTACTTGGAGATAGTAAGACGATACGTGGTTTCTTTGCTGGAATATTTGGTGGAACGCTCGCGGGTCTGATAGTTGCATCTTTCTATCCGCTCATTTTTTTCGATAGCGTAAAGACCCAGGTGGTCGGTGCGTTTATGCTTTCTCTTGGAACCATGACTGGTGACGCATGTGGTAGTTTTGTTAAAAGAAGATTCAATGTTGATTCCGGAAAACCATTCTTCCTAGATAGTATAATGTTTCTAGTATTCGCACTTGCTTTTGTTTATCCATATGCTAATATTTCGCTTTACGCTCCTTTTAATATATTTTTCTTTTTATCGCTAACAGTGATATTACATCCTCTTACAAACTTCATTGCGAACCGCGCGGGGTTGAAAAATGTTCCTTGGTAAGATAGATAACAACCTTATAAAGAACGCGATAAATAAGGGAAGAGCAGAATTTTTGAAAGAAGAGATAGAATATGTTCGTTTCAAGAGCCGCTTCAAATGGATAGAACGAGGTACTGTGATAGCGCCGGGCCAAAAGGTGATTTGGGGATTTCCGCACATAAAAAGGATCTTTACGCTCAGAGCAGGTGTTAAAAGAAATATCCGTGAGGACTTTGTCTATTTCGAACAGAAGATAGATGGGTTTAATGTAAGGATAGCAAAAATCGATAAAAAGATTTATGCATTCAGTAGAGGTGGATTCTTAGACCCTTTTGTCACAGAAAAAATTCAAGAGATGAAGTTTGAAAAATTTTTTGACGATCATCCAAACTACATCTTATGCGGTGAGATGATAGGGAATACGCCGTATACCAAACCAACCAATGAATTTGATGTGAAACTTTTCATCTTTGATATCGATGATGGTAATAACACGTATCTTCCGTGCAAGATGAAGTACGAATTACTTAAAAAATACAACATCGAGTGCGTTCCTGTTTTAGGAAGGTTTAAAGTAGATGATTTTGAAAAAATGGAGCGACTCGTGAATAATATAAATAAGGCAAAAAAAGAAGGTGTTGTAATAAAATCTGAGAGCAGAAAGGATGTTGTAAAGTATGTGAACCCGAATGCCGATATAGACGACATAAAAAATTGTTCTCATATCTTTTTCGACATGCCGTTTGGATTTTTTAATCAGAGAGTACTTCGCTCTGCGTTCTTCGTAAGAGAATATGGACTGGATAGGGAAAAATACGGAAATGAGCTGGGAAAGGCATTTTACTTCGGTTTAATAAAGGCGTTAGATACAATCTCTTCAGGAAGAGATGTAGAAGAAGAATTTGAAATTCTTATAAAAAATGAGAGGAGCTGGGATGAAATCAAAAAACACATGGGAAGGGATGTAAGACTAAATATCATTTACAAAAGGAAGGAAAACGAAAAAATAAGAATAAGATTTTCGAAAACATATATTAAAACTACAAAAATGCTTCGTTCTTATTTAAATGGAAAGGGTATCGTTGATTAAAGATAATTCAATATTAAATGATAAATAGCCCCCGGCGAGGATTGAACTCGCGACCTCGTGCTTTTCAGATACGTCTTACCAAGCACGCGCTCTACCATTGCACGCCTTGTCGGTGCAAATTATGAAGCACGTTCAAAGCTCTGAGCTACAGGAGCTGGTTAGCTGTTAGGTTTAAACAATTAAAACTATTTATTTAAAAATTTGCCT
>CAYSXZ010000012.1:0-10589 GCA_964435235.1 Microcaldota archaeon
AGTTGCTATCTTTTCATCTGTAAGACCTAGTTTCTTCAGTGCTTCTGCATTTCTCTGAATTGTTTCTGGGTCTCTGCCTAGAAGTGCTGCATTAGTTGCTATCTTTTCATCTGTAAGACCTAGCTCCTTAAGTTTTGCGTATGCTTTACGGATTGTTTCGTCATTCGAACGCCCAAGAATTTCTCTGGTTGTTGGATTAAGCTTATCCAATCTGCCGTTTATGATTTCGCGCAGCAAATCCTCTTCTGCCATGGAATTTATTATGTGGGAAATAGTTTAAATAAGTTGCTCTTAAGGATGGTGCACACTTCATGAATTTGTGAAAAGGAGAATCCCGCCTGCCTGACTTGAACAAGCAACCTATCGGTTTCTACTGTTTTTCAACAGCAGTGAAGCTCCAAAAAAGGAGCAAAACAAACTACAGCCGATCGCTCTACCATTGCTCGCTCTGCGCTTTGAGCTAAGGCGGGATAGATAAAAAAAGGGAGAAAGAATTTATAAAATTACTCAATCATAGAGCCGAGAAGCATCTTTCTCATCTCTATAGGTTCGAGCTTCTCCAGAGCCTTTATTGCATAATCAAGAAGCTCTTCTTTCTCTGCGTATATCGTAAACAAAGAATCCCCAACCTCTACTCTGCTTCCTCTCGTCTTGTGAAGAAGAACTCCAGCGCCTTTTGATTTCGGTGCACCAGCTATTCTTGCTATCTTTGATATCGTATGATTGTCTATGTGGAATATAGAACCGCTGACCTTTGATTTCACAGTATATGCGTATTTCCCTACCGGGAGATCATCCACTGTCGCTCTTGGATTTCCACCCTGTGCTTCAATTATTTCCTGGAATTTCTTAAGCGCCTTTCCAGAGGTTATGAGGTTCTCAGCAGCACTATAGCCTGCACCTTTCTCGACCTTTCCGCAGAGCTCCAAAAGCTTTCCGGCCATTAAAATGCTCTTATGCCTTAAGTCCTCTGGACCCTTACCATTTAGCACATGCAAAACATCTATACATTCTAGCACAGGACCAATTCCGTTGCCTACCGGCTCTGCACCGTCCGTAATTAGCACCTCTACCTTCATTCCGAGTTGCTTTCCTATTCTTATGAAATGCTTTCCAAGCTCTATCCCTTTTTCGTAGTATGGTATTTTCACCCCTCGCCCGACTGGAATATCTACTATTATATGGGTTGCTCCAACGCTCCTTTTTTTGCCAAGTATGCTTGCAAGCAACATTCCTTCTGGGTCAAGACTTAATGGGTGTCTTATTCGAATGAGCTTATCATCTACAGGTGCGAGCTTCATCCCTCCACCCCATACGATCGCGCCTTTCGTTTTCAAAACAATCTCCCTTAGCTCTTCCATACTGAATGTAACGTTCGCTAAAACCTCCATTGTATCCGCAGTGCCTGCAGCGCTTGTTATAGCACGCGAGGACGTCTTTGGAATGTAAAGCCCAGCGGCAGCTATTATTGGAGTTACCACCATTGTTGTTCTGTTACCAGCAACACCACCGATACAATGCTTATCGAGTATTGGTTTTTTCCCAAGATTAAGAGACTCGCCAGATGCAACCGTTGCATTTGTAAGCGCTATTATCTCGCTATCAGCCATTCCGTTTATGTAAGTAGCAGTAATAAAAGCGGATGTTTCAGCATCGCTTAGTTTGTTTTCCATAATTTCCTGCACTATCGTCCTTATCTCATTCTCATTCAGGGTTTCCTTGTCAAGTTTTTTTCTTATGTAGCCGATAGATGCCGGTCTATCCATATGAACTATCTCTACGACTTCTCCATCCTTCAGATGGTACTCCTTTGCAAAATCCGTATATATGCCAATTTCTCCTGGTTTAATAAGGGTCGTGCTCAGGTCTACAATTCCGATTATTGTTTGTTTAGGTGTCTTTATTTCCGTTCTATATCCGGCGTAGATATCGTGGCTTTCCGCTTCGTCCGTATTAAGCACAATTATATTCTTTCCCCCTGCGTAGATACCCAATGTTTTTACCTTGCAGATGTACTTTTTGAGTTTCCATACATCTACCTTCTTCATTTCCCTTTCAACGAACTCCTGCTCCCCTGGTATAGGAACCTCCAATCCCTTTTTCTTTTCTTTACTAATCTTCTTAACCATAATTCCGCACCTTCTTCATCTTTTTTTTCGGATCATCAATTTTATTCATATATTTTTACCCCGAGTTTTTGAGTTGCGAGCGTAAAGAAAGATTGTGGAGGGATGACCCCGACCTCTGTTACATAACCATTAATATATTTCGCAGCCGTCACATCAAATGCAGGATTGCTTATCTTTATGCGCTTTGGTGGTTTTTCCCATACCTCCGATGGATCGCGTTCTTCTATCTTTTCTCTCGTGCCATAAAATGTCATGATGCTGTATTTGAAAAGTTCTGCTGCAGAATAGAAAGAGACATCATGCATCCTTGCGATGTGAGCGAGTGTGCTTGTACCGACCTTATTTATCAGGTCGCCTCTCGAGGTTACGGAATCTGCACCAACAAGAACCAGGTCTGCTTTTTTCATGTAGAGGTTCATTGCGCCGTCAACAACGAGCGTTACATCTATGCCTGCCTCTGCAAGCTCTTTTGCCGTTATTCTTCCTTGGTATCTCGGTCTTGTTTCGCATGCGATCACCTTAATGTTTTTTCTCTTTGCCTTCTTCAATATTCCTGTAACAGTAGACGAATGGCAATGTGTTATTATAACTGCACCATCTGGAACCAGTCTTGCTCCGTATGCGAAGAGTTTTTCAGCATCTTCATCGATTTTCTTGATGTAGTTTTTTTGCTCGTTAATAAAATCATTCTTCAATCGATTCAGTTGTTTTTTCTCTTTATATTCTCTGCTTTTTTCATAGAGATAACCTGACGCGCGCTCGAGCAGGTTTCTCATCATCGGTTCGGTTGGCCTTGTATCTGCAAGCAACAAGCTAAGATGTTTTATCTCATCATAAAATGATTTTGAATTTTTGGCTTTCGAATATTTTGCCTGTAGAATAAGGGCTTTTAGCACAGCCTTTGCAACATTTCTCGCCCCCTGGATTTTAAGAGATTTTATATCAGAGATTATTTTTTTAATATCTTCGTGCATGCGATAATAACAAAAAATAGAAATATAAAGGTATTTTGAAGATTTTTATACGAAGCAGTAGAAAACATAAGTAGCCCTTATGTAAAAAACCTGAGTTTTTTCTCAGGTGGGGTTCTCATAAGGGAAACAATGTTTAGCTCGTGCGAAAAACTGAGATTATCGAAGAAGATCTCCGGAGCTAAACATTGTTTGGACGCCGTAGAAAGACAGAAGTAGCCCTTATGTGCAGGAGTGGCGGAGTGGTCAAACACGTGACGGCTCAAGCCGCGTGCAGAGACGGAACGTGGTCTAAACGCGGCAGACTCAAGATCTGTTCCCTTCGCAATTGGACGATGGGAAATCTGTTGACCAAGCGTCTACACAGGTTCGAAATAGAACGAAAATCAAAACGAGAATCCTGTCTCCTGCATTTTTTTTGTAAAAATAAAAATATCAAAAAAGAAAAAAGTCATGGCTCTATGATATCATCACTCGCCGTGATGTCAAACTCTGACTCCTCAAAGACATCAAAATCTGAGGAAGTAAGACCCGCAGCTGGCTCCTCTGCTTCAGATGGTGGTTCTACAACATCCTCCTCAACAAAAAGCTGTGCTTCCTCCTTTTCTTCGATCACACTTATTTCTCTATCACCAATATCAGAAACGAACGGCTTCTTGGTAATGTTTTCCTGCGGGCCGATACAGCCGAAGAGGAGAAGGAAGGAGAGAGCAAGCGCTATTCCTGCCAGCAATTCTCTCATACTCATCCCCTCATCGCGTTCCCCTGAGCTTGTTGAAGATGCTCTTGATGGTCTCTGCCGCAGACTTTATGTTGCCCCATACGAACTCTTTGACTCCTTCGGCGTATTGGTTGTTTCCTGTTTCCTGCACCTTTGCACTTGCCGAATCCAGATAACCTTGAGCTGTTTCGACATCGCTTCCGAGACCAGCTTCAATCGCATCGGCTCTGATATAATTCAAAATTCCATTAAGCCTTGCTATCTCTGACTTCGCGAAGAAGTGATAGTTTAATCCGTTCGGACAACCGTTGGCAAGACAGTAGGCATTGAGCGCTTCTCTTATTTCGATGGCAGTTGTTGCACTGTTTATTCTGTTCTCAAGAGGATCCACGACGGTACCCCGCGCTCCGTCTATTACTGCGTCTAGTTCGGATGTGCTAACACCTCTGGCAGAAAGGTTCTTGCTTCTTTCAGATGCACGCCCAAGAGCTGCATTTATCCAGCCGAGCCTTCCCTCTGCAACCTCTTTCATAGCATCGAACCTGCATTGGCCGTATGTCCTGTTTAGAGACTTGTAATGCTCTGCCATGTTCCTCCTATCCGCGGGAGTTACATTCCAGGTTGTAAAATTCCGCCTAGCGTCCCTTATCGCTTCTTTCGTAGCATGGAAGTCAGGTTCGAATTCATCTTTCAGATAGTTTTTGAAACCTTCTCTATCGCCTGCTTGTGCGAGATTGTAAAGTTCAGTCAAGTCATCGTTCAGCAAATCCTGATAGCTTGAGAGATACGCTGCTTCCGGAACGTTCTTCATAATTGAGTCTATCACTCCATTAGTGAACTCAACCCTGCACTGCACATTCTTGTAGAGCGCCGTAAGCATCGGCGTTTCGTTATATTTCATTCCAACCGCAGACACCACGCTTGCTGCAAGTAGCAGCATGAGTGGCATCAGCAAAATTTTGTTTTCCATCTATTTCACCCCTTTTTTTGTTTTTGGTGCTGCAAACAGCAGAACCGAATTTGCTCATTTGGAACGGTATTTATATGTTTCCTGGAACAAGTGGAACAAGCATCGACAATGAAGGGTGATAATGATGGAACAAACAAAAGATGAGCTCCTATTTTTTCTCCAGCGCCAAGGTGATGAGGTTCCTATTTCCCTTCTGTGATTTTTTTATTATCCCACGGTTTTCGAGCGAAGCAAGGCGGCGGGATAAGGTTGCCTTTGGTATGTGCGTATTGAGGTAAATCTTTGCCTGGGTTGTTTTTCCATTCTGCCTTCCTATCTCACGCACTATTTCTTTATCCACCTCATCAAGCGTCCTGAACACTTCGTTCCTCTCAAGCCATTCCTCGGTTTTCGATTCTTTAGCTTCTACGGCTTTTTTTATTTCCGTCCCTAATGGCTTAGGTTCTGTTTTTGCCCTTCTCTTTCTTAGATAAAAGAAATAGGCCGCGGCGGCTACCACTATGATGGTTGCAGCAAGAACGATCTGTATGTTTGAACCTTCTACTCGAGTAATCTCGTAAGCAGCAGCTAAATAGAGCTTCTGCGATGCATTTATGTTTTGACTCTCCCATGAGATCTTCAAAGAATCACCTGCAGAGGATACCGCCCCATTTGTCTTTTGCAGCGTTGAGCCTGACGGAAGGGTAAGCTGAGAATTAAATGAGCTGATGTTTTCTGAAGCGAATGCTCTCATATGAAAATCCCAAAGCGAACCATTTTTGGATGTGAAATCATCTGATTCAAAACTGATCCTCGCATAATCATATGGCACGATGAATGAGATACAGTTGAAGCCGTTCGATTGATGGATCGAAAAAGGTATCTGAAAACCGGATTTATCCGTGACCAGTATGTTTGAAAGTTCACCAGAAAAGCAAAGGGTCACTTCCTTATCTATGGCGTCAACAAAAGTTATACTGGAACTAAAATATGTAGCACCACTGCTCTCTACCACAACGTTCATCGAATAATCAGACATAATAGAAAATGAAATAGATGAAAGCAGCAGGAATAAAAACAACCAACGCATAGCTTTACCTTTTCTTTTTTGCTTTTTGTTTTATCGCTCTCTTCTGTCGTTCTTTTTTCTTTGCCGGCTGCTTTCCTTTTGGACGCTTTTCCTTTTTCTCCTTTTTTGCTTTCTTTGCCGGTTTTTTCTTTTCCTCCTCTTTTTTCTCAGGAGGGGCTTCCTCTGCAGCTGCGATAACTGCTTCTTTTTCACCTGCTGCTTCTTCACCTTTGAATTTTTCTATAAGCTTTCTGATAAGTTCAGCACCTTTTTCGGAAGACATAAGCATCACACGAAATTATAAGATACTGAAGTTTATAATTATTATTTTCTTGCAAAAACAAGATAGGCGGTATGCATAAGCCCAAAATGCTTTGGCCTCGTTCCGAAATCACGAATTTCGTAATCACGAACAATGCATTCTGTCATGAATACCTCCTTAAAGTATTTTCTTAGTTCGAGAATTAGAGTCTTTGCTTGCTCGATGTTAAGGCAGTGAGCGGCAAAACATCCATCCTTCTTTAATGCACTGTGCGCTTTTTCAGCAATCTTTTCTGCTTCTGCGATATCGCAGAATATCAAATCTGCATCGTTCTCATCGAATTTTTCGAATACATCTTCTTCTTTAAGGACAATGTTGTCAAGACCTGCACGCCTTATATTCTGGAGCGCAAGCTCTACAAATTCCTTTCTCTTTTCGTATGTTATTACCTCCTTCGCTATGTTTGCAAGTTGAACTGTCATGAAACCACTTCCAGTGCCCAGCTCGATTACTTTCGAATTCTTGCCTATGCCACTGTACGCGATTACTATTCCGGCATCCTTTGGTAGAGTAACTGCTGGGCCTCCTCTCTTCAATCTCTCTAGCATCCTTGGAAAATGGAAGTCTGGCTTTTTCATGAACAGGCCTCGCTTGTGTATTTAATTAACGCAATGACTATTCCAACAATAATTAAAATTCCTATTCCAGTGCCAAGGCAGCAATGCCGATCAGTGCCTCTTTTTGTTTCAGTCTCATTTTTTGTTTCGGTAGGTAGAACTTCTGCTGTATCGATCTGCTCTTTTATTTGCTCTTTTATTATTTGTCCCGTAGTCCCATCCAGTTTTACTTCTCGGTATTCACCGTTCTTCAATCCTTTAGCGAGATAAATCACGCTTCCACTAATAATCTCTAAATTTTGAACAGAGTCCAATTCGGCCCTTACTTTTTCGAAAGCAGTATCTGGGAGAACGTTGATTTCCACCTCCTCTTCTTTGGATTCAACATATAATCGCGAGCCATTAATACTTACTGGAAGTTGCGTTTCAGCCGAAATATTATTAGATTCTATTACCAGAGTATTTTTTTGATCATTTAATGCCAACGAGATTTCTTTTTGGATTTCTCCTTCAGTTACCTTAGCTTCTAATATTCTTCCATCTTCTCCAGCTGGTAGAGGTACTTCAATAGTTTTATCGGCAAGTTTAGTTTTCAATCTGTTATCTATAAGTGCAATTCTTATCTGGGTATCATTTTGGTCTAACAAATTTTCAAAAACAAGATTTACTCGAAAAACAGAACATGGCGTTCCAACATTTTTGATAAAGATATCGTCATGTAATTGGACTGCTTCGTTTCCAACAACAAGATTTTTTGTTTCTCCGTTATAATTTATTTTTAGGTAAACTGGCGTTATGCCGCAGCCACCTTTATACTCTATCAGATATTCTGTACCTAAAAAGTCGCAACTTTTCGTTCGCTCATCAATTAGAGTACAAGTGCCGAATATTTTATTTTTGTAAACATAATCGAAATTTGTTGTTAATGTTTTGATTATCTTTTCATCCTTTTTAACATTAATTTTTATGCCCCATCTACCATAGTTCTCGCTTAGGTAGTCCGGAGCGAATGAATAAAACGACGTGTAGTCGATATTTTCGAATATCTTGTGTTCATTCACCCTTGGAGGGTCGTACGTATCGTATGGCCCACAACTGCCCTCACCCTTTAGCATCTCGTCTCCCTGCGGCGTTATCAGATAGAATTCGCAAGAATCTGCGGCGTACGGCAATTCAACAAAAACATCGATATAGTCACCCTGAGAATACTCATTTTTACCTGTATAAACTTTTTCAGTTGTAATCCCTGATGTTCTCTTACAACAAACCCCGCCTTGAACATAACCAAAAGCTGGTACATATTCTGAATTGCAAGGCAAATGTGGCATTGGTTCGTAGCCGGTTGTAGGACAACCTTTTGCATAACAGAATTTATCTTCGCCTTCACATATTGGAGAAGTACCACCAACACAAATATCTGGCTCTTCTGAATTAGTCAATGAAATGCTCACTTCATCTGTTGATGGGTATACGTCCATCAGAACTATACTATTCACCCCATCTGATAATTTTTTTGGTTCTTTCGTATATAGAACTAATTGTTCAGTCTCATTATTATTATAATGAAGAATAATTGTTGCAGAATTCGACGAAATGGATAGAACCTTTACGTAATAGGTACAGTCATCAGCATGAAAAGGTACGCCCTTTGGGAAAACCTGCTCATCAAGCTGAGTGCTGACCAATTGGGTTATTTGACCTCCAAAAGTGCAATATTCCGATTCTTGAGTAAAAACAGGGTTTACTAAAAATAATAAAATCACAAAAGTCGTAGTTGTGGATCTTTGGATGTTGAGTAAGATGGTAAAAAATCCAGACGCCATGTATAATTCAAACTGTAATCGCTTAAAAATCTACTGTGTATTTTAGTGAGCACCAGAGCTTTTTGTCCTTGTACTCTCAAGTTTTTTAGCCAGCGATTCGTCTTTCAAGGCGAGGATCTCGATTGCAAGAAGAGCGGCGTTCTTTCCGTTATCTATCCCGACAGTTGCGACTGGCACGCCAGGTGGCATTTGCATTATTGAAAGGAGCGCATCGAGCCCATCCAACTTCACATTCACCGGTACACCTATAACTGGCTTTGTTGTCTTGCTCGCAATGACTCCAGGAAGAGCTGCACTAAGGCCAGCGATGGCAATTATAACTTCAGCGCTCGTACCTTTCACAAGCGAATCCACCTTCTCTGGATCTCGATGGGCAGAGGCAATCTCGAATCTATATTTAACTCCGAATTGCTCGAGCGTTTCGATTGTTTTTTTGGCAATCTCCTCATCACTCTTACTTCCGCATATAACAAGAACTCGTTCCATGAAGAAGATTAAGATAAATAAATTAAAAAACAGATTGCGCAAGTCATCGAAGGCAACAAACGCTATGCACCACCTGTTTCTTCCCGGCCCGCTCCACAGCATGGCGAAGAATCTCGTTTATCAACTCCTCGTACGTATAACCAGCAGCATAGGCTGCCTTGGGAAATCTCGAATTCTCCCTTGGGTCCGGTATCAAACCCGGTAATGCGTTGACATCGAGAACGTTAGGTATGCCGTTTTCATCTAGTCTTATATCTATCCTGCAGAAGTCGAAACATCCAAGCGCTCTATACGTCCTAAGCGCAACATCCTTTATAGCATCCTCTAGTTTTTTGTCTATCTTTGCAGGGCAGATAATTGGGTCGATTGGGCTGTTTGGATTATCCCAAATCCATTTTACCTCATAAGAATCTATCCTGTTCATCCCTTTTGGAAGATGCTCGTATGTTATTTCTACTATGGGCAACACGCGCGGGGGGTTATTTCCGATTATAGAGACTGTGAACTCACGCCCTGTCAGATATCGCTGTATAATCGCGGGTTGGTTGTACGTTTCTACCACGTATCGTACCAACTCTTTTAACTGACGCACGTTATGGGCTATGGAGTTATTTTTTATTCCCTTGCTGGATCCTTCGACGTTTGGCTTTACTATTACGGGAAATTTTACGCTTGGGATGCTGCCCGCGTCGTATGATATCCACCAATCAGGAACAGGGATATTATGATGACGCAGTATCTCATTTGTTCTCCCTTTGTCCAGTGTTATCGCTAACGTGAGCGGGTTCGATCCTGTGTAGGGAATGCCAAGCATGTCGAGAACAACAGGAACGTAAGATTCGCGACCTGGGCCGCTTATGCCCTCTGCGATGTTGAAAACAAAATCTGGCCTTTCTTCTTTTACCTTTTCGATGAAATTTTCATCTGCTTCCAGCAAAACAACAGTATGAGCGCGGCTCTCGAGTGCTTTTTTTATTGCATCAATAGTAGTCATCTCATCGTATTCAGCATATTTGTCCTGCGGTTCGTTTGGTGCTGGTTTTTTTCTCAGATTAAAAGCTATGCCTATCTTCATTTACTCTCCTTCTAAATATTCGTATTCTTTGTTGTCGAATGTACTTTTGAAGACGTACTTCTTCCCATCCTTCTTTACTATGTATTCTGGAAGAAGAGGGACCTTTCCTCCTGGCGTATCAACAACGTACTGCGGAACAGCCATACCGGTTGTGTACCCACGCAACTGCTTTATTATCTCAAGGCCCTTTTCAACCTTTGTTCTGAAATGTGCCACTCCCCTCACAGGGTCGCACTGATAGAGATAATACGGCTTCACCCTTATCTTAAGCAATTTCTGGAAAAGCTCCTTCATAACCTTTGGATCGTCATTTACGCCCTTTAGTACAACGCTTTGATTTCCCAATGGGATGCCTGCATCAGCAAGCATCGCGCATGCCCTTGCACTCTCTTCTGTTATTTCGCTCGAGTGCTCGAAATGCGTATTGATGTAGAGCGGATGGTATTTCTTAAGCATCCTGCAGAGCTTTGGTGTTATTCTCTGAGGA
>CAYSXZ010000013.1:0-8712 GCA_964435235.1 Microcaldota archaeon
AATAAGCGCTTCTGCAAGGATATCAATATCTTCTTTTTTATTATAAATATACAAGCCAGCTCTGTTTGTTCCATTTGGCACCCCCATGCGTATATGAATTGGCATAGCGCAATGATGGCCTGTTCGTATAGCTATCCCTTCCTCATTCAAAAGGAGTGCTACATCATGAGGATGAATTCCTTTCATCTCAAATGAGAGAAGGCTTGCCCTGTCCTTTGCATTAAGCGGCCCAAGGATTCGTGTTTCTTCCATCTCTCCAATTCTGCTCAAAAGATGCCTTGCAAGATCTTCTTCGTGTTGTCTTATATTTTCCATTCCTATTTTATTTAAATAGTCTATTGCTGCACCCAGCCCAACCGCCTCTTCTACCGGAGGAGTACCAGCCTCAAATTTATATGGCAGTTCATTCCATATAGCATTATCTATATCTACCTTTTTTATCATCTCACTTCCATAGAGAAACGGGTCCATCTCCTCTAGAATTTCGCTCCTTCCATAGAGAACCCCTATCCCAAATGGCGCAAGCATCTTATGTCCAGAGAATGTAAGAAAATCGCAACCTATAACTCTAACATCTGTCGGCATACCTGGAACAGACTGCGCGCCGTCCACAACGCTTACGGCCTCTTCCTCTCTTGCTATTTTGCATAATCTTCTTATATCGTTTATTGTTCCGAGCACGTTTGATGTCGCTGTGAAGGCAAAAATTCTTGCGCCTTTTATCTTATCCAATTCACTCTCCTTTAATCTGCCTTCGTCGTCTACATCTATAACCTCGAATTTCGCTTTCTTTTTTTTAGCTAGGTATTGCCATGGAACAAAGTTGCTGTGATGCTCCATTATTGTAGTTACTATTTTATCGCCAGGCTTTACGAATTTCTCGCCCCACCCTCTCATAACCATATTAAGAGATTCTGTCGTATTCTTCGTGAATATGATTTCTCTATCTTCCTTCGCGTTTATGAATTTCGCTACTTTACTTCTCGCGTTTTCATATTCTGCAGTAGCCTCTTCCGCAAGGGTATGGATGCTCCTCGCTACATTTGCATTCTTCGTCTCGCTGAATTTTCTTATCGCATCGAGAACCTGTTTCGGTCTTTGCGATGTTGCTGTCGAATCGAGATAAACGAGCGGTTTACCGTTAATCTTTCTTTCAAATATAGGAAAATCCTTTCTTATGTTGTCTACATCTAGCATAAGTAAAGTAAAAATGCTAACACTTTTTAATCTGTGGCATACGAAACTCTTATTATGGGTTTTGTGTTCGAATTCTTAAGGTTGACTCGCTTTGAACATGCCATCATGCTTGCAGCAGCTGTTCTAATAGGCGAAATCGTATCGCTTGGTTTTTTACCGCAAATTTCGATGATAATAATCCTTTCCCTTCTTGTTCCAATATTCAGTGAGATGGCTTCATTTTCCCTAAACGATTTCTTGGATATCGAGACAGATAGGATAAACAATAAAAATCGCCCCCTCGTGCGCGGAACTATCTCACCACGTTTTGCTTTTTATTTTTCGTTTTTTTCGTTTGCCCTTTCTACGGTTTTGGCATTTTTTATTAACACAACAGTATTTATTATCGCTGTTTTGTTTAACTTCCTCGCTATCCTTTATAACTGGAAGCTTAAGGACCTCCCTCTCATCGGAAACATCTATATAGGTCTAAGTATGGCGATACCTTTTATATTTGGTAATCTCGTTGTTAATTCCTTGATTCTGCCAGTTCCATGCATTCTTGCATTCCTTGCATTTATAGCTGGGACTGCGAGGGAGATAGTAAAGTCGGTGCAGGACCTAGAAGGCGATATGAAAGCAAGACGCTCTATAACATTACCTGCGCTTATAGGTGTTAGGAAATCAATACTCTTGGCATCTCTACTTTATATTGTTTTTATACCTCTTAGCTTTGCTCCATTTCACTTTGGTCTTGTTCCAAATCCTCTTTCTCTTTTCCTTGTCGCATTTGCAGACGGTATTCTGCTCGGCGTAGTGGCTATGCTTCTTTTCAAACCATCATCCCATATGTACGAACTTGCAAGAATCGCTAGCCTTGTCGCATTTGGAATCGGCATACTTGCGATACTTTATGCGTCGATTCAAACATGATTCAATTATTGGACAGCGTATTGTCGAACCAAATTTCGTTAAGTTTATAAATATTCTTTTCGTTCTTACGTTCAAAATTAATATTATGCTGAGGTGATTTAAAATGGCCGTTAAGGCTTCTTTAAGCAGTCCGAAGTACGGAGAATGGGCGTTCCTGCTCGGTGTAATCCTATCCATCGTAGTGGGAGTATTATCCAGCCAACTCGGAGTAGCAACTGCCTATCTAGTAGCAGTACTTGCAATTCTAGGTCTAGTTGTAGGATTCCTAAACATATCTGAAAAAGAGACGACAAAGTTTCTTATAGCCGCAATAGCGTTGCTTGGGGTTGCAAACTCATGGAGTCCGATAGCTGGGATGTTTACGCTTCTTCTGGGCGATGTTGGTTTGACGGTCTCTCAATGGCTTTCTGGTTTCTTCAGCGCATTGGCTGTATTCGTTGCACCTGCTGCTCTTATCGTTTCCCTAAAAGCTATTTATAACCTTGCATCAGAGAGCAGCTAGTTTTATTCTTTTTTATTTTATTTACATTGTTTTTCACGCATTGAATAGAGCGAATTATCTGTTTTTTAAATCTTTCGCAACATATCACATATAGATGGGAGAGGATGGACGAAAAATGGCTAATGTGAATATTCTAGAAAAGAAGAACGGTAAAAAGACCGAGTGCAAGCCAACCGATTCTAAAAAATTAATAGATCGCTTGCCGCTTGTTGAGCCTAAGCCACGAGCTACTCTACCTGATCTTGATAAGCTTGAAAAAAAGCTAGAAACAACGATTGCCGATGCCGAGGAAATCGAACAAGATATAAAGACTATCTTTCACAATCTTTCCTCGGAAGAAAAAGAGCGATGGTTACGGAATAGGTATGATAGCTTTTCAGATGAATATGATAACTATATGGAAAAGACAGGTCACTACAGGGCTATTAAAAAAGCTATAGCTGGAAGCGTCGCAGGCACCGACCAAGGTTTGATACGTTTTCCAATTCTTGACTTGTCTGTAGGCACAGGCATGGTACTAGAATATTTTCTGAAAGCGATTAATAAAATATACAAAAAAAGAGGCGCGCTTCACTTCGTCGATAAGATACGAAAACCAAAGAAGAATGAACTGCTTGTATGGGCAAACGACCTGTCCCCAAAGATGATAGAGAAAGCAGAAGAGAGGCTCAAGAAATTAGAGTTAAAAATAATTCCTCAGCCGTCTAATAATCTTATCTTTACATCGATCTCTTTTAGGGATTATCCGCATGAGCATAGTGAGTTAAAGAACAAATTTGGGACTGTTTTTATATCGCAAACATTTCACGTAACTCCTGAAAAGGATGCGCTCGTAAAAGCAATAGATTGGGCACTTGCTCCAGGAGGAGTGGTGGTTATTGTAGAAGAATTTCAATGGCGGACGTCGGTGCACTCAAACCTTTGTCTTAGACTTATAGAAGCAATAGCGACACCTCTTCCTCATAAAGCAGATCTTATTGCGCTATTTAATAAGGGAGGCGACACACAGCTAACATATACAAAAGAAGCGAGAATAACGATAAGAATAGATCATCCAACACATGAGATGTCAGGCTTCGTCTTAAAAAAACCAGGCCATAAACAGGAGTCAGAGCGGGTATCAATCTTCTCTTCTCTCGAATCAGTGCAGAAAGATTATTAAAAGGGATTGTAATCCTCTGGCAGTTTATAGTGATCCAAAACAAGATAAGTCATCGTCTTTAGAACAACTTCGTTTTTTTGTAACTCCCTTACAATCGCTGTTAACTCGTCTTTGTTTTTTATTCTTACTATTACGACTGCGTCAGCAGTACCAGTTATCAAAAGAAATGAAGTTATCTGCGGTATATTCGCGAGTGATCTTAAGGTTTTTTCCCAATCTTGTTTCATCTTGACTTTCAGGAATATCAGCGCCATCATCTCTATGCCAATTTTCTCGTAGTTGATAACTGATTTGTATTTCTTTATGACACCGTTATTCTCCAACTTCTTTATTCTTTGGAGGAGGGTGTTTGGGTGTATTCTTAAGATGCGTGCAAGTTCCTTACTCGGTATCTTTGCATTCTCGTTCAGATGGTAAAGGATTTTCTTATCTATCTCATCTATCTCTATCTTTTCAACCATATTGCTCACTCTGCTTTTATATAGTAGTTCCAAAGGTAATTAAAAATTGAGCTTTTTCTTATTGGTCGATGGGGCATACCGTAGGTAACTTTCAGAAGAGCAAGGAAGAGCTGGAGCGGAACGATTTGGGGTTATTATCATTAAAAATCTAATGGATTAAAAAATTAATGGTGACGCAGGAAAGGTGCGTATATAAATTTTATCTCTGATATTAGGGCATGGGGAAATCCCATCTACAGGGAAGTATCTCATCGGTTCTTACTCTGCCACCACTGATACTGTTGGCACTGATGCTGAGTGGAATTGCCGTAGAAAACGAATCAATTCTGAACGATAGCGTCTTTGGGGAGTTTGTCGAAGTGGACGAATTTCTTAACATAAGCGAAAACATGACCTTGCAAAACGAGACGAACGAAACGCTTGCTGATGGGTTTGTTGATGTTGATGAATTCCTGAACATCACAGAAAACACACTCACCCCTGAAGAAGCGGTCGAAATAAGTGAAACCAGTGAGATGAACGAAACAGGCGAATTTATTGATGTGGACGAATTTCTTAACATAACTGATGAAGATAACGCAACTCAAAGTGAAGGAGAGATAATTGAAGCGGATATAAGTTTAACAGTATGGGGGAAGAGTGACGCAGAGGGAAGTTTTGTCATTTTGAAAAACAATAAAAACCAAAGAGAGATAGAAATCGAAAAAACAATCTATGAAGGATTGAAAAAAGGGAAAAAAGAACGTGTCATAGTGCAATTAACTGATGAAAAAACAAACTTATCATATATTAAAGTAGGCAACTCAAAATTCGCTTTTTTTGAATTGGACAAGGATAAATTAGATGAATTTCTAAGTGGTGAAGAAGGCATAAAGGCAATATTTTTAGACAGACAAATGAGCGTCTCGCTTACAGATACCTCTTCCATCATCGGTGCAGAGATGGTTAAGAATGAGCTTGGTTATACTGGTGATGGCGTAGGTATCTGCTTATTGGATACTGGTGTTGACCCGAGTAAAATCAATAATGCTGTTGATGGTTACGATTTCGTGAATAATGATAGCGACTTCTCAGATGACAACGGCCACGGTACTAGAATGGCACAGGTGATTAATACAATCGCACCAGATGTGGTGATAATCCCAGTAAAGGTGCTCGATTCGAACGGTGTTGGTTATTCCTCTACTATAATACAAGGCATTAACTACTGTCTAGAGCATGCATCAGAACACAACATACGTATAATCTCGATGAGTTTTGGTGGTGGGCAATTTACGGGATACTGCAATAGAGATCCAGTTGTGATTGCTGCAGATGAGGCATATGCTCGAGGGACATCCGTTGTTGCATCAACAGGTAATGACGGTGCGTCTTACATTACAGCTCCAGCATGCGGTCGTAATATAACTGCTGTTGGTGCAACAACAAAGAACGATGAAGTTGCAAGTTTTTCTAATATAAATGGAATGGTTGATTTACTTGCTCCAGGAGAAAATATAATAATTGGCGACTCCTCTCATTCAGGAACTTCACTTTCTGCGGCAGTTGTAAGTGCCTCTTACGCACTTCTTTATTCATACAATGCATCGCTAACTCCTACTTCTAGCGAGAGCCTTCTCAAGACATCCGGTAGATTAATTGAACACGAAGGTGCAAACTATACACGTATCGAAGTATACAACGCATTGATGAGCATTTATACTGGAGAACCAACGAATCAGACAATAAATGAATCACAACAAACCGATTACAATTACACATACGTTGTAGCAGAGTATAATACACCCTATTATGCGATAGTTGCATATCGTTCAGATACTGGTGCAAATGGTCTCAGTTCCCCGAAGATAAGATTTTGGAATTATACAGGCAACGGTGCGTGGGGCAGTGAGATTGAACTCCCGACAGCCGGCTCGCCAATACGCTACGCAATTGTAAAATGGTCCCCTATCTCATCAAAGATCGTGCTTGTTACCCAAAGCGATGACGGCTATCTTGATGGTTATGTATGCATGGGAAACTGTACAAATGCGAGCAATTGGCAAGTAACTAATGATATCGGGCAGGTGTGGACCACTGCACCAGGAACGTCTTCGCGTAGGTTTGATGTTGAGTTCAGTTCGCTTAGTGGTGATGCAGTTGTTGTTTACAGTGTTGTGAATACTAATCCACTACGCGATTTGGCATACAAAGTGCTTCCGCCTAATGCACCAAATTTCACAGGAATAACAGAGCAGTACATTGATGATACTGGCCATGCTACGGACATTCAGTATACCTGGATAAGGCTTGCTGCAAATCCAATTGGAAAGAAAGATATGATTGTTGTTGGTTTTGATTCTACAAATTCAAATATAAACGCCTGGGTATGGAATGGAAGTACTTGGGGGAATCAGATAGAAATATCTGCGACCGCTACGGCAACCAGTGGTTATGAAGCTCTTGCAGTAAGATATGCTGCTGATGGAAGCAAGGGAATGGCGATAGGCGGAGATGGAGCAGTTGGTAATGTTAATACAAGGTATTGGGATGGTGCATCCTGGTCAGCAACAATAATTTTTGATATAACTTCAGGAAATCAAGATGTTAGATGGGCGAACCTAAAAGCAGACCCGCATAGCGATGACCTGCAAGGTGTTTTCGTAGATAGCGGGTCAAGATTGGGCACAGCTTATTGGAATGGTTCCACTTGGACAACGACGCTGGCCATAGACACCGGGCTTGATATAAGCACCGCGAGATGCGTTGATTTTGATTGGGACACGAAAGGAGACCAGGGTTATCTTGTATGGGATACTGATACAACAGGTACAACATTATCCTATAGACTTTGTACTCCACAATGTACAGGGACTACGCAAACAGTATCAACCTATGGAGGCACTGGGCGTTGGATAACACTTTACAGATATCCGCATGTTGGGTATGGTAATGCGCGAGACCTTGCAATCCGTCTTAATTCAGTACCATACACAGGCTCATTTGTGATAAATTCCTCAACACCTACATTTAACAATTATGGTGATTCAGCAATTACGGCAGCTCCGGCAGTCGCAACATACGAATCCTACAGCCTGGATTTCAAGCACGATATAATTCCTCCAACGATTACCTTCATTCCGCCAACACCAACGAATGGTTCGAATATTTATCCAAACAATTGGGCATTCATTAATGTATCTGTCATCGACAATGTCAATGTCTCACTTGTAATATTAGAGTGGAATGGGACGACGAATTATACTATGACAAAAGGCCCTGGGACGAGCTGGCACTATAACGTGACTGGTATTGCGGATGGTACTTATACATATCGCGTTTTTGCAGCAGATTTTTCTGAGAATATGAATGTAAGCGAAAAAAGAACCCTAATAAGATATAAACCGCCTTCAGTTGTAATTATCGAGCCGTTAGGCGGTAATTATGCAGATTTCAAACCAATTCCCATTGCAGCAAATGTTACTGATAATCAATACAATATAACAAACGTAAGTGTAACGATAACTTATCCAAATTCCACAACAGAGAACATTACGCTCTATACTTGCAAAGGAGGAGACAATTTTGATTCAAATAGCGTTGGTTTGTATTGGTATATCGAAAACAGCTCGGTTGGTCCAGGGCAGGTATGTGTTGCAGACATTAACGGCACTGTTCCGGGCAAGGCATTTACTTCTCTTATTGGCAGTGGTTCTCCGTTATCCGATACCCTCTGCTCACTCATCTCGCATGGTGGTATATACGGAGACTTTGATATGAACATTTCGTTTGAGGTTCTTGCAGAGGAAGGTGTTGATTATGCAATAAATTTCCAGCTTATGGAGATTCCTTCATCTGCAAACGCATCTTACTATGCATTTATCTCTCTTTCAAACTGGACAGGTCTGGGAAGGAATTATGAGGTATTCTCCGATGATGGGGAAGTTTCGGGCTATATTGCACGTAGGCCGACCGATGACACATCAGGAAAGTTCAGGATAAAGCGCGAAGGCAGTAATTTCACATTCTATACTTGGAATTCGACGTCTGGTTCTTGGATATTGGAAAATTCAACACAACTGAATCTGTCAAACACCCTTTACATAGCCATCGAATCTGAGTCTACATATTCTAATTGGGGATATATAAATGCATCGTGGGACAACTTGAGCATCGCGCACGCGCCTGAGGTCTATTTCAATGCATTCAATACAAGAGTCCATACACCTGGTTTTTATAATATATCATTCTACGCGACGAATAACATGGGCGCAACAAACGATACCGAAAAATCAAACTTCACTGTTATTGATGTGAACAGCCCACCAAGTAAGCCGTTCATTCTTGTGCCGACTCCGAATGAGATTGTTTACGGGATGTATAACATCACTTGGAGCAATGTCTACGATCCTGACGGTGACAGTTTACAGTTCAATATCACACTACTGAATTCAGATGGGACAGATAATGCGACGATTATATCAAATTATGGAAACGCA
>CAYSXZ010000014.1:0-16904 GCA_964435235.1 Microcaldota archaeon
CTCCTAAAGAAGAGGTTGATGTAGCGATTGTCGGTAAGTATACAACAGTAAAGGACGCATACGCTAGCGTGAAAGAGGCGCTTGTCCATGGAGGGGCAGCGAACGATGCGAATGTGAACATTCATTGGATCGAATCCAGCAATATTGAGAAGGAAGGGGTAGGACTGCTGAAAGGATACGAAGGGATATTGGTTCCTGGCGGATATGGCGCGCGCGGGATAGAAGGGAAGATAGCTGCGATAAAATATGCGAGGGAAAAGAAGATACCTTATCTTGGGCTTTGCCTTGGAATGCAACTTATGGTCATAGAGTACGCGAGGAATGTGTGCAGAATGGAAAACGCGAATTCTACAGAGTTTGATAAGAAAACACCTTATCCAGTTGTTGATTTGCTTCCAGAGCAAAGGCAGATTGTATCAATGGGAGGAACGAATAGGCTTGGAGCATATGAATGCAGATTGAAGAAAGGAACTCGCGCCTATGATGCATACAAGAGCGATGTAGTCTATGAGAGGCACAGGCACAGATACGAAGTTAATCCTGATTTTGTTAAGCAGCTTGAGGATGGTGGGCTTGTTATTTCAGGAACGCATCCGAGCGGCATTGCTGAAATGGTTGAATGGAAGGATGGCTTTGGTGTCGGCACACAGCCACATATTGAACTAAAATCGCGTCTCGAAACTCCTGCCCCACTCTTCGTCTCATTTATAAAGGCTGCACTCGAGAAACGAAAGGAAAGATGAAAAGCAGGTATTAAAATGGCTGGCAAACAAGTTGTTAAGGGCATCGAAAATAATGTTCTTATCCTAGGAGTTGTAAGCTTCTTGACGGATGTTTCGAGCGAGATGATATTCCCCTTAGTTTCCATTTTTCTCACAGCAATACTTGGTGCTGGAAAGGAGGTTGTGGGATTAATAGAGGGGATAGCTGACAGCATAACAAGTATCGTAGAAATATTTTCAGGATATTTTTCTGATAAAAAGGGAAAGAGAAAACAGTTTGTAGTTTTTGGATATGGGCTCTCTTCATTTGCCAAGGTCGGAATTGCAATCTCAACTGCATGGTGGCATGTTCTAATAGCAAGGGCGCTCGAGCGGGTTGGAAAGGGGATAAGAACTGCACCACGGGACGCGATGATAGCAGCATCTGCTGAGAGTTCGGTGAGAGGGAAGGCATATGGATTACACAGGGCGATGGATACCCTTGGGGCTATAGTCGGTCCTGCTATTGCATATTTTCTTCTTTCACAATTAGGCTCTTCAGAAATTGGTTATAGAACTGTTTTTACAACAGCCCTCCTTCCAGCCTTCCTTGCTGTTATTGTGCTCCTACTATTCGTTAGAGAACCTGAGAAGGCAAAGACAACTAGGGAAAAATTCTCCTTCTGGCAGACATTGAGAGAGATGAGTTCTCAGTATAAGACATTCCTAAAAATTTCTCTTTTCTTTTCCCTTGCCTACTTCAGTTTCTCATTCTTTATCCTTAGAGCTTATGAAGCTGGAATAAGAGCAGGGGATGTTTTGCTTCTTTATATTATATACAATATTGTGTATGCGATAGCAGCAATGCCAGTAGGTTCCCTCTCAGACATTATAGGAAGAAAGCCTGTGATAGCAGGGGCCTTTGCACTCTATGCATTAATCTGCGTTGGCTTTGTTTTCGCAAGCGAATGGCTCCATTTTGCCGCACTCTTTGCGATTTATGGTGTCTTTGTTGCTGCAGATGAGTCTGTTAATAAGGCATACATCGCCGACCTTTCAACAGAGGAAAAAAGAGGGACTGCAATGGGTGCATACAACACTGCTATAGGGGCGGCATATCTTCCAGCAAGCATAATAGCAGGAACGCTTTGGGCCATATACGGTATCGCTGTTCCTTTCTTCCTTGCTGCGGCGATAGGGCTTATATCTGCTGCAGCCATAATGATCTTGTTGCGATAGTAGGGGCTGATGTAAATTAAAAATTTTCGAATTAATTTGCAACAGGCTCTTATCTAAAATGAGAAAAAAAGAAACAAATTTTCATCACATAATAAAAATTCAATATGCCTATTCTTCCTCCTCTTCCTCCTCCCATTCCTCTTCGTCGAAATCTTCCTCTTCCCAGTCTTCCTCTTCTTCGATTCTAAAGGTCTTCATGGTATTTCACCTCAAACATTTGAGTTGGTATTTTAACGAAGCAATTAAAAACCTTTGTAAAACGAAGGGACAAAATTGGGACAAAACTATGCCTCGCAACCTCCCCATCCGCAATTTGGACAGAGTACGCATCCTTCCTGAAAAACTAGAGAAGAATTACAAACAGGACACATCCCATTTTTTATTTTTTCTTCATCTGACATACTCACACCCGATTTATTTTGCATTATTATTTTATAAACCGATTTTTTTATCTCTAAAAAAGAATTACATAAAAGTTAATTAAGTTACATTTGGAAATCTATTAAAAAGAAAACTAAGAGTATAAAGTATGAAGGTAATGCTTATTGCAGAGGCCATAGGCTTTGGCCACGTAGCCAGAGATGCTGAAATCCTTAAGCTTCTAACTGCGCGCGGCTGGGAATGCGAAGTAATTACTTATGGCAAGTGCGCTTCTATGCTGAGGAATCAAGGTTATAAGGTTCATCCCGTACCGCTCTCCATAGATATAAGAGAGAACAAATATGGAGTTGATGTAAACAAAACAATAGTGGATAATATCAGAGCGATGCATATACGAGCGATTAAAAAAATTACTGATGCGCTTAGCGCATACAAGCCAGATATCGTGATAATAGACACAAATATAATAGGAGTCATAGCATTTAGATTATACAGACAATTCAAAAAGACCCCGATGGTTTACATAATAAATGCAAATAGATATGGTTCGATACCAAAGACAGGCGAGTTGGTTTTGGATCGTTTTGTTTCTAGCACCGCTGACAAAATCTTAATCCCAGATGTTCCTCTGCCTTATACGATATCAGAATATAATCTGGAATTGAACGATAAGATGAAGTTTATAGGCCCGCTTACGAGATTTTTTGGAGTGGAAACCCCAACAAGAACTTCTGGTGTTTTTATCGCGTGCGGAAAATCAGGGATAGGGAAACGGCCATTCATGGAATTGACCAAAATAGTGAACGAGAAGGTGATTTCTCCAACAGAAAAAAAATATGACTCTCTCTTCATAAACTCCGAAATAGTTATTCACCATGGAGGGCATAACACAGCTATGGAATCCATCCTTCTTGAAAAACCGCAGATCGTAATTCCTTTGTCTGGTTTTATTGAGAGACTAAACAATGCAAGAAAACTTGCCGAGCTTGGTGTTGGTGTTGTATTGAATTCGAAATGGTTAGATAGCCATCTTCTTGAGTATGCAATAGATGACGCAAGAGAGAAGAAAAGGAGTGTACAACGCCTTTCAAAACTGCTAAAAAAATACAACGGTGCCGAAAACGCATACATGGAGATAGAAGATCTTGTTACTTAAACGATGCCAGAAGAAAAACCTCATCAACTGACGAAGCGTGTATAATAAACATACGCGGGGGAGGATCAGAATAAACGGTAAAAATGAGGAGGGGGTGTCCCCCTCCGCGTTTTTCCGGTCCGCTTCGTCGCTTCGTATAACCGAACCGCAGGGAAACCACCTGCGGGTTTCCCTTCAGTTTGAGGTTCCTCCTGATTCCCTTCCTGCATCCTAAACCGAGTCCAGAAGAAAAACCTCATCAACTGACGAAGCGAGCCTGAGAAAAGACTAAGTCCGCTTCGTCGCTCCGTCTGACAGAAGAAGAATAGTAAAACCTAAGCACAGAAGAAAAACCTAAGCAACAGATGGGGGAGCTGAGATTTGAACTCAGATAATCAGCTCCCAAAGCTGACAGCATACCAGCGACTGATTATTTGTCGTTACCAGGTTGGCTCACTCCCCCTAAGAAGGCAAACCTTAATAAAAATCTTAATAAAAGAATTTTAGAAGCTTTACTTTTTACGCGATAAGGTGCAAGGATACTGCAACCAAAGCTCCGGCGAATACAAGCGAAACTGTATTAAGCACCTTAATCAATGCATTTAATGCCGGACCAGCTGTATCCTTCAACGGATCTCCTACTGTATCTCCAACAACAGCAGCCTTATGTGGTTCGCTTCCCTTTCCTCCAAACACTCCGCTTTCTATGTACTTCTTAGCATTGTCCCATGATGCACCAGCAGTACACATGAGAAGAGCCAGTAAGAAACCGCTTGCTATCGCACCAGCAAGAAGTCCTCCAAGTGCCGCAACACCAAAGAGGTAGCCAACAAGAAGCGGAGTAAATACAGCAATGATTCCTGGAAGAGCAAGCTCCTTTAACGCAGTCTTTGTGCTTATATCAACGCATCGTGCATAATCAGCCCTAGCCTTCCCTTCCATCAATCCTTTTATCTCCCTAAACTGTCTCCTTACCTCTTCAACTATTTCAAATGCAGCACGCCCAACCGCAGTCATAAGAAGGGAAGAAAATACGAACGGAAGTAATGCACCTATGAAAAGTCCGACTATCACAGGTGTAGAAAGTAGGGTAAGAGCGGTCGTTTCAAGCCTACTTTCCTCAGCAAATGCAACGAACAGTGCAAGAGCACCAAGTGCAGCGCCCGCTATCGCAAATCCTTTCGTGGTAGCTTTTGTAGTGTTTCCAACCGCATCGAGTGCGTCTGTAACCTTTCGTACAGATGATGGAAGACCGGACATCTCAGCAATCCCACCAGCATTATCGGTAATAGGTCCGTAAGAATCTACTGAAATTACTATGCCAGAAAGTGATAGCATGGCTGCTGCAGCAAGCGCAACGCCATACAAACCACCAAACTTGAACGAAACGATAACAGCAGCAACAACCAAAAGAACAGGTAGGGCTGTAGATTCCATACCAACAGCGAGACCAGTAATTAGGTTTGTTCCTGCCCCTGTTTTAGCCGCTTCTGCGATGCTTCTTACAGGTCTATATTCAGTAGCAGTGTAATACTCTGTTATAAGAAACATAGCGCCGGTAACGAATACGCCTACTAGAACTACTAGAAATAAAGAAAATGGGGAGACGCTATCATCAACTACTACACTAGTAAGATACACATAAACGAGAACGAGCATAATAAACGAAGTTGCGCTTATTCCCTTGTAGAAAGCCCCCATTATATTTTTGTCCTTTCCGAGTTTTACAAAGACTGAACCGATTATACTTGCAACAACACCGAGAGCAGCGATTCCGAGTGGTATTTTTATGTACGCATCTGCGCCCATTACAGAACCTAAGAGCATTGCAGCAATAATCGTAACAACGAACGATTCGAAAACATCTGCAGCCATTCCTGCGCAATCTCCGACATTATCACCAACGTTATCCGCTATCACGGCAGGATTTCTAGGGTCATCTTCAGGAATTCCTTTCTCGAGCTTTCCAACAAGGTCTGCTCCAACATCTGCTGCCTTTGTGTATATCCCTCCTCCAACCCTTGCGAATAATGAAATTAGAGATGCACCAAAGCCATAACCTATAAGAGGACCAAGTCCTCCGAAGTAAAGGTAAAGACAACTCAAACCAATAAGGCCTAGACCAACAAGGGCCATTCCTGTAACCGCCCCACCGCTAAATGCAAGTGAAAGCGCCTGTGGCAATCCTTTCTTTGCTGCCTCTGCGACCCTTACGTTTCCACGTACTGCTGTCTGCATTCCGATATATCCTGCAAGTGCGGATGATATTACTCCTACGGCGAATGCAAGTGCAGTATCCATTCCTACAAAATAATAGATTGCCCCAAAAAGTACAATAACAATTGGTAATAATGTTATATACTGTCTCATTAAGAATGCATTTGCGCCCTCCTGGATAGCTGAGGAAATCTCCTGCATCTTTGGTGTTCCGCTTGGAGATTTTACTACCCGCATGGCTAAATATGCCGCATAAAGAAGCGCAATTACGCCAGCGCCAAGCGCAAGCAATGTTGCATCAGGTAAAGCTAAGTTCATTATTTCACCTCATAAAAATTTCCTTTAATGATTCGAACCAAATATTTAAAAATAGTATGGAAGGAAAGCGATTTTCTACGTATTGAGAAGCTATAATTTTACAACCTATCCGAATGGGGCCAAGAAATATACCAAGGAAGAGCTTGCTAAAAAGATAAGGAGCCACATCAAAACGCTTGAAGCATGGTAATCATTTCCTTTCCCCGTATTTTTCAAGGAAATCCTCGTATTCCAATAACATCTCCCTTGTAACAGATGGCCTTCTTTCCTTCAATATATTAATAAGCATTTCAGTAGTTATCTTCTGCTCCTTTCCAGTTATCCTTGCTCTAAGCGCAGCCATCTTTGCTTCTTGGCATATAGAAGCGATATCCGCTCCAGTGAAACCTTCAGTAAGCCCAGCAAGCTCTGCAAGGTCTACTCCGGATGCAAATTCTCCAAGATGTATTGCAAAAAGCCTCTCCCTTGTTTTCTCATCTGGGGGAGGAATGTAAAAGATTTTATCGAATCTTCCAGGTCTTAAAATAGCAGGATCTAGCATGCTTGGTTTATTCGTAGCAGCAATAACAATTACGCCCTTTAACTCTTTTAGACCATCCATCTCTGTCAGTAATTGACCTACTATCTCAGATGCTCCTCCACCACGTGCTGGCGCGAACGTCTCTATCTCATCTACGAATATTATTGCTGGTGGATTTTCCCTTCCTCTATTAAAGACCTCTCTAATTACAGTTACTGCCTGAAGATAACCCTTCTTCATAACCTCTGCGCCACTGACTGATTGAAAGGATACATTAAGTTCATTTGCAGCTGCTTTTGCAATGAGTGTCTTACCTGTTCCTGGTGGCCCAAATAGAAGGATTCCCTTGCTTGGCTTTACCTTAAATTTCTTCATCAAATCTTCATGAAGAAGTGGCATCTCTATTGCTTCCAACAGTGCTTTCTTTACTTCATCCAGACCTGCTACATCCTCCCATTTAACTTCTTTTTCCTCTGGCTTTTTCTCTTCAGCTAACCCAACCCTTCTTTCAAAATCCATTCTGAACCTTTCGTAATCTTCCAGCTGTGCGAGGGTAACACTCGGTTTCAATAATTTGAGAACCGAAAGAAAATGCTCCATCCGCAATGGTACTACTTGTCCAGTTGAAAGTGCTTCCTTTGCCGCAAGCCTTTTCGCCTCTGTTACAACATTCTTTATATCTGCACCAGAAAACCGCTCTGTTTTTTTCGCAAGAACGGTGAAGTCGATATCGCTAGCGATTGGAAGCTTCCCTATAGCAACCCTAAATATGTCCTCTCTTTCCTTTGCATCCGGAAGCCTCATGTATATTATTTTGTCAAATCTTCCTGGTCTAAGAAGAGCCGGATCGAGCTTGTTCGGAACATTTGTTGCGCCTATAACTATAACGCTCGCTTTTGATTTCACCGCTCCATCCATTTCCTGCAGCATGGTTGTGAGGGTTCTCTTTATTGCCTCGTGGGTTTCGGCTTCCTCTCTCTTCGCGCCTATAGAATCGATTTCATCAAAGAACAATATTGTTGGTGCTGTTTTTCTTGCAGTTGCAAATACCTCAGCGATATTCTTTTCAGATTCGCCAAGCCACATGCTTATTATCTGCGAGCATTTTACTTCTATAAAATTATACTTCATCTCTCTTGCTAGCGCGCGCATGAGCATTGTTTTTCCTGTTCCAGGTGGACCGAATAACAAAATCCCGCTTGGCGGCTTTATACCATATGTATATGCGATTTCCTTCTTCTCCAAAGGCATTATTATTGCTTCCCTGAGTTCATTCTTGACGTCTTCGTATCCCCCAACATCAGCGAGTCTTTCTCTACCTTCTACTCCTATATCCGTCATGCCAAACTTTCCGTACGCCTTCATCCTTTCCATTCTTTCAAGCTCAGTTTCTCTAGATATCGAGACTCCGATCTCCTCCAATACACCAAGCAGGATTATAGAAAATACTATAGATACCAAAAATTCTATCTTGAGCCCTGTTCCGGATATCATACCAGCAACATAATAGAATGGAAGAAGTAGAAGGAGAGCAAGCGCTGAAAAAAACTGAGGTCTTTTGCTTATTCGTGCCGAGAGAACGCTTATTAGATAGAGTACGAGGCTCCAACCTATGATCTGTATCACTCCTGAATCTTGAAATAGTATTAGAATAATATTCCCCCCAGCCCACCCAAGCGAGGTAAAAAATTTTCCAAGATTATCGAAACTAGCGAAATCTCCGAGCGCGTCTCCGAGCACACCAAAAATTCTATCTATGCCAACCGACCTCTTTGAAAACATAAGTTCTGGTCTTCCAGGTCTATAAAGCTCCATGTTAAGAGGAAAAAACGCGCTGTTTTCTACGAGCCATAATGAGGAGAGAAGAAGTATCATAAGAAGGGATGGAGCTGCTATAAGTATGCTCTTCCTTGAGCCGAAATGAAGGGTCGCCATAACCATTCCCAAAATCGTTACCAGGCCAAGAAAGGGTAATTGACCAAAGGCAAAGGGAGCAGTTATTAGGATTTCAAGAACAGCTATTATGAGCCATCCTTCAAATACTTCAAAAATAGTTATCACCATAATTATTACGAATATCCAGCCGAAAACAGATGATTGATAAAGCACAGCAGGTAATGCTAAGAGTATGCCAAGGATAACCCCAAATGGCGGTCTACTAAAATATGAAACTATACCGCATAAAAGCGCAAGGAGCGGAATGAGGTAAATCGGATAGAATGGTGCAATGCCTAAAAGGAAGAGACTACCGAGAAAAACTATAAATGCTCCTAACAATTTTTCATCTTGTTGCGCCAATGCCACATAAGTAGCGATCTTCTGTGATGCCATACTTTTCTGTATAGGCTGCTTTGTGCTCTGTTGCTGTGCCAACTGCATGCTTTAGAATCTATAATATTGTTTTTAATCCTTGCCTAACTGAACCTAAGTTACGAATGATCCACTATCCTCGCACTCAAACAAGTAGATTGTAATATAACTTCCATCTTCAGCAAGATAGTACTCCCTTTCTAGAATTTTGCAATCAAAAAGATTCTTGTTGAATGGATAAAATGCTATATTGAGATCGAGTTGATCGTTTATGTGATAGCGATCTAGAAGGGTTGTCTGTGCATTGAAAACAGCAATTCCCTTACCTTCTCCTCGTCCGCCATCTTTTGGAGTATAGATTCGAAATGCAAATCCCCTTATATTCCTTGCTCTTTCACCATTGAAAAGAACGGCTCTTTCAAGGTCGGCGCTTCCAATTGGAATCTCATTTGGTTTTATATCTACATTTCCTATTATCCATCTGTATGTTTCTATCAAATATTCTCCGTTGGGATGTGCGGCATAAAATTCTGAATTTGCCCAACTGAGGCCTTCATCAAGGAATTGTCCAACTGTTTTGTTTGATTTAGGAGGAAGAGTTTCGGTTGGATTAGAAGAATCAACTGTACGAGAAATTGGAATTGTATTATTTTCTTGTGTTGGTATTATGGTTGTGTTCTCTTCGTTTCCTTCTCCTTTTTCTTCTTCGCCAATACAAAGGCATCTGGTATTTTCGCATCTTGCGGTTCCATTGGGGCAGGTACAGTCACTATCTTGAAGACAGCATTCTCCTCTATACAAGGCCCATTCCTCGCACTCCCAACCAGCATATTTGCACACGCCGTATTCTCCGTCTGTACCCTCTTTTATTTCTAAATAATATCCTTTGTTTACACAGTTAACTGATGCTGGATTTGGCGTGCCAGTCACGTTCGGGCTTTCTCTTTGTTGCACACAACCCGCAATAAGAAATCCAATCAAAAACAACCCTATAATCGCACGTATCGCTTTCATAATCAACCCACGCCTCTTTTTCATATTATTTTAATTCTATCTTCATACCATCATATGCGTATGCGGTATTTTTGAATATCTCTTTTACTCGAGCTTCAAGTTTTTTCAATTCTTCGCTGTCCGAATATCTAGGACTTATATGCGTTATGACAAGCTTCTTTACATCCGCTTTATTTGCGATCATAGCAGCATCCTCCATAGTACTATGCATTCGCTCTTCAGCTTCCTTTTTCATAGATCCATCGAATGTTCCTTCGCAGATGAGAAGGTCTGCGTCTCTTGCAGCTTCTAATAGAGAATCGCATGGCAATGTATCGCCGCTGTACACAACCTTTAATCCTTTTTTAATCCAGCTTACTTCCTCCAAATTTACTCTCCTTCCGTTGACGATGATGGAGCCTTTTCTCTGTATCTCAGTAAACATCCTTCCCCGAAGCCCGAGTGCATGCGCCCTTTCCTCATAAAATTTTATTTTATCGTCCTCGCGGAAAATGAAACCATACGCGCCTCTGCAGTGCCTTACCGGAAATGCCTCGATAGTAAAACCATAACCTTTGTAGATGGTGCCTCTCCTCAATGCTTCTGTTTCGATAAATTCATAGCGCTCCTTCATAGTTTCAATAAGCTCGCTCCCTGCGAATAATTTGATTCTTTTACTAGAAGGGAGAGAGAGCCTAAGCGTTTCCATCAATCCAAATAGCCCAAGATAATGGTCCAGATGCGGGTGAGTGATAAATATGGCGTTTATACTTCCATAACCAATTTTATATTTCATCATCTGACGTTGGGCACATTCCCCGCAGTCCCAAAGAAAAAGTTCCTTTTCATATTTTAATGCGATTGCAGGCATGCTCCTGTCTATTGTTGGAATAGAACCGCTTGTGCCCAGAAAGGTTATAGAAAGCATAGAATAGATTTGGAAGGCTGTCTTTTAAAATCTCGCTAAAAGGACTAATAATTTTTAGAAAGAATCTCAAATATCCTCAGGTAGATTTCTAACCCTTTTTTGAATTCCTTTCTATTAGCATCGTGCTTTAATCCGCCTATGTCAAATCTCTCAACCGTTTTATCGAGCTCGTTATTTAGCAGTTCCAAAACTGCTTCGAGAGTGCCAGTGCCGCAAGAAAAATAACTTTCTACAGGAAAACCTTTTAAGAAATCTAAATCTACAGATATATGTTTATGCGAGTATTTCTCTCCTGGTTTCTTTAATGACATCTCATCGCCAACTTGAATTCCCCTCCAGTATGGGAGATAAACAAATACGTCGTGGTCTCTGATTCCGCTATAGTAGAAATGATTACCACAATCTAATTCCTCATATCTTGCCATGTCTGTATGTGCGTCTATCCCTATCTTAAGGGCGCGGCGGCCGTGATTTGCCCTCTTCTCGAAGAAATAGGATAGGTGGTGCTCGCTTCCATCCCCCCAAAGTAGGACGGCCTTTCCCTTCACCTTTGGTAAGAACTCCCGAGCCTCGCTTATCTTTACTGGAATACATCTAAATTTAAGCTTCTTTTCCAAGATCTTTGCGATCCTTTTGTTATTTTCATTGTTCGTAAAATAAATTCTTTGCATAAATTTACACCTTCTTTGGTCTTTCATGCGGTCTAAAGGCTATGCGCTTTCCTTCGATGTCTACTGTGCTACCATCGTCCAGCATAAAGCGGAATGTGCATGCAACCTTCGGAAGTTTTACTTCTTTTCCGTTCTCCTTTTCTATGATTATTAAATTTTTTGTCTCATCAACTACCCTTCCTTTTGTTCCAATAAGCATATGTTGAGAGCTGTTTACTATTTCTACGTTTAGTCCAATAAAGGTAGAGTAGAGGATGTTTCTTTTAGTTCTCATACAAATGCGCTTCAGCTTACTTCTATGCTTTCTGGCGGATATCCCATTTCTTTTAGAAGGTCAGGAACTCTTTTCTTATGGTCTCCTTGGAGAATTATGGCTCCTTCCTTAGCAGTTCCACCACAGGCAAGCTTCTGCTTTAAGTTTTTTGCAGTCTGTTCTATCTGTGCTGCGTCTATTCCTTCTACGATTGTAACGAGTTTTTTGAATTTTTTCTTTGTTGTATAAACCTTTATCTTTGTTACTCCTTCCTTTTCGAGAACCTCGCAAACGCAAAGGTCCTTTGGCATTCCGCATTTAGGGCATCTTTCTCCCATTTCTTTTCATTCACCCATTTTGTGTGGTATAATTATTCTGTTTCGATGGGATATTTAAACCTTGGTTTTTTTCACTGAGGGATAACATATTTTTCAATTTAGCAACTGCTTTTTTAAGAGGTTTTACCTTTTCTTTTTTTCCTTCTCCACAAAGCTCCAGAATAGTGCGTTCGAGTTCCAAAATTTTCTCTTCCATCGCTTTTCGCGACATCATATTAAGTTCGTTCTTCTTTATGACTGCCATGAAAACTACCTCTTTCCAGCAGGTCTGCGCGGAGCGTATTTTTTCTCTTTTTCACCACCTGTTTTTTCCTTTTCATCGCCTTCCTCCTCTGTCTGTGTTATCTCTGTCGCGCTTTCTATAACTTTCGGTAAGGTTATCGGCGCTGCCTTCTTTCCTGGGAATACAGTTCCTGGAGGGGCTATTCTTACCAACACACCTATAACTCCGGATTTTGTATTAGCGTTTATATGCGCCTCTTTCACAAGCCTTGTCGGTTCTCCTGCTTTTGGAATGTATCCGGCAGAGACCCTGAGAGACTTAGCCCTCGCTCCCTTCGCTCCTATCTTTCCTGCCGCAACTATCTCAGCACCTATCGCTCCTGCTCGCATTACTTCTCTGAGCATGAAATGCAAAACCGCCCTTACCTTTTTTCCTGTCTCTATATACCTCGCAGCCTTCTTTGCGACTATCCTAGGCTCAAGGCTTGGCTCGCGTACTTCTACTACGCTTATCTGTGGATTATCTATCTTGAATTCCTGCTTTATCGTTTCAGTAAGTTCGTTGATAAATCTACCTTTTCGTCCTATTATCCTCGCTGGATTCATGACCTCAATTGTTATCCTTGTCATAATCGGTGTTCTTTGAACATCAACATTTGCAAGCCCTGCACGGTCGAGTTTTTTCTCAAGAAATTTCATAAGCTTATATCTGTTGAATGGTTCCTCTATTAGTTTTTCTTCATATAACATTATTTAGCCACCTCTTTCTCCTCCTTTGCTTCCTTTTTGGGTTCTTCCTTCTGCGGAGGAACAACTTCTACACCCTTCGGTACTGCTTCGAGAGGTTCTAGTATTATTTCAATACGTGAAGTCTCGTAATCAGAACGAGCCCATCTCCCTTTCGGAGCCACTCTTCCATATATATTTTTCTTGTTCGCAGCAGCATGTACTATCTTATACCTCTCCCCCATTCCATTGCTCCTTCCGTTCGCAATTGCGCTCATAAGAACTTTCAGAACAACAGCCGCTGCTTTTTTTGGATATCTACCTTTTTTCCCTCCAAGTTCATGCCTATGACCAAGTTTTTTATTATGCCTTTTGTAAAGCACTGGGAGCTTACCAGCAGAAACTAACAAAAGGAAATTCTTTGCCCATTCGGCATCCTTTCCTCTTATCCTTCCGCAAACCTCTGAGAGATCCTTGTATGACGCATCCACACCTTCGAGCCTAGCACACGGATAATTATCTCTTTCAAATTCGATCGAATAGCCTTTCATAGCATCACTTCAGCGGTACGAACTTGGAGCCTCTTGTAGCTCCCACACCAGGACCAGAATGTATAACCCTTCCTGTTGTATGCACAAATTCGCCAAGGCGTTTTCCTACCATAAATGGTATTATGTCAACGCGTTTGTATTCCTTGCCATTGTGCACGCTAAACGTAAGGCCCACCCAATCAGGAAGAATTACTGCATCTCTTATTTGTGTTTTTATTATTTTCTTAGGATTGCTCTTTTTTATTTTACTTACTTTCTCGATAAATCTCTTAAGCCTTTGGTTGTACTTCAGTCTTTTTAGCGTTCTTCTGCTTCTCGAGGTCATCCTTTTCATAAATTCCTCTGGACTTAAAGAAGCAAGTTTGTCTTCCTCTATACCCTTCCACGTATCCTTCCTTACTGTTACCATCAACCTTCACCTGTTTTTTCAGTGCCTGCCTCAGGCTGCCCGGCCTTCTTTCCCTTCTTCCTCCCAGTCATACGGGCGGCTATGTGGCCGATCTTCGCACCTGGAGGAGCTCCTCTCGAAACAGTTGTCGGCTTTCCGACATGGTGCTGCTTTCCTCCGTGCGGATGGGAGTAGGCAGCCATGTGAACTCCTCTTGGCACTGGCCACAGCTTGTTCTGCGCCTTGTGTTTATAATAAGAGTTACCAGCCTTTAGAAGGGGTTTATCAAGCCTCCCTCCGCCAGCGACAACTCCAAGCTGCGCCCTACACTCTCCAGAAACAGCAATTGTTTTTTTGCTTGGCAGGCGTATATAAACTATGTTCTTTTCTTTAGAAACAACTGTGGCATAGGAGCCCGCGGCCCTAACCATCTTTCCCCCATCTCCTGGGGTCTTTTCAATATTGAATATATATGTTCCATCCGGAATCCTATAAAGCGGAAGAACACTTCCCAATCTTAATTTCCCCTGAACGCCTATATCGAGCGTGTCTCCGACTGCTATACCCTCTGGGGCAAGAAGATATCCCTTTTCTTCGTTATCATAACCAACCACCATTAGGATGGCACTTCTTGAAGGGTCGTCTACAAAACCCAGTACCTTACCAGTAAGAACCCCTGTCTTTTCTATATCATCATAATTTCTGTATCTTAGATCTACCTTGTACCTTTTTTTCGGAGAGCGGTATCTTGGCGAACCTGCGCCCCTTTTTCTAGATTTAATTCTCTTCCCCATTTTCAATGCACCCGTCGTTTATACTATGTTATCATCTTTAGCTTCGTAACAACATCATCTGCTTTAAACTCTTTTGTAAGTCGAACTATGGCGTGCTTCTTACCATCTGGAGTTATCAGCGTCTTTACTGACGCGACCTTCACTGAAAATATTTTCTCAACCTCTTCCGCTATTTGCTTCTTAGTGGCTTCGAGCGCCACAAGAAAACGTATGGAATTCTCGCTATCTATCTTTTCAATAGACTTTTCAGTTTTAATCGGAGCTATGAGTATCATTTTATTTCACCTCAAATTTTGTGAATCTTTCATTTAACACCTCAAGTGCTTTTTCTGTGAATATAGCAATTCTTCCTGGGCTTGTGCCAGGCGCGAGGTGCCTCACCATAAGCGATTTTGCGCTTACTACATCCACGCCAGGTATATTCAAGGCAGCCTTGAGTTGACCTTCTTCACCAGATACAATAATAAGCGGTCCCTTAGAACCATTTTTCTTTGCCTTTTCTAGAAGCGACGTCATATTCAATGCCTTCAACACATTTATAACATCCTTGGTTTTTTTAATCTTCTCGAGCGAGTTTTCAATTACTATTGGCAGTGGCATTTCTATATCAACACGCATCCTTCTGCAAACAGTTTTTCTATCTGCAGTAAAGGCAAGCGCACTCTTCAGCGCTTTCTTATATTCTTTCTTATTTATCTCTTCCGCTATTTTCTTCTCTGGTTTTGGTGGATGAGCCCTTCTCCCCTTCACAGAGCCTGGTATCCTCTTTACCTTTCCGAATCTTCCCTTTGGAAGAACCTCGCGCGCCCTTCGTGATATCCCCCTGTTGCATATTGCACCATAATCCCCTTCTCTTCCGCGATATCTGGCCGAGGTCTCAAGCCCTGCAAATCTATAATTTCCTTTTGGTTGGTAGGTTTTGCTCTCTTCGCTAAGCACGGCACGCTTTATAATATCTGGTCTAAGGTTTTCTTCAAAGAAACTTGGCAGATCTATCTGTTTTACGACCTTTCCTTCAAGTGAATATAATGTTCCTTTCATGAAAATCACCTTAATTTGCTGCTGGAGACATAAATAATGCGCGGCTCTTTTGGTGCGCTGCGCTTTCTAACTGCAAGCCTTAGCTTTACCATTCTCTTTGCCGGTCCTGGTAGAGAACCACGTATTACTACGTAATCATTTTTCACGAACCCATAACCGTCGAAACCGCTTGATGGATTTATCTCGTCTGGGTTTCCTCCCATTTTAAGTATCTCCTTGTTAAATTCTGTTCTCCTATGATAACCCATCTGACCAGCTTGCGGAACGGTATAGGCAACATAAGCTGGGTGAAATGGCCCAAGCGTTCCTACATGCCTTCTCTTCCCAGTCGCTTTTCTTCTCTGAATAGAGATACCAAATCGCTTAACAGGTCCTTGCCATCCTTTTCCTTTCGTTACAGCGCTCACATCAACGAACTCGCCGGGCTTAAAAACATCAGATATCTTTAATTCCTTTCCTAGAAGCGTTTTTGCATATTCTAGTTTTTCTTTCACATCCTTTCCGCCGCACCCTAGCTCCATCTTCTCTATATGTTTTTTTCCAAATCCGGTCTTTTCCGGTTGAGCGAATACAAGAAGCTTAACATCCTTGATAAGTTTTTCGTCTATCTCGCTTTTCTTCCTCTTTTTTATGCCTATCCTCCTCAATATCTTCTCATCATCAGTGATTATATCTCCTATGGAATTTGTGTCATCATAGCATCTTATACCATACACAACAAGTGGCGGAACTTCAACTACCGTCGCCGCGCTTACTATCTCCTGTCCCTTTGTCGGAGATTCTGTTTGGTCTATATGCGAAACGTGAATCATCCCTGCCTTATATCCAGCGAAGCCTAGGACTCTTTTCTCCTCTGCATCTTGCCATCTAATTCTTACGTTCTGCGTATCTGCTCTCTTTCTTGGCCTATGCGCCATCGAGCCCCTTCTCGGCTTTCGTTTATCTACCATAGTATCTACACCATTTTCGTGCGTAGCCCAGTACTGTATTAGGTAAAGCTCACTAGCCCTACCTATTCGCCGGGTCGCTTCTTTTTATAAGAAGGTTTAGAAAGATATAAGAGGAAAGATTTTTAAATGACGATGCCGCTTAGCAATCATCCATACCAAGATATTTGAAAATTATATGCCTTTCTATTTTTGAAATATTTATATCTATAATATCTCTTTTCCTAATCC
>CAYSXZ010000015.1:0-8460 GCA_964435235.1 Microcaldota archaeon
GTGTTATTCTCTGAGGAAGCGTTGCTGGTGTTCTCGTTCCTATTCGAATTATCTCTACGTGCGGGATTGCACGAAGTGCTTTGAGGTATCTTTCCAGGACTTCATCTGGAAGAAGAAGGGGGTCTCCTCCTGAAAGCAAGACATCACGCACCTGCGGAGTTTTCTTTATGTACTCTATCGCATCCATGACATCCTTCTCAGTTATCGTTTTTTTCAAATCCCCAACCCTTCTCTTTCTCGTGCAGAATCTGCAGTACATAGCGCACTCATTTGAAACCAGAAGAAGAACACGGTCAGGATACTTATGAACGAGGCACGGGGTTTTGCTGTCCTTTTCCTCCTCGAGCGGGTCAGGGTTGCTTTTTTCGTCTTCGAGTTCTCTCTTGTCAGGGATGCACTGCTTCCATATCCCATCGCCCTTCTCCCTTATTAGGCTTAGGTAATACGGATTTATCCTCATCGGATAAACAGATGCGGTCTTTTTTATCTCTTCGATTTCCCCATCCGTTATGCCCAATCCTTTCAATCTCTCCACAAGTTTCTCCGGTGTTGAAACCGAAGCAGCCAAAAGTTTTTGCCATTTTTCCATCTTAGCTACGCCTCTTTTTCATATCGTTTTAATGCACTTTTAAGAATGTTATAAATAAGATCGGAATAACTCCAATCCCTTTCCTTCGCCATTAGAGAAAGAGATGATTCAGAATCCAATCCTGGGTTTGGATTGATGTCTATCATATAGCTTCTTCCTTTGCTGTCTACCCTGAAGTCGAATCTCATGTAGTCGCGGCAGCCCATTACCTTTTTCATAATCAATGCATTTCTTTTCATCTCCCTTTCGAGCCCTGGTTCTATCTTATTAAATTCAACCCTAAGTCCGCCGTGCGCGCCAACACTATTCGCCCATTTCACATCATCGCTCTTTAGATTATACTCGTTTGGCGAATGACATTCCATTATCGGCAAGACTTCCTCGCCTACTATTCCAACTGAGAATTCCCTCCCTTGAATGAACTCCTCTACAAGCGCAGGTTCTTTGAATGTCTGAATAATATTTCTAACTTGCGTTTCAAGCTCCTTCCTCGTGCTGACCACGGATTTTAGATTTATTCCTATGCTTCCATCCTGAAAATTCGGTTTGACTATGAGTTTTTTATCAAGCTTCACTCCGTTTAGATCCTTTTCAGACTCTATCAACCAGTACCTTGGTGTTCTTACCTTGTTTGCTGTCATCAACTCCTTGCATAGCCATTTATGCTGGCACAATGCAAGCGTGAACATGTCTGAGCCTGTGTATGGGAAACCAACAAGTTCGATCACACCCGCAACCAGCGGCTCTGTCTTTGTTATGTTCTGAAAGCCGTCGTCACATAGGTTGAAGACGAGCATTTTTTCTCTTTTCTTCAAATCAGAAAGGAGGTTAAGAGAACAGTGAAGAACCTCGATTTCGAAACCTTTTTCTTCTAATGATTTTTTAACCATCGGTACCGTGTCGTCGACAAATTCTCCGTAAGCGCTATGGTAGAACCTTTCACTCTTTGTAACAGATATATCTGGTGCTAGGATAAGTATTTTCATATAACTCGATACCCTCGTTGGTAATGTGGGTTGGACGGATTATGGTAAGTAGAGAACAAGATCGAAAATAGGTGCATTCCATTTCTCGTCGAATCTTTTTGTTTCATACATTCATCAGGCGCGGCGCGCCCAACAAACCCATTTTGTTCCTCTCAACTTTTAATATGTATTTAATCTAGATTGTATTTCTTTTTTTAAATCTATCTATTGCTCGTGCGCTTCTGTACGTGTTGCATAACTGCATAACTCCTTCTCTCAGCTGCTAAAACTGCAAATGTTTACCACCCCCTTGGCCCTTATGTTCACAGTAAATCCGAAAGTGAATAAAATTTTGTTATAAAAGATGTTCGGACTCACTGCAATCCAAGGAAAAACCGCTTTTAGAGTTTTTCATATAAATCACCAATAGCCCAGCTTTAAGAAATCCTAAAATAGATGATAAAATAGATGAATTGGTGATTTTCAGGACTTCGGGCGCAAAACTGTAGAATTAAAGCTGGCTTTAAGCCGGTCAATCCTACCCAACACTCCATTTTGTGAGTGCGCCCAGCGGAGCAAGTTAACAGATATTAGCAGTTTTTTGTTAAGTTTTGTTAACATCTTTTCAGATACTCTTTGAATAGAGGTATCGTAAAGCCGTATTTTCCCTTTAAATGTTACTTCCGAAGAAGCACTCTCCCAACTCAACAAGGTTAGAGCATTAGTTGCAAAAGGAAAGGTGCTGAGATTAACCTGTGAAAATGAAGAAATACAAAAATAGTGCCAGCTATGAGGCTTAATGGGTCAATTTGCGAAACCTGAGGTAAAAGAATTATTCAACAGAGGGGCGCTTCTGGGCTGTTCGATGAGAAGAATTCGAAATAAAATTTATCTCAACAACCTTTGTTCTTGATGTTGCTCCATGCACAATTACAATCGAGCTTTTCGGAACTGAAAAATGCTCGGAAAGGATTTCGATAAGTCGTGCATTCGCTCTACCACCCTCTGCCTTAGCATCAACCTTTACCTTGATATTTTGCGCATCTATAACGATGACTTCTGGCTTTTTTGCATTTGGAACTACCTTCACTGAGTACCTCATATATATCATCTTTTTCCTCCTTTCTAGTGGCGGTAAGAAGCACACCGATGAGAGCACGCACCACTCTGCGCATCATAGAATGACTGCACAGAGAATAGCGTAGATGGCATAACCTCATATCCGTAGGAAAGAATAAAAAAATAGTTAGCCTTTTCCCTTACAATCTCACGTGTTTTTTAAAGATTGATACCCCACATAAATCGGTGATTTTATGGTAGAAACAAGATATGTTGTTGAACGAAATACGGTATTGCTCACTGTTCTCCTCACTGCTCTCCTGGTTGCAGGTGCGACATATTTTATAACTTCATCGCAGATTGGTGCACGAGTTCCTCCTGTTGAAAACTGCACTACCACAAACGAAACTCCTACAATATCTGTTAGCGGAGAAGCAACGCGAACAGTAAAACCAGACCTGCTTGTGATAGGGCTCACTGTTGAAACAGAGAACGAGAGCGCATCTGCTTCAGCAACAGCAAATGCAAAAGCAACAGCTGCACTCAAGGAAGCACTTCTTGCAAGCGGGATAAAGGAAAGCGAGATACAGACCTCTTCTTATTATACCTATCCAATATATAACGATAGTTGCTATTGCCCGCCATGGCCATGCGAAGGAGACACCTGTCCGATGTACGAGGAGAGTAGAATTGAAGAAGGGGCATACCCACCGCTCTATCGCTGTGATTGTAATTACGAAATAGTAGGATATAAAACAGTCCACTCAATAATAATAAAAAGCGAGAACACGTCTATAGGTGGAAGGGTGATTGAGGGAGTTGCAAATGTGAGCGATGCGAGGTTCGATTACTTTTATTTCTCCCTGAACGATAGAACAAGGATAGAAATCGAGAGCGAGCTTGCTGCAGAAGCAGCAGAGACTGCGAAGAAAAAAGCAGAGAAGATAGCACAGGGACTTGGTGCATCGCTCGGCAAGATTGTTTCCATTCAAACAGAATACCGCTATCCGCCTTACTACGATTACATTGTTAAGGCAAGCGAAGGATCGGTCATCAGCAGATCTGCCGAAGAAAGAATACCAGCAGAGATCTTCCCGCAGGATGTAACGTTGAGTAGCTACATCTACGTCACGTATGAGGTGAAACAATGGTAAGGGCACACGCTCCAAAAAGAAGATATGTAATGTTCGAGGTATTAGAAAACGAATTCAGCGAAGAGGAATTGAAAAATGGAATCTATAAAGAGGCACTCAGATTTTTTGGTGAATACGGTTCTTCGTTTGTCCAGTTGAAGTTAGTTGAATACAACGCAGCAGAAAAGAAAGGAATACTCAGATGTGCAAGGGATAAAATAGAAGAGGTTTTGGGTTTTCTTGCTCTTGTCGAAGAACTAAATGGAAGGAAAGCAAGACTTCTAGCTAAGAGAACAAGCGGGACGATAAATAAACTAAAAGAAAAGGAAGCTATCGACAAGAGCGCTTGACCCAGTTCGAGTATTCCAGACTAGATTTTTCTACCTTAAGTGCTATCAATTCTGGTAGGGTGTATGGATGGATGTCTTTCAGCCCACGCCTCAGCAACTCGAAGTTTTTGTCTGGCAGTTTCATCACAAGTAAATACTCTCCGCTTACAACTGTCTTTCCCTTCCATCTATAAAATGAGTTTTCTATCTTTATTACATTTATGCATGCCACAATCCGTTTATCAACAAGATGCTTTGCTATCCTTTCCGCATCTTCTTTCTTTTCAACTGTTGAGAATGCAACAAGCATACCATCGCCTCATCTTCCAAAGACTATCTCTATTACGTCTCTATGTTTTAAAACATAATCAGCACCAAGCGTTCTCTTTGTTCTGATGTCTATCGCTCTTATGAATTTATCCGCCATACTGCTGTGAACTGCTCTTGCTAAATCTATGGCAGTTGAACTAGGCTTCATAAGGAAGCAATCGGGGAGAACATTTCCCTTCCCATCTGAAAGTTTGTCAGAAGGGACTGGAAAGACTGCTATGTAATTAAGAAATTTGAAAACAGCAGTATTGAGTGCCTTCTGCACTCCAGTTCCTCCTGCCTTTTTCATGTATCCTGCAAGAAATTCCATCGCTTTTTTTTGCTCCGGAGTAAGCTCTTTTATTATTTCGAAATCTGAGTCCCCTGGTATGTATCTTATAAAACCATTCTTTGCAGCTTCCTTCAGTGCTATCTCTGCTTCTGAGGAGCACGGTATTATTATGTGGTCCGGAAATTGTTTAACAAGACGCTCGTAGTTTGCATAGGCGCCTGGGATGTCGCATTTGTTTGCCACTATGAGAAGTGGCTTTCCTATCCGTCGCATCCTTCTTGCAAACTCCATCTTTTCTTTTTCGTTCCATTGCTCAATCGGTTTTTCTTTCAGATCGAGCTCGGTAAGGGTTTTCGCTATGGCTGTTCTACTTATCCCCAAACCGGTAAATTGCTCGTGCAACAGCTCTTCGTTCTTCTTTCTCTTGCTTTCCTTGAGAAGCTTCTGCCAATTGTCGTCCAATATCCCTTTTATCCAGTAATCCAACTCCTCTTCTAAGAATCTGACGTCGTTTGCAGGATCGTAGCTTCCTACCTGCACCTTCTCCCCGTTTTCATTTGTGGAACCGCTTGCATCTACGATATGGATGAGAACGTCTGCTTGTCTCAAATCATCAAGAAACTTATTCCCTAATCCTTTCCCCTCGTGCGCTCCTGGAACTAACCCTGCAACATCGAGAAGGTCGACCGGAACAAAGCGCCTCGAATTCACGCAATAGCCGCTCTTCGGATTGCATTTTACATCAAATTCCTTATCAACGCATTCAACTTCAACATAACCAATCGCGTGATTCGGCTTTATGGTAGTGAATGGTCTCGGAGAGCGCTCTACAACCACGCTCGTTGCGGCAGTAAAGAATGTGCTTTTCCCAGTCGATGGTTTTCCAACGATTCCAATTAGCATAGAATCACTTACAATCAGGATATGTTAGGACGCCTTGCTATTTTATATCTTGTGGTGCGGAAAGACGAAGAACGCATGCATGAATCATTCGCAGATTTTTTCCTAACGAACTTGAGATAGTCATTCTTCATCGCATTCTCATCCACAATGCGCATTTCCCTAGCTGCTATGGCTGATTTTATTTCCGGATGAAAGTGAGCGCACTTGAACACATGCAGATTCTGAAGAAATACCTTGTCGCTACAATTTTTTATCCAGTCTATCTGAACAGAAAGAACGTTCAGGAGGGCGATAGTAGCTGGATCTATCTTTATATCATACTCCTTCAAAATAGTTTTAGAGATGGCACTAAATGACGGGAATTTATCCAATCCTTGACAGAGTTGCCGTGCGAGTCCCTCGAATCGCTCATTGACCACGGCGCGCACCTTTTTGCGTGAGTGAAAAAACACGCCTGTCTTGAGCACATTAAGAAAATCACGCGTTATTGCGGTGCGTATCCAATCTATCTGCGATTCTGCGATATCGATTTTTTCTCCTATTGAACTGTCTTTCATCTTTATCTTGTATCTCTCCATTAGCAATCTGGATATGGTGCAGTACGTTGGGAAGACTTTCTTTTCAGCACAAAGTTGCATGCATATAGTCGCAAACCTCTCCTCTATCTTCTTCCTCATCGCTCGGTCGATATATCTGGTTTTTCCGTACTTTAGATTCTGTAAGAATATCTCTGTACTGGACTTTTTTACCCATTCCTCCTGCAAGCTCGCAACATCAACATGGTTCCTTACGAGTTGTCTGCTTATGTTTAAGCCGTATTTTTCTGATATTATTTTCGTTATTAGTTTAACCGTGGGAAATTCATCCTTTGACAGCACCTTTTTGGTTATTTTTAGAAATCTTTCATTTACGGCTAGTTTTACGCTCTGAGAAACGCTTGAAAATACGGCTTTCGAGCATGCTGTAAGAAAATCCACACAGCTTGCACGGCTTATCCACCTTTTCTGCATCCTCGGAAGATCAAGATGTGCTGCAACAGTTAAATCACTTACATTTACCTTATATCTATCTTTTATCAGTGCGGCAATTTTGTTGCTTGCTGGGAATACTTTGCTCTCTTCACAAAGTCGCTCGCATATTGCTACAAATCTTTTGTGAATCATATCTTCGGTTTTCTCATTTACATGACTAAACGTGCCATGATTGTTTATGCATTCTAAAAATCTACCGTCATCGGAACAGTTTGCAATCCATTCGGCTTTTAGACGGTTTATGACTGCAGAAGATAGAACACTCCTCGCATCGCTTCTAATACCGTACATCCTGAGAAGATTGCGTATCCGAGTACGGCTTGGAAATACATCTGGATGCTCTCGAAGAACTATTCCTATGAATACCTTTAAATCCTTCTTATCCACGCTAAATATGTGTGTCAAAAAATATTAAAGCATATTAGGCCATGTTAACCGATCGATCTTCTACCGTATCGCTATGTATTTTGAGGCGCAATGGATTGTTGACGACTCTCGCAAGTATTTTTCCTTTTTCTTTAAAAGAGAGAAGAACGCCGGAAGAGCCGAAATCAAGAAATGCATCTAGTTTTGCTTCAATGCCGCTAGACTCGAATTCTCCAGCGAATACGTCAGCCGTTAGTTTTTTCTTAGTTATTTTCTTTATGACCATTTCTGTTCCCTTTTCTATCTGAAGCGACTCTCCTTCTCGAAGGACTTTTTTCTGCGTCAACTTTCCGATAATGAGTTGGTCGCCAAACGAAAAGATAGATTCCTCCTTAGAAGCAAAATAGGTCGGCGTGATAGATGGTAACACTGCCTCGTCTACCGCTTCTTTATACCGCTCCTTGAATTTTTCAACTGATGGTATCTCTATAAGCGGCTCGGCAGATGAAAAACCGCTCCTTCTGTCATTCTTACCCAGAACCTTATCAGTTCTTTCAACTTCCTTATTTTCGATTTTTTTATCTTTGAATTTTGACATAATTATAATTGTTATTAGAAATGTATTTAAATGTTTGCTTTATTATAGTGCGCTATACTCTGTTGCATAACTCCTTCTCTCCTCCTTCTCTCAGCCGATAAAACTGCAAAGGTTTACCATCCCCTTGGCCCTGATGCTCAAACCCTACAGTGGGCCTTTAAAGGAATTATTCAACAGACTAGACTAACTTGTTACACCTAAAAGCTTTTTAAACCTTTCTTGACATTAATTATAACATGAATAATGAAGGAAAAGAATTCTACAACAAGATAATGGATTTACTCAGGAACGGAGAAGTAGAAGAAATAGTTTTGATTGGAAAACCTGCGGTTCCCGCTTTGATTGATGCATTGAAAGATAAAGATTGGAGTATGCGAATGGAGGCTGCTGAGACACACTTTTCGCGGGGCAGGATAATGACGTTAACAATTGTTGCGGATGTGCAAGAGAAGGCTGCTGAGGCGCTTGGAAAAATTGCAAAAGCAAATCCTGGTAGTACTGAGATTTCGAAGATAGTTTCTGCTTTGATTGATGCATTGAAAAATGAGGAGTTGATGAGTGTGCAATGGGTGGCTGCTGAGGCACTGGGAGAAATTGCAGAAGCAAATCCTGGTAGTACTGAGATTTCGAAGGCAGTTCCTGCTTTGATTGATGCATTGAAAGATGAAGATAGGAGTGTGCGAAGGAGGGCTGCTAAGGTACTTGGAAAAATCGTTGAAAATTTCGTGAATAAGAAGCTCGAGGAGAAGGATTACAAGGCTGCACTTTCTATGATAGAAAATACTACTAATCTGATCTTGAAAATGTATAAGGCTGAATTCCGCAAAAAAGGGAAAGACTGGAATTTGGTGAAGGAAAGAAGAAAACTAATAGAGAAGTTTAATTC
>CAYSXZ010000016.1:0-20411 GCA_964435235.1 Microcaldota archaeon
AAATTAGTGTATTTTCTGGCTCTTCGGTAAAAGCAGAAGAAATAGAAAGAATGTTTAATAAACAGCAGGATGGAGAATTAGCAATCAAGGAAGACTTAGAAAAAGTGACAGATATAGACGAAGAAGCAAAAACAAGACTTAAAACATTAATAGATCATGCACACGAACTGTATATAAGGAAGCGCGATCTTTTCAATAGTGAAGAATACAAACAACTCGTGAAGAAAACCTATGCTGTTGGAAAAGAAGGAGAAAAAGCAAGAAACGAAGAATTTCCTAGTTTTAAAATCAATGAGTTAGACCCGATAGACAGCGAGTTAGAACAATTGAAGGTCGAGCTTGATAAGTTATCCATCAAAAAGCACCCTACAGTAGAATTGGCTAAAAATGTCATCGAAAAACTAAAAAATGCTAAAACAGAATATGGAATAACTGAAGATCAATTCCTTATAGCTACGATTGTTTATGAAGGTGGTATGAGTAAAATTGAGGAAAGGGAAGATGGTATTAATATAAAATCAAGTAAACGGTGGTGGCTAGCATTTAAAGACTTTTGGGCAAAAGAATTAAAAGGGTGGATAAGATTAGAAAAGCTGATTGCACATAATAATAAATATGTAAGAATAATCGGGGAGATACTAAAATACAGCGGAAACGTTATTCTCTTCCCAATTAAGACTTCGTGGAGTATATTAAAGTACCTATTTTGGGATCTTAAATATGAACTCGGTATTGTTAAGAAGATATGGAGAAATATCAAAAATGCAAATGAAGTTATACGCTCACCTAAGAGCGGAAAACATCTTATAAAAAGAGGGTGGCTTGCCGCTATCCAGATAGCAGGCACATTAACTGTATTACTTTGTACAATACCTGCATGGAGGCATCAGATTCATTTGTGGCCTAAGCACTGGAAGAAATATGAAGTTGCACACCCAAATTTTAAGGCAAGTCCGCTCTCTGAGAAAGGATGGAGAATTCGCAATGAACAACACGAAGAAAGAAGGACGCCTATAAAAGAAAAATACTTAGTTACTGCTCTTCTTAGAGGAGATAAAACTAAGGAAACAAGCGAACTTATACTTTGGTCCTTTTATGCAGACGTGAATAGAAAGAATGCAAGCGAAAAACTAGAGAAATTGAAAGATCAACTTGAATGGCTTCAAGATCATCCTGATGTTATAAAATTTTTCATAGAAAGAAGATTTCTGCTGGAAATTGGTAAAACTGAACACAAAGTAGATGAAAAGGAATACAAAGAATCGAGAGAGGAAATTAAAACGGCTGGATGGAGAATAAAGCCAGTGATGGAAAAAGGAGGAGTAACTGGGTATTTATTAGAAAGAGAGGGATTTATCAATGACAGTGCAAATAAAGAAAAATTTGTGGGTAGGCAAATAAAAGATGGCTTAAAGCTCAACAAAGTAAAAACACATGAGTTCGTAAAACAACTTATGGAGAGAGAAAAAGAGGGAAATGTAAAAATAAACAAAGATTATCTTGAAAAAAATTGGAGAGAGTGGACGAAAAGGAACTACCTAATTTCGAAAGAAGTTGAAAGTTATATGAGCATTGGAATAAAGAAGCCAGATAATATAGAATTCCTTTTAGCAAATCCTGAAGTTGTTGAATGGTTAAGTCCTAAAATTACGAAAGGAATGGATCCATTCTATATTAAAGAAGGGCAGGTTGAAAAAATAGTAGAAAAAATACAAGAAATAATAAGAATAAACAGCAATGCTAGTGTTCCAATAACTCCGCTACTTCCCTCTGATGAGACGAGTAAGAAGAAGATATTTGCTAGTGTGCTAAAGACGGCACAGGATAGGGGCATAGTCGAGTACGTTATGAACGAGTATGGTAAAAATGTAGCACGGAAAAGGTTAATGGAACTCCTTAGAGATAATTGTCCTACGAGCGATGAGTTGAAAGACTATGTACTTGGAGAAGTAAGTATAGTTGAAATGAACAATGAACAGCAGCAAATAAGTCCTGCAACTAATCAACAGGAAGAAGTAGAAGCCGCGCAAATTACGTTAGATAATGGAAAAAAGTATAAGATAGCATTCAAGCGAACAAAGATATTAGATGTGCTTTTGAGTTTTACCCGTTCTACAGCAACAAAGAAGGTTATTCCTGGAAAGATAGACGACTTCGTAAAAGAACTAAAAGAATGGAGCGGAGACATTAACGACTTTAATGCAGCAAACGGTAGAATGTTGTATTGGGCGGAGAAAAAGGGTTATCTTATGAACATCATTACGCTAGTAAGTTGGCAGTCAGAAACAGGGGAGATCTTGAATGTTGATTTGAATAACTTCCCCCCGATTATCGAAGGAATGATTAATGCTATGAATATTGAGGAAGATAAGAAACAAGAAGTAAAAATTTATCTGACGGCACAGATAGAAAAAGCAAAAAAAGAAATGAAAGAATGGGGGAGGTCAAACACGGCTGTGGATTTGGGTATTAGTTTTGATGAAAACGGCGAGATACAAGTTAAATACGTAAAGAAGATTACAAAAGTCATAGAAAGATGTTTGGAGATGGACTGTCTGGAGAAGTTGAAAAAAGACGTTAGAGAGACAACACAGCATGCTAAGGTTGAAGAAAGTAAGGGTGGTGAAGCCCAAGCGACTACTGGGAGCCAAACATCAACATCAATCGAAGAACAAGAAACCTACCAAAAAATGACGCTAGAAAGAAAGCTTAATGGTAATGTAGAGATTCGTCTTGATGAGGAGAATAATAAATATTATGCAATTGTAAAAGGAAAGGGATATCGTCTTAAACTGCTTCCAGAAGATGCAAAGGAAAAACTAACAAAAATGAAACCGGAATATGAGAAGATATACGAAGGTATAACAATAGTCATAAACGATAAGGGAAAGCCAGTTTATAAAATTAAAGTAAAAAACGATGGAGGATGGCTTGGCCGTGCTTATGATGCCTATGTTTATGTAGAGCCGATAGAAGAGGGCAAAATTCACATAATAAGAGAAGAGAAGATATCTGGGGGGAAGTAATAAAGAACGTTTTTAGGATTAGACAGATAGATACTTTTCCAGAAGGGGTTTGACGCTGACTTCAGAGACGGGAGAAGGTATGGTATCTGTCACAAAAACCCCATCGCATGCTGCCTTTAATCTTTCGAGAGAATCTTTAAGGAAAAGTCCGTGAGTCGCTGCACAGAAAATTTTGTTTGCCCCTCCTTTTTTTATGTTCTCTACAGCCTTAATCATAGTCCCACCAGTAGAAATCATATCATCTAGAATGAGGATGTTTTTCCCGGCGACTTCGAAATGGCGTTCTAGAGATTCTATTCTACGATACGTTTCCCTTCCTGAGACATACTCTCCCCTCTTCTTTTCCATGCTCTTTCCACCAAATTTCTCAACAAGATAGCTCGCTCCAGCATCCGGACTTATTACCTCTATATCCTTTGCCTTCTTCCTTGCATGCTCGATGAGAAGTTTGTTTGCAGATATATTTTCAATCTCCAGCCCTCCATATATCGCAGTTCCTTCCCTCTTCATGAAATGACAATCAATGGTAACGAGTTTTTTCGCGCCGGCATATGAAAGCATATTGCAGATGATTTTTGCGCTTAGTGCTTCTCCTTCCTTGAAGATTTTATCCTGTCTCGCGTAGGGGAGATAGGGAGAAACGAGAATCGTTGATGCGCCGATGCTTTTTAGAGTAGAGAGCATAAGAACTGCCTGAATAAGAGAGACGTCCTGCTCTGGATAGAGGCGATGAAAGAGTACAGTCTCCTCGTTTTTCATACCAGGGAGTCTTACGTAGGTATCCCCATCAGGAAACTTCTTTATCTCTACATTCGGCTCCAAAAGATCCGAGAAATTTGGTGACACGAATCGCATGATTTTCTATGACATATCGTATTTTTAAAACTTAACAAACACTTTTATTCATTATGGATGACAGAGAAAAAGCAACAGAATACATAATAAAAAAATTGCTTGAGGGCAGAACGGATGTCTTTGAGTTAAAGAAGGAAGCTGCTGTAAAGTTTTCCTTAGGAGGAGTAATAAGAAATTCTGAGATTCTCAGAAAGGGAAAGAAGCTACCTAAATACATATTGAGGATACTACTAAAAAAACCAACAAGAACAATCTCCGGTGTAACACCGATAGCTGTAATGATAAAACCAGAAGGCTCCTGCAGGCACGGATGCATCTATTGCCCATTCACCGGAAAGGCTGCAAAGAGCTATACTGGAAGGGAGCCCGCTGCACTCAGAGCTATACAGTCAGATTTTAAACCAGAAAAACAGGTTGAGAGCAGATTAAGACAGTACGAAGAGATGGGCCATCCAACGGACAAATGCGAGATAATAATAATGGGTGGAACATTTCTTGAGATGCCTGAAGATTATAAACAGGAATTTATCAAAAAAATTTATGAGACATTGAACGGAAAGATTGCAAATACTCTCGAAGAAGCCATCAGGACAAATGAAACTGCTAAACATAGGGTAGTTGGACTAACTATTGAAACAAGACCAGACGTATGCGGGGAAAATGAAATAGATGAGATGTTGCGCTATGGGGGGACTAGGGTTGAATTAGGAGTTCAACATCCGGATAATGATATATACAAAGCAGTTGAGAGAGGGCACACTGTTGAAGATGTTATCAAAGCAACCGCCCTTCTGAAGAATTCTGCCTTTAAAGTGCTGTATCACATAATGCCCGGAATGCCTGGCTCCAATCCTGAGAAAGACATTGAAATGATAAAGAAGATTTTTGATGACGAGAGGTTTAGACCGGATATGCTTAAAATCTATCCAACGTTAGTAGTTGGAGAAACAAAACTTTATGATATGGTAAAAAGAGGAGAGTATGCCCCATACTCAACCGAGGAGGCTGTAGAAGTTATATCTGAATTTTACAGATACATACCGGAATATGTAAGGGTGATGAGAATTCAGCGCGATATTCCGATAGGCCTCATAAACCTAGGGGTAAAAAAGAGCAACCTAAGAGAACTCATAGAAAAAAGGATAAGAGATAAGAAAATAACGCCGAAAGAGATACGTTCGAGAGAGATAGGACCAGCTGGAGGATCTTATCACGAAGAAGATTTTTCTATAAAAAGGCTTGAGTATACCGCAAGCGGTGGAACTGAAATCTTTCTATCATGTGAAAACAAAGCAAGGCAGATAGCCGGCTTTTTGAGATTAAGGATAAACGCTTCAAAAAGCCATAGAAAAGAATTGGATGAAAAAACTGCTTTGGTAAGGGAATTGCACGTGTATGGTAGCGAGGTTGGCATAGGGGAGGAGGGAACTGTCCAACATAAAGGAATAGGTAAAAGGCTCTTGGAAAATGCTGAAATTATCGCAAAGGAAGATTTTGATATGAAAAAATTAGCGATAATCAGCGGAGTTGGTGTAAGAGAGTATTATAGAAAGTTTGGTTACAAATTAATAGACCCTTATGTAATAAAAATACTATAAGAAGTTTAGGAAACTTTTACAATGAGACTCTCTTCTTCTTTAAAGCTCTTTAGTATCTCATCCTGCTCTTTTAGAAGAGCGAGATATTTTTTCTGCAGTTCAGCAAATTCTTTCTCTTCATTTTCTGAAAGCTCCATTATCTGTTTCTGAGCGTTCTTCCACTGAAGATGAGGAGAAAGTTTTTCGATGTTTGAGATATTTATGATTAGTTTATCTGCAGCCTCTGCAGAAACCCAGACCTTTTTGTTCGCTATTACAAATGGCACTTCTCCTTTCACAGGTGGACGTGAGGATAGTATTTCGCCGTCTGCTGAAATAGATGCTGATATTCCGAGGCGGTTAAAGATTGCGGCAATCTTTTCATACAACTCTCTGTCGAATTCCTTATTTTGTCCCTTAAGATGTATTATTTCTTTTATTTCTCCTTTCTTTAATGCTTCATTAAGCTTGTACTTTACATCCGGATCCTTCACTTTAGACATTAGTATAAGTAATTTCGCTAGGTTTTCCCGCTCTTCATAATTCTTTTTGAGCAGAGCTCCTCTTTCTTTCAAGAGTTCATAGACAGGACCATTCTTTGCCTTGATAGCCGTTATCTGCTCAGAAAGAGAAAATGTGGATAATTTGCTATCCAAATCTGAAATTCTTTCCTGATAAATATAACAAAATGTTATGCCTGCCTTTTTAAGCATGGAAGAACGATCTAGCAGTAATTTATTTATTTCCTCTAATGCATTCGAAACAGCATTAAAATTCGTAGAATAGTCTTCTTTGTCCTTATCTTTATTATCAATGTCTGCGGCTTGTACCTGAAGATGTGCCTTTCTGAGTCCGAGCTCTAATTTTTTCCTTTCCAGCTCTAAAATCTCTACGACATCCTTTATCGTTACTTCCATACGATCGCCCTAAAGTTTTTGGGAGGATGAATAGTACAACGAAAGAAACTAATAAAAATATTAGTGCTGCGCTTATGCATAGGCTGAGGGACGATAAGTTTTCTCCTTCTCGTTCTTCACTGTTGACGCCGTTCGTCTCCTCTGGAACTATAACCATCTTTTCCTCCATCTCTTTGAAAGAGTTATCGAGCTTCTGTGCATAAACAAAGAGACGATACGCTGTTGCTTTATCTGGATTTTTTTTGTTCAACATAAAGAGCGCTTGCGAGCGATATACATTTCCCCATAATGACTTTCTACCCTCACTTGATAATACTGAAAGTGCATTGTTTAGTTCATCGTCCGACATAGAAAGGAGTTGGAGTTCTGCTGTATCCATCGCATTTGCGTATGTAGTTTCAACTATCGCTGCCCCGTAGAGATTGCTTGAATAAAGTTTTTTTGCTATGGCCAAATGTGATTTTGTGTCTTCCGAATGTTCGAGCTTTTCAGCCTCGGCTATCTTTCTTTCCGCGAGTTCTCTCCATGTACTTTCGTTTATTCTTTGTCCGTTAGAATTCTTTTCAGCAACTTGAGCAAGACTCTGAGCAACATGGCACCATGCATCTGCGTACATAAGAGAGTTATAAGCAGCGTACTTCTCTTCTACAAGAAGATCATTTGATATCTCTGTAGAATTAAGTTTATCGGTCGCCCATCCGGTCCGTAGGTCAGAACCTATAACCCATTCTAGGTTTGTTGTTTTCATCTCAGGCCGCTGGATGGAAGCTAAGCAACCAATTACTTCATTTCTTTTTTCTTGAAGGTCGATGTCATCTGCAAAAACAGCATTTATAGTAGATATTTCGATGTAATTCAAGAAAGCGTCATTCGCGGCTGTAAAGTAATATCCCAAATCCATTATAGCAGACTGTTCCTTCATAACTTCGTTGAAATAGGTATTTATCCACTCTGTGTCGGAGTTGTATGGCATATTGTTAAGAGAATAATTTTCAAGCTCGATCATCCCATAGGCGATATCTTTAAAATCGCTAAGTTTGTTCTGCTCTGAAATTGGAGGGGAGGTTGTGTTCTCGGAAAGACGTGATTGGAACGTTGGGATTTCTCTGTCAGATATGGCCTTGTTATAAAGCATGAAATCTATTATTTTATTAATCGTGTCGGTCTGAAGGATTTCTATATTGTATTTTTTACTAATCTTCTTTAATGTCACAAATTCATAAACGTTGTTGAATGGTGTTATAAAATATCTCATACCATTCTCAGCAGATACCTTTGCCTTCTCGTAGAGCCCGCCGACTGCACCGATGGTTCCATCTGGTCGAATTGTTCCTGTAATTATTGTATCGTTCCTTATAGAAGCATTTTCGAAAAGTGCGTACGAAAGAACCGTAATTGCTGCCCCAGCACTTGGTCCATCTATGTAATCACCTAATGGCAGTTCGCTGAATGAAACTAGAACATCGCAGTTCTCATCATCGTTTTCAGAAATAACTCTAGCATAGTTAATCGCATATTTTATCGATTGTTGTGTAGAAACCCCGGCATACGGAAAAAGACTCATGTATTCTTTACCAGAACCTGGCGTTGCTTTTATAGTCACGTTAACGAATCCACCACTCTTACCTACAACAGCTACTAATGGATGAGTAAGCTCGCCAGAGCAGGCTGGAAAAACAACCGTAGAGAAAAGCAGGAATGTTAAAGAGAGTAGCGCCACGAATGCGAAGAAGCGGAATGGTGATCTTGCCATGTGTTATAACCTCTTTACAGCAAGAACCCCACGTTCTGTCTTAAAGAATTCGTAGCCTTCTGATAGGTAGAGCTTTTCCAGTTGGCTGCCAGCTTCCTTTATGTATTCCACGATGCTTCCTTTTGGGAGGTCTTCATAGAGATAAGCAATAGCATAAGAGAAGTTTTTTGAAGAAGCTGCCTTTTCTCTTTCCTTAAGCAGGATCCTTCGTATCCCTCTTCCCTCGTACATCAAAAGGACTGCGGGGTCCTCCAAATAAATCGCATTGTAATTGCGACTTGTTATAATCTTCTTTTCTGGGTCAAAATTTGCAGGCCAACCAAGCCCTACGCCAACGAGCATTCTGTTCACATAACAGCCAAAACTCATCCCGTACTCTATTATCTTACCAACCTCATTTTCTGTAACTTCGAATGAGCATTTTCGCATTACCTTTACAGCGTCTTCTATGTCATCTGCAGCGAGCTTTTTAACCTCTACCTGATCCTCATCGAGAAGATGAACAAATTCCTTTTTCTCCTCCTTCTCCTTCACATCAGGCACTATTATTTTCTTCTTTTCTTCTTTTGTATCTGCCTTCTCCTTGAACTCAACGTTCATTTATACACCACAACCCCAAGACGTCAGATAAAGCGCGTGTTACATACAGGACATCGAGTAAGGAATACCTCACTCTTATATCCGCATATAGGGCATATATAATAAGTTTTTTTAGCCCTTTCGTATTCGGCTTCGAAATCATAGCCGCAATTAATACATTTTTTGGCATCGAGTTCATTAAGCGTTCCGCACTTCGGGCATTTCAGCTTGAACATTGATTTTATACGTACGCCGCAGTTCGGACAACGCTCCATGTCAAGCGTTATATCAGCGCCACAATTTGGGCATTTTCGTTTTTCTTCGCTTAGAGCGCTTCTTCCGCCGCCCCCTTTGAATATATTCTTTATTAAATCAAGTAAACCCATCTAACTCATCTCTCAACAAAGGTACAATCAATATCATAGTTTTTGACTGGTACCGCTTCCATTCCGCAGAACTCACTCGGTATGGTACCACCGCCTCCGCAACTCGCTCCCTCCATACCGCTTGCAGGGAAAACTATCGGAATGGTGCTTCCACCTTGAATGATTCGTTTGTTATACGAATACTTAATGCCTTCTGGGGTCTCCAGACAACAAATGTTTGGTTTTTTCAAACCAGCAAGAACATCCATGTACAGGTCTGAAGATATATAAGAAGAATCGTAGCGCATTGTTTTTACTGTTCCATTATAATATTTATAAGTACAGTCAAAATAGCCAGGTGTTTCGTTGCATAGTCTACATGGCTCAAGCACCGTTCCTGCAGGGCATGTCCATTCAGTACCTACGGGATAACTGCCTTCAGGAACTGTGCATTCAATCCCGTTTTCGCACTGTTTGTTGCATGCGCCTATTGATTTTTCGTATGGGGTGCAGATAGTGCAGTTAATCGATTCGACTGCTTGAACCAACGAATAGATCGTAATCGGTGGAGGATTTGCGAATGCATCGAATCCTTTCTGTACGGCACAGAACATCTCACCCTTTACCCCAGAACCTCCTCTTGTGTTTACTATACCTGTTCCTCCGGTAGGCAGTGTACCACGGACAGGCATCCACACTATTCCGATTATTCCAGCATCTGTAAGCTTATTCTGATTATTTGCCATATCGCGGAGAATGCTTTCTGTAACGTCAGAATCCCAAAAGCCGTCTCCTGTTGTATAAAAATTTAATACGAGCGATGGTTTTTGCGTTTTTTGAAGTACTGCTCTGCCTACAGATGCGAGATGTTTTGTTATCCTTTCTGAGATATTTTCATCTAGAACTAACTCCGGTCGCGTCGTTGCTATAAGCGGTGGTGGATAATCAAATGCAACAATATCTATGTCTTTTCTTAAAACAGGGTCTGAAAATAAAGCAGCTAGTGTCTCGTTGAATCCTTCATCACTGTATGGTGTTGTTATGCGAACTGCTGTTAGGCATCTCCAGCAGTGCGTCCGTATTATTGCTGCTCTTTCCGAAATTGTGGATAACTTATCATCAGAGACAGTTCCTGTCCCTTGTACGCTGTCGATAATTGTAATCACAGTCCCCATATTGCCAAAAAGCCGCTCAAAATCGTACTCGTCGTATTGTATTAGTTTATCCGATGTAGATATCGTCTTATTCCAGTTGCTGCTATCGCTCATATCGATAATTGGCAGAACACCTGCCTTCATATAATCGCCAAGGCGCTCTTTCATAAGGAATGCCTCTGGTGCAGTACGCGCCGCGCCTGTTCCTTTTACTCTCCCAAATATTTTTTCTTTAACAAGGGAGACTCCGTTATACTCATCAACATCTGTAATGTGGGGCGCAAAGCAAGTAAAGTTATTGAAGAATTGAATTCCATTTCCAAACTCGAGACTACGAGAACATTCGCAAAGTCGTGTTACTGGGTTTCTTTCTACTTCTGTTGAGTGAAGTGGATTCTCTTTTATCTCAATCATTGGCATATACGCCCAATCCTTTGCGCTTATATTCTGATACGCGAGCGTCGAGATGGTGCAAGGTTCGCACCAACCGTATTGCTTGAGCGCAGGCAATCCGGCTGCTTTATCATACTTGCAACTTCCAAGTGTATCTATGACTGGTTCATAGAAAAGAATGATTTCCTTTGGATAAAGGAGAAGGAAAGAAACCTGACCACCTAAGGGATGAGAATCAAGTTCGGCGGTGCTTGTACCATCAGCGTTCGGTTCTCTAAGACCGAAGAAGTTTCGCTCCCTTAGTTTCTGCGCTGCAATGGAACTAATAGTATAGTTGCCGCCAGCGTATGTATCGCTATCGTCAAGTCTTTTATAGGCAAGAACCCATGGAATGGATGAAAGAATAAGCTCGCCATCATCAATACTGCCCTTTAGTTCGTTGGCAGTTGCGTTCATCCTTGCTTCGAACATGGGGGCAAATGCATCCATCAACTTTTGCCAGGTCGTTCCGTTCGGTGGGCCGATCTCAACTATGCCATACCAACCACCGTCAAGGAAGCATCCTTGGATAAACTTCGTGTCTGATGGGCTTTTCACAAAACCATAGCCAATGACGGTACGTTCATTTCCTCCAGTTGCGTTCCATTTTATTCCCAACTCCTTACCAAAGAAAACAAAACCGCCTGCAGGAGGATATGTTTCTCCGAGTGCTGTCTCTAGGACTGGACAATCAACCTCTGTTGAATCGTCGTTATCCCCATAAAACCATGTGCATTCTTTTTTCTGCTTTCTTTCTATTCTAATACCAGCAGGCATCTTTGTGAGCGTAGTGTCTTTACTGACAACTTGTTTGTCATTTTCGAAATCAAGAACGTCCTCCCTTCCCACTTCGCATTTATATTCGCCAAGGTCGTTCCCGCTGAAATCGCACCACTCCCTTCGTAGCTCACATCTATGGTCATCCCCCTTACCGCCGCAGTCTCCTACGCAACCAAGCACCCACCGATCTTTATTATCATCTCCACATCCCTCAGACGGATCCTTTTCTTTGACCTCCATTATATCCTCAGCGTCGTAATCATCCAATTCTATGCTTATCTTCGCTAAATTTACAGTAACTGGCGCGTAGTTAATAGTCGGAACTTCGCCTTCAGCAGACTGTGTAAAGTCAGATAGAGGAGAGCAAACAACGATTCTATCTCCAGTTATGTCAGTGAAATAATTACAATCTCCAAAGAATTCCTCGTTGTTATCTTTCAGATTGGTGCTGCGAGAGTAGAAATCGAATGAGCATGTTCCTGAATAGCATTCCTGACCATTTGTACATTCAAAAGGCGCTCTTCCTGTACCATATATTTTATCAAAATAAGTGATCAAAAGCCATTTCCTATAAAACTCTCTATCGAGCTTTCTATAAGTATCACTCGGTGTCCAATCGCTTCCTCCCAAGCACCTACGGGAAGGATCTTCCTCCTCTCCTGGGTAGAGAAGTTTGTAATAACTTGCAAACTCGTACTCATACTGTTCTTCGTAATGGTCAGGTATCAAGTCTCCGCCCCACCCGTACCTGAATGGTGGCTCTGGTAAGGACAGATTCATGCACTCGCCAAGACCTGAAGGATCGTATCCTCCTCTGTCGCTTGAGCCACTTAGACCCAAATAGTTTATATATCGATCTACGCGAATATCTGTCTCTGTTCTTTTTGGATTGATATTGCAATACCGATCAGATAATGGGAAGTAATATCTGTAGTTGTCGAACTCATCAAAACTTCCGCCAACTCCTATTCGAAAGACATTAATGGATGATTTTGTAGTCTTCATTATAGACCTAAGTTTAAAGTCCATTGGAAAAAATCTGCACTGCGCCTTATAGAATCCAAATGTCTCTTCCTCTTCCTCGGATTCCGGTGGAATATCCACTTCGGATGTGCCCTCTTCTGTTGCAATCACGCCAGGAGCAACCTTTGGTTTAAAAAGAAAATCACCGCAAACCATGGCTGTGCAATCCGGATTAAGGCAGCTGTTAAGCTCTGCATCGGTACATATAGGAATCAGATAAGTGCTCTCACCAATCGTAACATTACAGTGACCTTTTGTACCTGCAGCTTCGTTATCGCAAGGACCATTCGTATACCCTATATATTCGGGCATGAGTTGAGCGGTGGTCATGTTTAGCAGAACGCATCCTTGACTTATGTTTGCCTTTGCACAACAACCTAGTTTTGTAACTGGTTTTACACAACCGGAAACTAGAAGTAGCAAACCAACCATCACAAAAGTCAAAATAAACATTTCAGTTTTGCATCTCATTATATCACTTTTGTAACAAGTTTTACAAGTTCATACGTGTCTCCGCCTAAAATAGACGATATATATCGAATGAAAATAAGTGTGATAAACAGAGAGACAAGCGGATGAACAATCAAAGAGATGTACGTTTTAGAGAGTTCGTCAGTAAGACTTGCCATAGAAATCGCCGAAAGACCAGTGCCTGTTCCAGAGCTTTCCATTGTGGTGAGAATAGAAGTAGCACTAGACATTGTTGGATAGCAGTATTGCTGCACGTTAGGGAGCGGGGATTCTGGTATGGGGGTAGCAACAAAACCTGGGTCTAAAAGAACAAAAACAACTGGGAAGATAAAATATAAACCTATCCCAAGACTCATGAATAATGCGCCCACGCCACGAGTAAACTTAAAGCTACGCAACACAAGACCAAATGGAAGGAATATATTTAGCATTGTGTTTTTTATGTATAAAAGAAGGAACGATTGAGCATTTAATGATATCAAAAGAATGGTTGCGAGATTATTAACTATTCTTCTAGTTTCTGCGTCCTTATAAACATCGCCAATCCAATTTCCTTTAAATACGGTTATACCAACTGCACTAATGTCGAGGTTTAGGAGTGTAAACAACCCCCAGGTTTCCGCTCCTGTTGTAAGCGTTTTTTGCACATTTGCAATCTGCGCTGCTCGCTCTTGTATTCTGCATATCCTTATAGCATCAAATGCGTCGCTTAGAGAGTTTATTTCTTTTGGTCCGCCTTCGCAGGCCATCTCTCCATGTATGAGAGAACCAGCGAAACCTATCAATCCGGGAGAACCGCCTACCCCTTCTAAGATGGTCACTAAAAATATCACCATGAAAGCAGTCGCCACTGCCTGAAGAATCTCTGATTTTGCTTCACGCTCTATCTCTTTCATCCCGAAGGCGCGTGCGATCATAAGAACTGCATTGTAGAATATAACTGTGGTAACAACAGCGATGATGGTGAGTGGTAGCCATGTGGCAACCCACATCACACCATGTTCGCCGTAAAAATCAAATATGGACAGCAAAGGGAAAAACATCAATCACACCATTTGCATTATTCTACTTAAATCTATCTCCTCGCCAAACAAGCGCGCAAGATATGTTGTAGTTGCTATCGCCGCAAGTAATGCAATCGAAGGAAGGAAAAAGCCTGTGATAAACGCCAAGCCTCCGAACGCTATCGCCTCAGCTGCCTCATCTCCATTCGGAAAATACCTATCATACACAACATCTTCATCGAAGGCACCTCCTAAGCTCAATCCAACTCCGGACGTCTCTGGATAAACGTTTTCATTGAGGAATTCTGAAAGCGAAGGGTCAGAAAGATATGGATGGGGGGAAGAGCGATTAAATAACGCGTCGTTAGCCATAATATCAAAGATTGCGAGGAAAAATGGATAGACTATTGTAAATGATATCGCAACCGCAATTAGAATTGAACCCAAGCCACGCATGTACGGCATCGAGCGAATAAATATGGCAATTGGAAATAGAAAAAAAGCAAAGCCCTTGTAGATATAAAGAAGAATCATTAGATAGTTTAGTGACATGAGATAGGACATAAGAACTGAATTGAAAATCATGGTAAGCGCTCCGTTCATAGCTGCGTATCCTCCAAATGGAGATAGATTATCGCCAGTTTCTCCATAACCGCACCCGGATAGAAATGGTAAAACTATCACCACTTCGCTACCTAAATTTGTGCACTTAAACAGCCCCATGGCTGCTAATACGCTATAACCTTCAAGATGATATCGAATAACAGTGAGAGCGTTATGCGAATAAGTCGCTGCACCAACAAGATAAGACTGCGCTGCATTAAACATGGTAGTTGGTCCTGGATAATTTAATCCGAAAAGTTCTGCAACACTCTTTATGTCAAGTGCGCAGAAGAATCCGAAAACGCTGCTCAAAAGTAGAAGAGAAACAATAGATGCAAAAAGTTGGACTATCTCGGTCTTTGACCAAACTGTGAGTTTTGGATTGCTTGTCGCTTCTCCAATCATGAAGACGATTGCTATTATTATACCAGTAAGCACACTGGCATATCCGGCCAACGGGTAGATTACCGAGGTAAGAAAATTCAAGAAATCTGTGCCACATACAGCTGCTTCTATCATTATATAAACCTCGCAATTATACTTACATCAACTTCTGCACCGAAGAGGGCTGAAAGCGCTCTCAGACCACCTATGAATAGAAGGAGCGCCACTACTGGACCAAGGGTTGCCTTAAGCAAGACCACTTTAAGATATTTTCTTATGTTGTCTTTCAGACTGTTGTACACACCTATTGCATTATCTTCATTTGAACTGAAGTATGGTCTACCAGAGTCGCAGTTAGCCGAGATAGCTTGCGGACTGCCGTTGTAATCCGTGGCAGCCGGACTTGTTGAAAATTGCTCGTTTAGCATATCTACAAAGATTATGCCTGCTGGGAGAAGGATGTATGCTGAGATACTAAATGCAATAAGGAAACCTCCAGCCCCCCGGCTAAATCTGAATGTTCGCAAAATAATGCCAAGCGGTAAAAGAAGCGATATAACAAAATCCTTCGAAAGTTCGATGAGTTTTTTGGCTGATGCCACCTCCGCGATTGCATATCCAACTATCGAACCAGAAAGAGAGAATGGGGCGTTAAACATTGTAAAGCCACCGCATGCACTAACAGAATACCCGCCACCCGCAAGATTGCAAGATTTTGTCTTTGAGGCCTCCTTAGATACATTTTTATCAGAGTCGCTTATATTTTTAAGATAATCTCCAAGTGTTTCCTGCGTTCCGTTAAGACTTACTATCGCAGCATCTTGGATGGTTGGTTGACCATTTGTCAAAGCACTGCTCTTAGAAATTTCGCTAAGCAGTCCGTCAGTTCCAACCAATACAACCATCATAATCAGAAGGGCAAGAAGCTGAAAGAATTCCTCCTTTGCCAAGGCCTTTAACTCCTCGCTTTGTATCCCAATAGCAATGCCATAAACAGTCGCTAATAGGATTGCTGCAATCATAAATGACATTGCTGCTACGGATTGCCATGCCGCAGATGCAAGCGGAACAAACAACACCAACGCAAACAGCAATGTTTTCAAATTCATGACATCACACTAAAAGATCTTTGATATTCCTGGAATCTCTATATCTCCTCCTATCATTCCTGAGAATGTTCTTATGAAGATGAGTGTTGCGACTATATTGAACAATGGCAGAAGATACGCAGGTATCATTAACTTGGATACATTTTTTATTTCCGAAGTTCCAACCAGCCCTTCCTCGTTTATTTTCGTGTAGGCACTTGGATCTTTCATCGGTGCTTTATTTTCTGGTTTGCAAAGCTCTGAGCATTCAGTATTTATAGGCGGATCGTAAGTGAATGACTCTGGAGTTAGGATGCATTCTTCGCATGCACTTCTCGGCGGATAGCTTTTGAAATCGGGTGAACAGTTCTCTGGTGCACAACCTCCTGTGGTAAGTTCTGCTGGAAGTCTGGTTCCAAGTATTCTTTTTTCTGGTGGACAGGCAGTGCAGTTTGGTGGTTGAGGATTAAGTGCTATAATCTTGTTGATATCCAACTTGCATGTGTCAGGGCATCTCTTGCAACTATCGAGTAGATCCCCGCTTTCCCCGTCCTTACAATCTGACGCCATGTTTGCAACGTCTCCATTCCTTATCCTGCAATAAGAAGGACAGCCAGAGCAGAGGGAATCACACGAGCCGGTATCTGGCATCACCCACACGCAAGACTCGTATGCATTGAGGGATGCTGGACAATCTTTCGCTTTTTCGCATTTCTCTCGCTTTTCCTTTTCTAGATGTTTATCTAGGGTCGGTCTCCATTTTAGATCACTCCTTTTTGCAACTCTACAGTCGAATCTAGATTCTAGACAGTCGCCAAATTCGCTACAATCAGGATTCAGCGGTGGCACTATCTTGCATTCTTGAGGACATTCTAGATATTCTGGTTTTGATGTGCCGTCTGGTACGAGACGAATTATCTTGCATTTTGCAGGAAGCTTTGCGCATGCACTTTGATTTTCTGGATCTGCACATTGCGGGACGGATGCTGGGTAAGGAAGCTCCCTGCATGCGGTCGGACAATTTTGCATCTCTTCAAAGTTGCAGGAATATACCATTTTTCCTTCCGCGCTTCCGTTTGTACCCGGTGCGGATTCAAGTTTCCCCATTATAAGCTTTCTTGCAGTTTCTCTATCTTCTTCTGTGTCTTTGAATACTTTGTACACAGCGTTTGGGTCTGTAAGCAAAACATCATCGTAGTAAGCGAGTGGCGGGGAAAGTTGACATTCTGACGGACAGAGAAACTCTTCCTCCTTTACTGCGTTATCCCCGCTCAAGGTCATGTCAAGGGTCATCCAATCAAAAAGATACATTGCAGGGAAGAAGAACATCATGCCTGCTGCAATCGCGATTAAAAGTCCACCTGTCTTCCTTGTGAAGAAAAATGCCCGTGCGACTATACCGATTGCAAGGAGAACCGGCCCAATCTTGAAACAGAATTGTTCGATGAAGAATTTCTGGGAGTAGAGCGAAGAAAGGAGTCCCGTATAATATTCAAATACTATATTATATCTATCGACATCGAGTATATAGTTTGCTGCAAGGGGCATGCTCAATCCAAGTTGAAGAAGAGGTATCAGCGAGGTTGCGTAAATACCGACGTTTCTACCTATCCATGCGCTCGCCTTCATGTTGTTCCTTGCAACATCCCTTACACCCTCCTCTGCGCTAGTGATGTAATCGTTAAGATATGCCAACGAGACCTTCTGAAGGCAATTTTCTCCGACTGCGCACTGGATACCTGCAGGTGCGGCAGTATTAACCATGATTGCTGTCAATGTATCGATGAATCCTATTGCAACAAACAGAATTGCGATCAGCACAGCATTAGCAATTATTTGGTTAAGTTCTGTTCCTGCCCATGCTTTCAGTTCAGGCATTTCGAATCCGAGCGCTATACCATAGGCTATGGCCACTAGTATTGCTGATATGACGAGGGCAAAAACTGCAAGTGCCTGCCAGCTTCTAATAATTTCTAGTTGGGCGCTCTCGGTTGTTGTCTGTATGAGTTGGGTTGTATTTTGCTGTGCGAGTGAGAGAGCGGTTAGAAGAAGAAAAATAGTTATCATAAGATAAACATTTAGACGAAAATTTCTGAAAATCATCCAATCACCCGAAGTGCCTTGTTTGCTCCGGTTAGGAATGCTATCAAGATAGCTATGGTTAGGTTAGGAAGGAAGAACGCCTGCGGGATAAGCCTTGCAACAGCCCAAAAGCTATTTTGATTCCAGCAACCTCCGAAATGGTTGTCTTCAATAGCAGTCCTGAATTGATCGCATTCCTCGTTACCTATTACTTCATACATCGCAAAGTTAAATGCATACATGAAAGGCACGATTAGGTACAACCCTATTGAAAGTGCAATCAATATATTTCCCATCTGCCGCGTCGGTATAAAAATCCTGAATAGAAATGCAATGGGAAGAAGCCATCTTATCACATTCTCGCTTACGAAGCCTAGGAAAAGCTCCTGTATCCTAAGGCTCAATAGCGCTGGAAAGACGAACGTGTTAAGCACGGTATCATATTGACTTGCAACAACCCTTTTATACGCGCCAGTAGAGGCAGAGAGTGTATTCAGCAATGGAATATTTATTGAAACGGTATATGTCGACCACATCATATAATGTATATTCTCGGCTATGTATCTCTCGGACAGCCGCTGTGCATCGCTTTTTGCATCATCTAGAAAACAGAGTGCTGTTGTGGTCATATTTTCTCCAGATTCGTAGCACGAAGAAGAACCAGCGCCTATTTTCTCAAATGTTGTTTTGAAGAACATGTCAACAGCGCTGCATGAGAATAATATTATCATACTAAAGCTTATAAGAAGCGCGATAGAAAAACCAAGATGGTATGCTTCATCCTTTGCAAATACTGTAAACGCCGGATTGCCTGTGAATGAGCCGAGAAGATATGCGATTGATATTATGATTACTGTAAATATAATAACTCCGCTGATTAGTGTTCCTTGCTCAGATAATACTATGCTCGTTGCATCTGCAATACAGCTGAGCGCGGCGTATGAGAGCGGAGGAATCAACAACAGCAAATACAAATATAACAACGAACGTCTCATATCAACCTCTCCACGCCAGCAAGATACCACTCTCCTCCTAGAGCTGTAGATATCGATCTCGCTCCTGATATTGTGATTATTACTATTAGAATAAAATCTAGATAACCGATAAGGACAACATTATTCACATTCTGGAGAAAAGGAAGTAATACGTCAGCAACGTCATCCGACCATCTATAGCCAATGGTTTCTGCTCCTGCAAGCCACATCACAAGAAGACCAAGTTGAACGAACTTTATTACCTCCATTATTAGAGGATAAACGATCTGCGCGACAACGGAAACACACCCTGGATAGGCTGGTGCGAACGCTATAAGAACAGGGAGGCATATAAGAGCAGCAAAACCCCATTCGGTAAGCGAAAGTGGAAATCTAATGGCTGGCTGATCACAGAAGATACTTGCAAATTCCATTGCAAATGCATTGGCATCAAGTTTGTTAATGTTTGGTATGGTAACCTCTGGATAATCTATTAGTTTATTCACCTCTCCTGCGAGTATGACTGAAAATGGAAGAAGAACGATGGCTGCGAGTGAGATGGCGATTAGTGTGTTGCCGACACGCCGTGTAAATGGAATTATTCGAATTGCAAGCGCAAGCGGCAATATTATACTGGGTACCGTAGCATCAAAAAATAGAATTAGAAGCCGCAGGCTTTCGTAGATAAATATCACATTTGTTAATCCTTGCGTTGCGCTTCCGAGAGGGATAAGCATTATACTGATACCAGAAAGTGGAGCAGAAGAATACATGAGAGAAAAGTACCAAAGCGGAACTGTTAGATATGGCCCATATGATGCGCCTATTCTTATCTTGGTCGCTGCACGAATTATGTTTTTGTAAGCAGTGTCATAGCCGCTGGTTTCATTTTCTATCATATTGTCTATTACACGCACTGATAAACCTACGTAATCCTCTGTTCCTGTTATCGCAGTGCTCACTCCTTTAGAGGTAATAAAAAGACCGTATATTATTACTACCAATAGCACTCCTGCTACAAGCTCCCTAAGTTCGCTCTTTGTCCACGCAGCAAGTGATGGACTGGCGAGCATATCAGAAAAGGCAAACATTATTGCAATGAATATTGCTGTTATCAGAATGATACCAGGGACGACAGGCGTGAGATCGAGTTGGGTAGCGGCTACGGATGCACCCAAAATTAAGAGAATAAACAGCCCAACTCGCATTAGACGCATGCGATAATTTCTAGTAATATATTTATAAATTTACCAAATGTAAAAGAACTTATGCGCTGTAATATATTATTTATAATTTTGTTGATGACGACGGTTGTTTTTGCTGCAGATGACACAACTTGTATTA
>CAYSXZ010000017.1:0-12666 GCA_964435235.1 Microcaldota archaeon
GTTAGCAACATTGTCTGGTACACTACCGAAATTCCAGCCATTAGCTATCTGGGCAGCTGTTGCTTCTGTAATGCTTGCAAACGCAAATGCCGAACCTGTTGAGACGCACACCTCGCCACCCGCCGCGACATTACCAGACCAGTTATAGAGGTCTACGGTATCATCCTTCGCACGCAGTCTTATCATGGATGAAGTCACGTTGCCGTAGAAACCTGCCCACCTATCAGTAAGCTGCTCAGATGCAGTAACATTGACTATGGTAATGTTTCCGCCCTCGGTTGTAACGTTCTCAAGAGTGTTTGTTGGTACCCACCTTTCCAATCTTTCAACAACATCCACAGTCGCGTTCTGTGGCAATGCCATCACTAATCCGCTTCCCAGGAGTAAAACTCCCAGCAAGACAAAAATTGCTTTTTTACTAAATCCCATTCTTTTATCACCTCAAATTATTTCGAACTGCAGTTCGATACTCAGTTCGAGGTTGAACGTAGAACGAAGATAACATTTATAAAACTTTGTACGTTTTTTTTTTGGCGATTTTAGGGCGGAAGTAACTTCCGGGCGGAAGTAAAGCAAGCAGGTTTAGTTACATTTGAATGTAACCTAGGTTACATATTAATGTAAGTTCATTATAATGAACATTTATCTGCTTTTATGTTCATTTTGGCGAACATTTAAAAAAAATGCTAAAGAAATAACAACATGACAGATGTAATCAATTTTCTTAAGGAAGCGGTAATAACTGGAGATGAATTAGCAGCTGGATACGCCAGACCAATAAAGCGAGACCTCTATATCTCACTGTTGGAAAAACCCAGAATGCATATAATCTACGGGATGAGGGGAAGCGGAAAAACAACCCTCTTGTTCCAGAGATTTGCAGATTATCCGAAGGGAAAGAGGATATATATCACAGGAGACGAGATGAGTTTATTAGGGTTATCCTTCACTGAAATATTTCGCAATCTCAGTTATATCATAGAGACAAAGAATGCTGCCGTGTTCCTGGACGAAGTCACAAAGATACCGAGATGGGAAGAAGAATTGAAGATAATATACGATAAATATCCAGGCATAACTGTGTATGTATCTGGCTCTTCTGCGGTTGAGTTAATGAGCTCTAAAAGAACGCTTGCAAGGAGAGCCCACTATCACCATCTTTTACCGATGACATTTAGAGAGTTCATGCGCATAGTTCACGGCATTGAAATTAAGAGATTCAACCTATTCGCAACTGATGTTTATACAGAGGTCATGCGATTTGACATATATTTCAAGGAGACTGTTGAGAAAAATCCTGTCGGTTTGGTGGAAGAGTATATTTCCAAAAGTCAACCATTTATGCTCGAAGCAAACGAAGCCATGCTAATGGATCTAATGAACAAGATAATCTATGAAGACATAGCCAAAACATACAAATTCGAACGAGATGTCCTGAACAAATTTCATAGGTTTATTTTGATCCTTGCAAACTCTGAAAAAACAAGCTATGAAAATATCTCAAAAGACATTGGTGTATCCAAAGGGGTTGTTGGGGAGATGATAAGGGCATTGATAGATAGTGGTGTGATAAAATCCATATTGCCGTACGGTGCAGGAAGGATAGCGGGAAGGAAGACGTGGAGATATTTTTTCCTTGCACCAGCAATAAGAAGAATGTACATGAAAAAAGCAGGTGCAAACGAATCGCTCATAGAAGGATTGACAAAGGAAGACATATTTGTGTCCCATCTTGAAGATGTGTTTTATCTGAACGGTGGGCCAGATTTTGTTTACAAAGATATGGTATTTGAAGTTGGTAGTAGAACGAAGGGGTTTGAGCAGCTTATGAAATATGAAACAAAGAAACCGAAATTTATAGTGTACAATGGAGTAGATATTGTAAAAAAAGAAGATATCCTAAAATTTCCGTTCTACATCTTTCTCTCTCATCTTTAATGTTCATTATAATGAACATTTATTGGCTTTTATGTTCATTTTGGCGAACATTTCAAAGAGAGAAAGTTAATCCAGGACAACACATTTTGGGAGGATTTTTAGGGCGGAAGTAACTTCCGGGCGGGAGTAATAACTGTTGTCTCTTTTGCAAACCTACTTTTCGAAGAAGGAGAATTTCGAATTCGTATGTCCTTATAGTTACTTTTGCGAGTGGATATCCATAATAATAAAGCAACGAAACAGCTGGGCTACGGACTTGAAGGAAAGGCAGAAAACCTAAATGCAAAATGGAGGGTTTACGATCCAGGTTATATAAGAAGATGGTTGGAGGAAATATAATCTTAGGAATCGACTCTTGCTGTTACGGTGGCATTGATTCTGTTGTAGGCATTAATAATACTGATTATTTAAATATTTATCGGTATTAAAAATGCTTATGGAAAAAAGCATCCTAGTGGAAAAGAACCCGTGGTGGAAAGGTAGGGAGCACCTTGCCGAAGATAGAGACTACGAGATGTGGCTGAAAAATCCAATCCGATGGCTTCCTTCAATAGTAGAAGAAATGGAGCTTAAGCCATACTCCCTGCATATTCTGCTAGGTCCGAGACAAACAGGAAAAACAACAGCTGTAAAACTGATCATTCAGAATCTTCTGGAAAAAGCCAAAGATACACGAGCTGTGTTTTACTTCAGATGTGACCTTCTTAAGGATTATAAAGAACTCTTAGAGGTTCTGAACGCATATCTGGATTATCGTGAAGAAGCAGGCATAAAAACATCTTATATCTTTCTAGATGAGGTAACTGCACCTGAAGAGTGGTTTAGGGCAATAAAAGAACTTATAGATTCGAACAGGCTCAAAAACGACGTTGTAGTGCTTACTGGTTCAACAAGCATGAAGATAAAGAAGACGACCGAGCTATTTCCTGGAAGACGCGGATATGGGAGAGATTTCATCTTACTTCCTCTTTCATTCAGGGAATTTGTAAATGTGCTGAATCCTGAGCTCCATAAAAAGCTTCCCTTGGCAAAGAGCCTGTATGACGTAAGAAAAGCATGCATGAATGCACTACCACACATAAACGAGCTTAGCAAACTGTTCGAGATATACCTAAAAACCGGCGGGTTTCCTCTTGCTGTTATTTCATGGAAAAAGAGTGGTCTGGTTGATGAAGCAACGAAAGAGGCGTATCTTTCATGGATTAAAAACGACCTGTATAAGGCCGGAAAGGATGAAAGTATTGCTCGGGAAATAACAAAGGCAGTGCTGACAAAAATACCAAGTAGGCTAAGCTGGGAGGGAATCTCAAAAGAAATAAGCGTAAAATCGCCCAAGACTGTAAACAGTTACCTAAATGTTTTTACAGAAATGTTTCTTACCCATATCGCTTATTATCTTGACCCAAACACTGGTTTTGTAAAATTCGCCAAGAATAAGAAGATCGCTTTCATAGACCCACTCGTTTATAGAATTCTTGAAGACTGGTGCTTGATAAAAATGAAGGACCCAGAGCCTGTTATTGTAGAAGGCATTGTTGCAGCCCATATCTCCAGAGTTGTGGGTGGATCAACCAAAGTTGGAGAGGTCTATTACTGGGCAAATAGCACTGAAGTAGATATTGTTGCCAGGACAAAGGAAAAAATCATTGGTTTTGAAGTTAAGTGGGAGGGAAAAGCAGAAGAGAAAAGGCTTATAGTTGGAAGAATGAAGGATGTTTTTGTGTTGTCGAAGAGCACATTCGACCCCAAGAGGAACATACTGCCGATACCGCTTTTTCTAGCGGTTTTGCACCATCTGTGAGTTTTTGATATTTATTTTGGAACATTCAATACTGTCTTGCTGCATATAGATAAACAGTCGCTGGCTTTCCGCATGCTATGCATTTCTTTCCTTTTGGCTTTTCTTTCTCTTCATAGAGAGAACCACGTATGTTTGCATGTGTTCTTTCTTTTATTACTTCTGCGCAGGCCTTGCCGTCTAAACGATCGGTACAAAATGGCACACGAACAAAGCCGTATTCTTCAAGTTTATTCCCAAGCTCTTCTACACTATCTGCTTTAGTTGTCTGCGAATTAAACCATCTATCTGCCCTTTCCTTCAGATTTTTTCTTATGCCTTCCCTAAGTTCTTCTATCTTCTCTTCGAGTTTATCGAGCGAAACAGTTATTTTTTCTTTCGTATCCCTTCTGAAAAGAATAACTGAATCATTTTCTATGTCACGTATTCCTATCTCAATGCGAATAGGCACCCCTTTCAGCTCCCAATAATTATACTTAAAGCCTGGCGTGTTGTCGCTATCATCTAGTTTAACACTGTATTTTTTAGAAAGCTGTTCTTCGAGGTCTTTGCATTTTTTCATAACCTTCTCTTCCACCCCTTTCTTAACTATTGGGACTATTACTATTTGGATGGGCGCGATATCGAATGGAAGAACGAGGCCCTTTTCATCTCCATGAACAGCTATAACGGCAGCATATATCCTGGATATTGCTGGGCCATAGCACGTCTGCCAGACATACTGTTCTTTCTCGTTTTCATCCATGTATTTTATATTAAACGCCTTTGCGAAATTCTGACCGAGGAGATGGGTACTAGGTAGTTGCAATGCACGTCTATCTGGCATGAGGGTGTCTGCGCCAAATGTATCAACCGCACCAGCAAATTTGTCCCACTGTGGTCTTCTGAAGAAAAGGAATGGAACGCAGAACTGTTGATGAAGAACCTTTTCTGCCATGTCCATGTCCTCGCGAACCTGTCTTTCCGCCTCTTCCTTAGTCGCAAAGGCATCGTGAGCCTCTATCCAATAGAATTCACGAGAGCGTATGAATGGCTTTGTCGCCTTTGTCTCGTATCTCCAGACCTGACAGCGCTGGTATATCTTGAGAGGAAGATCCTTCAATCCATGGATCCATAGTGCGAACATGGAATACATAGCGGTCTCGCTTGTCGGCCTCATGGCGCATTTCTCCTCAAGCTGATTGTTGCCTGCAGCAGTCACCCAAAATACCTCTGGAACAAAGCCCTCAACATGTTCGCTTTCCTTCATGAGATAAGATGCTGGGATAAGGGCTGGAAAAAGAGCCGGAAGATGACCCCTTGCCTGAAGCTCCTTCTCGTACATCTCGAACATTTTATTCATGCTCATGACAGACCAAGGACGAAAAACAACAAAGCCCTTTAGGTCGTATCTTATATCGCAGAGCTCTGCTTCCTTTATTACTGCATTGTACCATTCTGAAAAATTTGATTTTTGAATCTCCAAGGTTTTCACCTGCTCATATGTTATATTATCCGTTTTGCATATTTCATAGCATGGCTTACGATGTTTATTTTCTTTTTCATGTTTTCGAATTCTTCTGGGGTATAGTAAAGGGATTCAAGGAGTTCGTTTCCCTCCCATAGGAACTGCATCTCTATGAGTCTTTCCACGAACCTTTTTTCCTTGAACTTTTCAGATATTATGATAAGATCGTAGTCGCTTCCCTTGAGTTCATCCCCTCTTGCGCGTGAGCCAAAAAGATAAACCTTAACATCCTTGTATTTTTCTTTCAGTTTTCTGATAAAATCTGCTAAAGGTTTTTTTTCACTCACGCGATCACCGTTGCGGCGCTTTCCATTATAGTTTTCGCCAGGAATTCGTCATATGCATCCGCAGGTAGCCCGCCCGCAGCGTCTGGATACCTGCTTACGGCATACTGTGGATTCAAAAACCTGCATGCGCGTTTTATCTTGGATGGGGCATTAACAGCATCTGCAATTTCAACAAGATTATGGCGCAGATACGGCTCGCGCTTCTTTTCTAGATGCATGCCTCTGAGTGCCTTCTCGGCTGCTTGCTGCGAAAAGAAAGCTGATGCATAGAATCGTCCGCTTTTGAGGTTTTCTTTTGCAGTTATCATATCTTCTTCAGCCTGCCTGACCCACAGCCGTGTTTCCTCTCTCATGATTCTGTTATCCAGCTAATTAATTAAAAAACTATCATCCGTTATTTTATCGATGGAAAAGTTTTTTGAGGATTGTGAGGAGGCACGAAGGATAGCCTTCTCTTTTAAGGAACCGCTTATCGTTCATCATTACGATTGCGATGGTATTTCATCGGGCGCGATAGTAGTTTCAGCATTCCTTAAGGAAGGTAAACCCTTCCGTCGCGAGTGCATAAAAAAGCTTGACGATGCTACGATAGAACGATATAAAAACGAGAAGGAGATTATCTTTGTCGATTTGGGTGGCGGAAATCAGCGGGTTAATGAACTTAAGGATGTTCTTATAATAGATCATCATCAAACTGCAGGAATCAAGAAGCATCAAGTAAATCCTATGCTTTATGGAATCGATGGAAGCGATGAGTTAAGCTCATCAGGCACTGCTTATTTTATTTTCAGAACAAACCTGGACCTTGGGATAACTTGGGCAGTGGGAGACATGCAATGGCCTCTTACCGGAGCGAATAAAAAAATGTTGGAGGAAGGAGTGCGCATAGGAGAGGTGAAGATAGAGGAAGACATTAGGTTCTATGGAAGATATTCGAGACCGCTTGTTCAATTTCTCGCATATTCAGATGACCCTTACATTCCTGGGCTATCCTACAGAGAAGATAAGGCATTAAAATTGCTGAGCGACCTTCAGATATCGCTTAGAAGAGGTGAAGAAGAAGGGGAAAGAACCTATTCAGAACTTAGTACAGAAGAGAAGAAGAAACTTGTAAGCGCAATAGCGGATATATTAATAGAGCGAGGATTGATAACGAAGATAGATGAACTAATCTGTGAAAGTTATGTTTTCCCGCTTAGGCCGAAGAACGAAACCTATGAAGCGAATGAATTTTCAACTATGCTCAACGCATGTGGAAGGTGGGGATATTCTGATGTAGGTATAGAGGTCTCCCTCGGTCATGAGGAAGGATACAAAAAAGCATGCTCCCTTCTCCGAATGCACAGAAAGATGTTGAGGGAAGGAATAGAATTCGCATATTCAAACGTTCAAGATCTCGGGAGGTTTTATTTTCTTGATGGTAGGGGGGTAATAAGCGAGAATATAATAGGAACAATTTGCGGGATGATGGTAAGGGAAAATTGGGAGAAACCGATAGTAGGGATAGCGTTTGGCGAAAACAATACGATAAAAATATCGACAAGATGCAGCAGAAGGCTTGTTGGTAAGGGGCTTAATCTTGGTCTGATTTTGAAGAAATCTGTTTCAGATATTATTGGTGGTGTTGGGGGAGGACATAAGATAGCTGCAGGTGCGTCTATTCCAAAAGAAAGACTAAATGAGTTTCTCCTCCTATTCAGTGAGCATGTGGTTAGACTAATGTCGTAAAACCTTTTTTTCCTACATAAATTTTTAAATAGTTCCGCGCTGTTGAAGGTTTGATAAGATGGGTGTAGTGAAAAAACTTTGTTATAATAGGCAGAATTCCAATCGATGCTATCCTTATAATAGGCAGAACTGGACGAGACAAGCGACAAAACGACTTTACGCTTATATTCCGAGACGCTCCCCCATGAAGTATTACTATTCAAAATCTAGAAAGAAACCAAATGTTAAAACAGCAATCGAAGGATACAGCAGTTTCTACGCAAGAAATTGGAGAAAATTTTTCCTTTCTTCAGGAAACTTACAGAAAAATCCAATTTCGCTCTGTGCATCTTTGGGAGGAAAGATTGAAAAAAAAGAGAAGAGAATAAAAAAGAACATCGCGGTGTTAAGCAGTGCAACAAAATTGGAAAATATTACGGAAAAGAAGACGAAAACAGCAGCACAAAAACTGCAGAAGGACAATATTAATGTAGAGCAAAACAAAATTTGGAAGACAGTTTTAAATAAAGAAGTGCCGGCAAAAAATCAAGATATAAGAATGGGATCGTATTTGAATGGTGGCTTAAGATCAGAAACCGAGAGAAGCAAAAAAATCGAAAGCAGTTCTAATATAATAAAAACTAATATAATAAAAGATATAAAAAGAAAAGAAGCAGGAAAGATGTCTGCAGAATATTATAACCATATGATAAAAAAAGACATCCTGCACAAAGAACGCTTCGTAAAAGAATTTATGGATAAAAGAGAAACAGCACAACCAGCAAAGATGACGAATAGCAGAAAGAACGGAGAAGAAGTAAATACTACAAAAAATGTAGATAAAAAAGATAGTATTTATAAACTACTCTATCCAAAAGAAGAGACTGCTCAAACCAACCTTTACAGAGGATGTGTGAAATGTGGGGGGTGGGGTGAACGGCCGTTTATCACTTCAAATAAACAAACTAATCGAAATGTTGCTAATCCCATGGCCGCCCCACCTTTTGATTTTTGTGCCAAGTTACTGGTAAAGGAACCTATGGTTGAGAGTATAATCAGCACAAAAGAACAAAATGAAAAGATAAAAAATAGTAAAAATCCCCCTTCTCTACTCATAACCCATAAAAAACAGAAGATTATTTTTCCAAAGATCTCCTCTGCTGCAGCTGGGGTATTATAGCAGGATGTTTTCTTGGCAAAGAGAAACAGAAGTTATATAATCTTTGTTGTATCCTATTTTTAAATCACAAAAAGGTGGTTTCTTGCGGAAAAAAACAAAGATAACAGTAAGAGCCCCAAAAGAAATGATTGTACTTGCGCTCGAATCGAAGGCATTTTGTGTTTCACTTTCGCAGATAGGTATACCGATCAAAAAAGAATCCAACAATGTGAATGAATTTCGAGAATTAATCGATACTGCTGCGGTGAGTTGGATCGATTACGTAGTAGATGATCTTAAGAAAGACAGCATAAAAGCTGCAAAAACGCTTGGTTTTAGTGAAACACTTGTAACCTCTCTTTTAAAAAATAAAGAAGGTGGCTATGAAGACCTTGATACAGAACTTGGAATAATGCTCCCTGCTATAATTGTAAATGGATTCGATGTCAAGCTTGATCCTCTTCTGATACTTATAAAGCGAAATCTTGTCGTGACATTGCACAGCACAGAAACAAAGAGATTCTTTAGATTAAGAAGATACGCAGAGATTTTTATGAGAAAAATAAAACTTAATATACCACCGCAGGATAAGGTAACCCATCTTCTTATCCGTATACTTGATGAAAACAACAGCAGAAACTTTGACCACTTGAGAGAGATAGAGCAGAATTCAGATGAACTAAGTAAAATCCTCGCAGATCCAAAGACCCCAAGAGAGATAGTTGCCCTTCAGATATACCAAATGAAACACGCCTTGATTACTTATCTCGGTGGCCTTTGGGTAACAGTAGATGTACTCAACACCCTTCGTTATGGCGACCCAGAAGTGCTAACTGACGACCCAAGAATTTTGAATAGATTAACTGGCCTTATATCAGAGGTTAACAACCATATCGGGCTTGGGGAGCATCTTAGCGAAGTACTCGCAAGCGGCCTCGAAGTTCTTCAAAGCATCTATAACAATCAGCTTCAGATATTGAATAATAGGCTAGCACTACTGGTTGCTTACTTAACAATCCTAGGAACTGCTGTCCTTGTTCCAAACACGCTTGCAACAATTTTAAGTAATCCAGCCTATGATATGACAACAGAGGATGCTGGATGGTATACATTGCTTCTCATCGGCTCAACGATAGTATCAGTAATAATCGCATATGTTTGGGTAAAGAAACAAGGCTGGCTTCCAGAGCGCCCGGAATAATTCGAATTAGATTAGAATAGGTCCTTTACCTTTCCCATTATCATGTTTTCTATTCCAAATTCTATGCTCTCCTTGCTAGGGACTATCACATACGCCTTCCATGACATTCCCTGCGAATACGCGACACGGACTCTCCTATGCCCATCAAGAAGTATGAGCTTTTCTTCTTTTTTTAGAACGAGAATTGGTGTAGAGTAGCCGTGGCCTATTGCATCTGAAATCATAAGCATCTTTTCCTCAGCTGTTACCTCTCCCTCCTCTCCTGGATAGGTGTAATAGAGCTCGCCGAGTTCCCTGTGAGTAAGGGTTCTTTCTTCCTTCCTAAAGTTGATGCCTGGGTAGATGTTCTTATAATAAGCAATCATTTTTTCAAGAAGATTTTTTTCTTCCTCGACGGTTATAAGACCTACCATACAAAACACCGTTTTTAATGGCCACGAAACCTTTTTAATTATGTTCTCAACAGATAAGATAAACGGTTTTTGAATGGTTAAAATAAGAACTGCGCTTTTTAGTGTTTATGAAAAAAAGGGGATAGTAGAATTTGCGCGCACTCTTTTTGATATCGGAGTAGAGATCCTAACTACTGGAGGAACTGCAAAGACGCTACGGGAAGCGGGTATAAAGATAACAAATCTCTCTGATTTTACTGGATATCCAGAAATGATGGACGGCCGAGTGAAGACCCTCCATCCGAAAATCCATGGCGGAATACTAATGGATAGAGAGAATCCAAAGCATGTAGAAGAAGCAAAGATAAATGGAATAGTACCTATAGATCTTGTTGTTGTTAATCTCTATCCTTTCGAGAAGACGGTTCTTGGCAATCCTACGATAGAGCAGGTTATAGAAAACATAGACATTGGCGGCCCAACGCTCATACGCGCTGCGGCAAAGAATTATAAGAACGTAGCAGTTGTCTGCAAGCCGGAACGCTATGAACAAATTCTTGCAGAGATAAAGAAGGATGGGTGCATAGGAGAAAAGCTGCGAGAAGAGCTTGCAATTGAAGCATGGGAGCATATAGCGCATTACGACACCGTGATCGAGAATTATTTTAGAAAGATTTTTGACGACCCTTTTGCTTACCCAGAATATCTAAACCTCACATTTAAGAAAAAACAGGACTTGAGGTATGGTGAAAATCCGCATCAGAGCGCAGCGCTCTACATAGATGAGCACGAGAGGAATCCTTCCCTTCTGAGGACGAAACAATTACAGGGAAAGCAGCTTTCATTTAATAACGTTCTTGATGCGAATTCAGCTTACAACCTAATAAGGGAATTTGAAGAACCGACTGCTGTGATAGTAAAACATAACAATCCATGTGGAGTTGCATCTGATGAAGACATTCATAAGGCGTATGCTATCGCTAGATCTGTTGACCCAGAAGCTGCATTTGGAGGGATAGTTGCATTGAACAGAGAGGTCGATGGAATGCTCGCAGAGGAGATATCGAATAGATTTGTTGAGATAGTCCTCGCGCCGTCTTTTACTGAGGATGCAAAAAGGGTGTTTCTCAAAAAGCCAAACTTACGACTTCTCGAGCTTCCTATAAAAGAGACAGTTGAAAGACATAGGGTATACCGCTCTGTTCTTGGTGGCTTTCTAGCGCAGGACAGCGATACTGAACTTTATAAGGAATTAAAGGTTGTCACAAAAAGAAAACCGACAGATGAAGAAATGAAATCGATGCTTTACGCGTGGAAAGTCGTAAAATACGTCAAGTCAAATGCAATAGTTTATGCGAAGAAAAACAGAGTAGTTGGCATAGGCGCTGGTCAGATGAAGCGTATCGATGCTGCAAAGCTTGGTGCTATGATTGCCATCGAATATACAGGTGCGGATAGTCTTAAGGGTTGTGCGATGGCAAGCGATGCATTTTTCCCTTTTAGGGATGGAGTTGATTATGCTGCAAAGCTTGGTGTAACTGCGATTATTCAACCTGGAGGTTCTATCAACGATAAGGAAGTTATAGCTGCAGCAGATGAACATGATATAACAATGGTTTTCACTGGAATGAGACACTTTAGACACTAACATGCTTGAATTTTTGAATTAACAGTATCTCCTTCCTATATCTCTCCCTAAGCAGGACTGCGATCTTCTTTCTTTCTCAAATACCTGCCGATGCGGTGCGGCTTGATAAATTGGCTGCTTATCTCGATGTGTCAAAAGAAACGGTGGTAAAACTTCTGGGAATGTTCGAAAAATCTATGGTTGTAAGAGGTCTGGAAGCACACGGACGAAGAAAGGCTCTGAGGATGCCAAAAAAATGGGTTTTTACATCTCCTTCGATGAGATACTCACTGGCAAGAGCACTTAGGATAGAAAGCGATCTTCTAGGAAATATAAGGGAAGATGTTGTACATATGCACCTTTCCATTGCTTTTTCAGATATTCATTACAGCCATGAAGCAGATTTTATAATCCCGGGTAGGAAGATGGCGTTTGAAGTAGGTGGAAAGAAAAGGGAGCGGTTATTATCCGGATTCATGACATACACCCTCACTCCCGAGGAAAAAATCGAAGGAAACAAAATGCCTCTTTTCCTATTCACTCTTGCATTTTGAATCAGCAATATTTCCTCTTTATCGCCATCTCGCTCATTCTCAGAATCTGTGGTCTTGCCCGCACAAACTCCTTCGCCTTTTCTATAAGCTCTCTGACTTCTTCTTTGCTCATGCTTTCATTACAACCGTATTTTTCCCTTAACAAAACAGCAATCTTTTTTCTTTTCGTTTTCGGTGTAGTTCCGCATGCAAAGGGCATTTCCTTGTAATCAATACCAAGTTGATGGAGAAATTGCACCGAACTCTCAATCGTTTTCTGCGATCCTCCGAGAAGCTGAACATTTTCCATTATTTCATCTTTTGAGAAAAATCTTCTGAGAAATTCGTACTTCCTTCGGATTGTTTTCGGGTTCATGCCTAGAAGTGCTGCATTAGTTGCTATCTTTTCATCTGTAAGACCTAGTTTCTTCAGTGCTTCTGCATTTCTCTGAATTGTTTCTGGGTCTCTGCCTAGAAGTGCTGCATTAGTTGCTATCTTTTCATCTGTAAGACCTAG
>CAYSXZ010000018.1:0-2921 GCA_964435235.1 Microcaldota archaeon
ATTTTAGTTACTTTCGCAGTTGGTGTAAAATCAGGACCATTAGAGGATTTTTTTCTATATAAATACTTCTCTTTCTTTCCCGGATCAAAGTCTTCAAGTGAACAACCAGTGTAATTGCCGCCCTCATCAAATTCGATAACAATCAGTTTTGCAGTTCCATTTCTTTGAAACATATCTGTAACAATACTTTTTTCTTCAGATAGTTTACCTAACTCAATTATTTCGTATAACATCCAGCAACCCCATTTATAGGATTCATAAACCCAAATCCAAACGTGTTTCGTTCGCCGAAGCCGCAATCTATAGCGAATTCGAGGATTTCCTTCCTCTTTCTATCATATTTCAAACCGTTAAATATAAACTCCCATATGCTCCCAAAAAATTTATATTCATTGCGATCAAGTAGGACATGGCTGACAGTAGTTTTTTTGAAATTAAAAATCTCAAAAACTGGAAATTCTTCAATTTTTTGGCCGTAAAATTCATTGTATTTCTTGAATATATTCTCCTCAAGTTGTTTTATAAATGCTTCAAACGAATACTCGGGCTGCCAAAACACATATTCTTTATCTGATTTTATACCATATCTTTCATAATTTGCTTTAGGAATTCTTATAATAATTGGGGTTGCGGTAATAATCCTTACATTGTTTCTCAATTTAGATTGTAGCACCTTAACAGATTCTATTTTAAAACTCAACTCGCCTATATGTATTACCTCCTTTTGGTTAAGATTCTCCTGAAGGGTTTTTATAAAACCAACATCTGGTGAAGATATCAAGAGACGTCGTTTATCTCCTTCTTTGAAATCCCCTATTGGAAAGATATTCGAGAAACAGAAAAACTTGTACCCTTTCTTATCATGAAAGATACAGTAAGGGCTCTTTCGTAAGAGATTGTACACAAACCCTTGAAGCTTTGTGTGATATGATAGTTCATAAGCAGCGTTGCATTGTGACGACAATTCTAATAAAATCCTCATTAGTTTTCCCTACAGTTATTTCTTCTTAAGTTTCATGAGTAAAAATCTTTCTGCGTAACCATTCGCAACTTATCTTGCCAGCGAATTTTACTCTGTTGAATAATCTTTTAAAAGCCCGCTGTAAGGTTTGAGTATCAATGAATCCGATAAATTTTCTAGTTAATGGTAAATTTTATGCTAATATATTGGATTTCCAACGTCAGCCGGCCTTCCAACCAGATTTTTATTCACTTTCGGATTTACTGACACGTCTAGAAATAGATAGATTTTTTAATTTTTTACATCAAAACACATTTGGTGATGTGATGAGAGGACAACTTTCTGCGGAAATGTTGATATTAATAACAGTTGTACTGGCGATTGTTGCTATCGCCGCTACACAACTCATGAAAAGTGCAAAGAGCGCGGGAGAGCAGGTAGAAAATCAATCTCAACAACTTTATGAAAGAACAAGCAGTGCGATGAAAGCTAGGTCGGGAGAATTTTGTATAAACAATGAGGACTGCCAATCTGGTTCCTGCCAAAACAATAAATGTACATGAATAAAACGAAAGCCGGGCAAGGGAATTTCGGGTTTTCTGTCGAACCCCTCTTTGCCGCTTTATGCCATTCATTGATAGACCTTTTCTCTATCTCAGAAAAGCGAACAACTGCAGGCGGCCGCATAGCCGATCTGCCAGCCCGGCATATAAAAACTAATTAACGGAATATTTTAAACATATAATGTTTATTTTAACTCGCTGAGAGAATGGAACTCACAGATAGAGAACAGAAGATGCTTGAAGGAGAATTTGGAGAAGCAAAACAAATAGCAATGGAGATACTGGTAGCCCTAGGAAGGATTTATAATGCAGAAAAAATGATCCCTGTTTCCAGCGCACAGGTTGCTGGTGTATCATATAAGACCATTGGAGATGCTGGCTTAGAATATTTAGAACACATGGCATTGATAGGCGCACGGGTTAGCATTCCGACCTTTCTCAATCCGGCCGGGATGGACGTAAAACAATGGAAGGAAATGAAAATACCTGAGGATTTTGCTGCAAAACAACTTCGCATCTTGGACGCTTATCATAAAATGGGTATAATCGCGTCGTATACATGCACGCCCTATCTTGTTGATATAAGACCAAAAAAGGGAGAACATGTTGCATGGTCTGAAAGCTCAGCGGTAGCGTTTGCAAATTCTGTGCTTGGGGCGTATACAAATCGCGAAGGTGGGCCATCTGCATTGTGCGCTGGAATATGTGGTGTTACACCATACTACGGCCTCCATCTCAAGAAAAACAGGGTTGCTAATTTTAAGATCAAGGTTGAAGCGAAGCTTAAAAGCTATAACGATTACGGCGCGATGGGATATTTTATAGGAGAAAAGATCGGCAACGGAAGACCTGCATTTTCTGATATAAAACCAAACGAAGATCAAATGAAACTTTTGGGTGCTGCCATGGCCGCAGCCGGAGCAGTATCTATATTCTACGTCAAGGGCGTTACCCCAGAATATATTGTAGATGAAAATGCAAAGGAAATAATTTTCACAGATGAAGATTTGAAAGCTACGAAAGAGAAGATAGACAGCAAAGAAAAACCAGATTTAGTTACTTTAGGCTGCCCGCATGCCTCCATAGAAGAAATTAAAAAGGTTGCAGAACTCGTGAAGAACAAAAAACCAACGTGCAATTTTTGGATCTGCACAGCAAGAAAGACGATGGAGGAGGCAAAAAAATTAGGATACGAAAAAATAATAAAAGAAAATTGTGGAATGCTGGTCGCAGACACATGTATGGTTGTCTGTCCCCTGGAAGAAATGGGTTTTAGGGTCACGGGAGCGAATTCCGGAAAGGCAGCTAAGTATCTACCCAGCATGTGCAAGCAGAAGGTAGCTTTCGGCGATATTGAGGATATATTATACAGGTGAATAGATTGGATTACATAATGC
>CAYSXZ010000019.1:0-4836 GCA_964435235.1 Microcaldota archaeon
GGTTAAGATCGAATTCCCCCTTTCTGATGAAGCCATTTCCTATTACTATGGAACCGACAATGGAAAAGATGCAATAAGAGAGCTTAAAAGTTTCTATCCAACCCCTGATAAAATCAAATTGTTTATACAAGAACCAAAAAATGTAGAAGCACTCAAGAAGATTTTGGATGAAAGTGGTGGGATGTTAAATCCAAATAAATTTGGTGAGCTTCTTGAAGAGCTCATGAATGCTGCTAAAACAGAAAAAAAATCTGCACAAGAGGTTATAAATGAAAAAATAAGTAAATGGAAGGGGAAAGGCTATGTGGTTACACTAGGTGATTTATATATAGAAAAGATGTGCAAGTCTCTTGGAATAGAAAAATATACTAAAGATTTCATGAAGGATAAGGAGTTATTCAAGGAGACATGGAGTCTGATAATGGACGGTAGGCTCCCTCGCTCTATGATGAGATATTATTGCGAAATCGCATTTGGCAAGGAATCGTGGGAAGAGAAAGAGAAAAAAATGAGTGCGTATGTACTATCAGAGCCAATACCTGTAGGCTCGTTGATGGACATTCTTGATCAATATGCTGTGGGGAACGGAGAATTTAGAGAGTATTATATATCTCTTCTGGACACTTATAGGAAAAATGCAGAGGCAAAGAAAAATCTTGACAATTACAAGATAAATGAAAGGGAGGCGATATACGGAAATCTTTTCGGCCTAATAATGCTTGCCGATTCTGTCGCTAAAGGAGAACTAGGAGAGGTAGACCCACGAAAACAGGTGATATTCGGAGATGCACGATTCAAAGATGAAAAAGGAGTAATTCAAATAAAACACTATTGGGTATGGATAGGGGATTCTTCTCTTATGAAGTATTATCCAGAAATTGCAGAAAACGAAATGAACATTCGTTTTATTCTTCAGTATTCTAATATTGGAGCATTTAAATCTTCTGAAACAATGAACAAAGACGCGGGTATGTTTGGTTGGCTTATCGATAATGCAGGAAAAATTACCGATGGGACCAAAGTTGTATGGTTCTTCTCTAAATCTAAGAATACAATGAATGAAATGTACTACGTCAAAAAAACCAACACGTATAACTATTCAGGTATTTATGAGTTCTTGAACAACCAAATATCTACTCTCATAGAGAAAAATCTTTATAAAAAAGGCAAGGTCTTAAAGGAAGAAAAACCTATTTTTACAGATATATTCTCGCGAAGGACTATAACTCCGATTATAGTGGGTAAAGAGGAAATCGTAACAATCCCGCCTGAGCTGGTGGAAAAAAGTAAGAGCTTCTTGGATATTGTTGATGGAATGATTAATGGAATGATGGAAGGGAAGAATGAAGAAACAAAAAATAAAGCAAAAAAAGTAGCGCACGAAAAGCTTCTTAAGGTAATCAATGAAGCAATAACTAAGAGCGAAAAGGGAGATAGGAATGCGCTTAAGGATTTAAAAAACATGTACGGAGTAGAAATAAATGAAGAAACAGGAGAACCACAATTGGCTGTAGGAAATAAGAAAGAGACAAAGAAGAATGTAGAAAAGCTAAAGGACAAAATTAAAGAGATCGTAGGGTATAGGTGATTTTAATGGCTGCTGATGTGACTCTTAAAAACGGAAAAATAGTAATCAAGGTAGGTAATAAAAGCTATCCTACAGGAGAAACGGTTGGGCCAGATGACACAATTGATAAGATTAAGACGAAAATAGGAAAGGCCATAGGGCAGGTGGCTGGAAAGGCACCTGAGGTACTAAACCTTCAGAGAAAAACTGCCGCGCTTGCGAAAAAACTGCACGAGATGGCGCAGGGAAAGAAAAAAGAAACACCAAAAGAGGAAAAGGGGAAAAAGAAGGAAGAAGGTAAAGAAATAAAAAAAGAAAAGATACAAATCGAGAAAGCAACCCCTACTCCGAAGGTTGTTACCATCACACTATCGCAATCAATTATAGAGAGTACGCTAAAGGATGTAAGCAAGAAACCTGATAAAAAAATAATATCGAAGATTCAAAAACTAGCCGATTCGTTCGAAAATCTTGAAGAGTATATTAGTAAAAACTCTTCGGCAGTAACGGCAGCTGTTTTTAATGAACTTTATACTAAAACTGATTTTGAAATGTATCTTAATTATTCCGCATCCGCTGAAAACAACAAGAATTTTGAACGTATTTTGAGCCACATGACGGAAAATAAAAAACTATCCGCAAATGAAAAGGAGCTTCTTGATGTTGCAAACAGTGCAATACGCAGTTATCTTCTACATGTCGCTAAAAATAATGACAAATTCTCCAAAGAGATGGGCTCTCTTGACGGTATGAAAGAAAAAGGCCCGATGGACGGGAAACTTTTTTTGGCAACTCTCCTTTATCTAAGAAGGAAGCGAAATAAGGACATACAACCGCTGGAATTAAAATTGCCAGAAAAAACTCTTGAGGAAAGGAAGGTAAAATACCGCTTATGACATTGCAAAGCAAACAGGGCGTAATTATTAAAAAGAAAAAATCAGAAATATAACCGTGGGAATACAAGATAGAATTAGAGAGCTTGAGGATGAAATACGAAGGACGCAGTACAATAAGGCAACAGAGTTTCATATCGGAAGGCTTAAGGCTAGGATAGCGAAGCTCAAGCGTGAGCTTATCTCCTCCCATCGGGCAAAGGCCGGGAGAGGAAGCGGATTTGATGTTAAGAAGAGCGGAGATGCAACGGTTGCAATAATAGGACTACCGAGTGTTGGAAAATCTACTCTTCTTACAAAGATAACAAACGCGGAATCAAAAGCTGCCGCATACGCTTTTACAACGTTAAAATGCATTCCAGGTATTCTTGAATTCAATGGCGCGAAGATTCAGATTCTTGATCTACCTGGTATTATAGAAGGTGCAAAGGATGGGAAGGGAAGAGGAAGAGAGGTTATAGGGGTTGCGAGGAGCTCTGACCTTCTTCTCATAATATTGGACGCAACAAATCCGAAAAGGGAGTACGAAACGATAATGCGTGAACTTTATGGTTTTGGTATAAGAGTAAACGCAAAACCCCCAGATATTCATGTCAAAAAAACATCTCGTGGAGGAATAACAATAAGTTCCACTGTTAAACTTACAAGAATAAGCGAACGAGAAATAAACGCTGTACTCGGAGAATATGGTATATACAATGCGGACGTTGTATTTCGAAGCGATTCTACTGTGGATGAATTGATAGATGTTCTGGAAGGAAACAGGGTGTATATCCCAGCGATTATAGTCGTGAATAAGATTGATCTTGTCGAAGGAAGAATAGATGAGGAATTACCGTTTGATTACCTCCCGATATCCGCGGATAGAGGGTTTAATACCGAAACATTAAAGGAAATGATATACAAAAAGCTCAACTTCATAAAGATATATACAAAGAGATGGAGAGAAAAGGCTGACTTAGAAGAGCCATTGATTGTTAGAAATGGTGCTACTGTTAGCACTGTTTGCGAGAAACTTCATAGAGATTTGAAATCTAATTTTAAGTATGCACTTGTCTGGGGAGAAAGCGTAAGGTATAACGGCCAGCGAGTTGGATTAGATCATGTTCTTGCAGATAAGGATGTAGTCCAGATAGTAAAGAAATAATTAGTATTCTATTACAACCTCTCCCTTTTTGATTCTAAGAAGACAAGCAAGCCTTTGTGCCGGATAGGCATTCTTAGAGTGAAGAATAGCTATCTCCTGCTGAGATTTTTCATTTAGATTTTCCATTCCCCTAAGCACAGTGCAGATGCAGACACCACATCTTCCTTTTTCGCAACCAAATAACATCGATGTATTTTCTTTGAAAAATGGGAGAAGAAGTTCACCATCTGGAACTTCGAAAGTGACATTATCGTTTACAACAGTTACCTTTGCCATATCTACTCCTCGAAAAGCTTCCTCTGTTTAACAGTTTCGAGCGTCTTCCATCTCATTCGTATAAATGGTCTTAGCTTAGAAAATATCTCTCTGTTTTTTAGAGCGTCTCTCGTTTGCCTATCGCTTGGATAGCCACTTCCAAAATCTATCCCCGTCTGTGCCTTTATCTTCTCTATCTTCTCATCGCGCATAATCTTTGCACATATGGAAGCAGCAGCTACTATTGGATATTTTTCATCGGCCTTGTGCTCCGCTTCGAACCTCATAAAATTAAATCTCTCCATCCGTTTTCTAAACGTCCTTCCGTAGCGGTCTGGCATATCTATCATTAAGTCTGCATTCTTCAACTTTGAACCAAGAGTAGCTATAATTTTTGCTTCTATATCATTCAGAGACATTCTTAGCATAAGCTCATTGAGATCTGCGGCGCTTACCTCTATCCATTTGAACTCACAGAACTTTTTAAGCTCGCTAAATATTAATTCTCTTTGCTTACTGCTCAGTTGTTTTGAATCCTTTTTGCAGAGTTGGTTAAGTCTTTTTTCATGCTCCCGCTTGCAATAAGCACAGCATATAACTAATGGGCCGATGACGCTGCCTGCAGTTTATAACTAAAGATCTCTGCCAGCCTCATCGATGCCCGCTATATACGATTCCATAAGAAGAATCAATAATTTATGTTTCTTTTGTCTACAATCACATAGTCTCCTACTGCAAGGACGCTCTCGTAAGGGATCTGAACGGTGCCGTCCTCCTTCCTAAGCCGCTCTGCCATTTCGTTGTCCGGGTTTGGCTCGATAACAAGGCTTTCTATCTTACCTGTTACCTCATTGACATTGAGGTCGATAAGCCTCCCGAAATCTTCCCCTTCGTTTGTAATTACTTTTCTTCCTGAAAGTTGTCTCGCCACTAGATACTTCACCATACATATCACCTGGTCGAATATCAGATAC
>CAYSXZ010000020.1:0-33960 GCA_964435235.1 Microcaldota archaeon
AGTATACGCTGATGATGTTTCTTGACGCTGGATGGGAAGACGCATTTCTTCAGTTTATCTGCGATACAAAAGAAAGAAAAGAGGAGGGATGGAAACCCATTAGTCGTGCCTTGCAGAATATACTATCATCCGAAAATTACAGAAATAGCATAAGAAAGTATTTTCAGAAAGCAATAAGAAACCAGAACACATATCAACATGTACTTTTCTATCTCCCGAGAATAAAGGATACTGCGTTAATAGCAGAATTCAAAAGAGAATTAATTATATATGCGAAAGGGAACGCTGATGAAAGCCAAGAAAATGCGATGAAATCCTTGGCGTTGTTAGAAGACGATGAGGATGCAAAGGAGGTCATCCTTAGCCTTCTTAAGCACTGGGATGCTGATGTAAGACGAAAGGCGGCAACTTTAATAAAAGATATGAAAATTGATGAAAGAGGAATGAAACTTATTGAGGAAAGAGCAGAAACGGAAACAAACGATGAGATTAAAAGAATGCTCATGAGAAAAGTGAGTTTATGGAAGAGGAAGAAGAAATAGTGAGAATACCAGCAGAGAGAATCGGTGTCTTAGTAGGAGAAAGAGGAAGAAATAAGACTATGTTAGAGAAAGGGTGCAATATAAAACTCACTGTGACATCTGATGGAGAAGTAACAATTAAGGGCGAGAGTACAGATGTTTTTTTCGCAAAGGATATAGTGTTGGCTATAGGGCGTGGTTTCGAACCTTCGATTGCAATGATGCTTACCAAGCACGACCATGCTCTCTACATCTTTCATCTCAAGGAATATCTTTCTACGGATAGGGCTATAACTAGGATAAAAGGAAGAGTGATCGGAGAGAATGGTAGGATGAAGGAGGAGATAGAAAATGCAACGGGTTCATTTATAAGCGTTTATGGCAATACCATCGGAATCATATCTAGAATAGATTCCATGGAATATGCAAAAAAGGCGATAGAAATGCTTATCGGTGGTGCAAAGCACTCCACTGTTTACGCTTATCTCGCAAAGGTTAAAAGAAGAATATTTGAAGAGAGAATAAGAGGATTATAGCAAGAGGATTAACTGATGGTAGGTGACTTCCCATGGCAGTAGATATCTTCAGGGGTTTTAAGGAGCACTCTGTAGCGGAATTCTTCAAGAAGAATAGGCAGATGTTAGGTTTCACTGGAAAGATTCGCTCTCTTACAATGGTAATTCATGAACTTGTTACAAACTCGCTCGACGCCTGCGAAGAAGCCAACATTCTTCCAGAAATTTATGTAGAGGTAAAAGAGCTTGGTGAAGAACATTACCAAGTCACTGTGAAAGACAATGGTCCTGGAATTCCAGAAAATTACATAGGAAAGGCTCTCGGGATGATGCTTGCTGGCACAAAGTTCAATAGATACATGCAACAGAGGGGCCAACAAGGAATAGGAGGTTCCGGTTGTACTATGCTTTCTTACATAACTACGGGCCAGCCAGTAAGGGCGATATCATGCAACAGCGGCCTCAGAAAAGAATACGAAATTTCTATAGATTTAAAAAAGAACAAACCTATTGTAAACAAACTTCTGGAGGAACAAACAGAAGAGCATGGTCTTACTTTTATAGGACAATATAAAGACATGAAGTACGAAAAAAGTAATAAAAGCCCATTCGAATATATAAGAAGGACAGCACTCGCTAATCCGCATGCCGCTCTTACCTTCAAAGAACCAACAGGAGAAGTTGTCGTTTTCCCTAGGTCTGTCGAAGCTAATCCACCAAAACCTTATGAGATAAAACCACATCCTCTTGGTATAACTACACACGACCTTCTTGAATTTGCACAGCATTATGGCGGTGAATACAGAAAGACCTCCACGTTTCTTCAGGAAGTTTTCTCAAGAATTACACCTAATAAGATAGCGGAGCTTAAGGAGGTTGCGCCAGATATAGATTTCGAAAAACCACCAACCGAGCTTATTTGGGAGGATGCAGAGAAAATTACAAAGGCGTTCCAAAAAATAAAATGGATCGCTCCCCCTATGGATTCCTTAGTGCCGATAGGAAAGAATCAGATAGAGGCATCGTTCAAAAACATATTCAATCCAGAAATTCTTGTTGTTACAGAGAGAAGCCCAAAGGTCTACAGAGGAGGAATCCCTTTCATGGTTGAAGTTGGAATAGCATATGGTGGTGGGGTGAAGGATGCAGGAAAAACTGGAGAGATAATGCGATTTGCCAACAAGGTTCCTCTACTTTTTGATTCTTCTGGTTGTGCAATAACAGAAACTGTAAAGAGCATAGAGTGGGGTAGGTATAATCTTAAGAATTTTGAGGAGGAACCAATTGTCGTGCTCGTTAATTTTGTCAGCGTATACGTACCTTACACGAGTGCAGGAAAGCTCGCGATATCTATGGAAGACGACATAGAAGACGAGATAAGATATGCTGTCATGGAAGCAGCGCGCGGAATTCAGAAGTATATCTCTGGTAAGAGAAGAGCAACTGAAATAGCAACGAAGAAAAAGGTAATAAGCAGATACGTGCCACAACTAGCAAACGATTTATCAGTATTAACTAAGAAACCTAAGGAAGAGATAGAGAAAAAGCTTATTGAAATAATAGAGAAAAAATATTCTGGTGCAAACGAAAGCGAGGAGGAAGAAGACGAGCTTCTTCAACTAGAGGATAATAAGAATAACGAAAGGGAGATTGAGGGTGAGAATGAATGAGTAAGGAAACACAAAAAAAACTAGAAGAACTTGGAAGAAAAATGGCAACGGATATAGAAAATGAAAAGGGGCCTGAATTCGAAACAGCACTAAGAACAAAGAGCAATACTATTTATGATGAGAGCATAGGGTGTTTAAGAGTCGGAGAAAAAAAGGAAGTTAGAAAGTTTATGAGCGTTGCTCAGGCAAGAACCTTTATGCAGACTGTTGCAATAGCTGCAAAAACGAAACAATTTCTTGAGCAAAATCTCCATACAAGTATAAGAGGTCTTTTTTATCAATTAAAATTCTCTCTTGGCGACGATATGGATGAAGATCTGTTCTCTGAGCAGAGCGAAAGTAACGCACTTCTCGAAGATTTAGAGGCAGCCCTTAAACTCAAGAGAGAGGATCTCAACCTTACTACTGATAGAAAAGGATTTGTTGCGGGGCCTATGGTGATAAGAGATAAATTTGGCGGAGAGGAGATAACTATAGATTGCAGAAAACAAGGAAGAAGCGGATGGAGCATACCAAGCGATGTTGATAATGGAATGGAGATAATGGAGATAGAGGCTGACTATATCCTCGTAGTAGAGAAGGACGCGCTTTGGCAACGATTGAATGAGGATCAGTTCTGGAAAAAAGATAACTGTGTCGTGATTACACCAAAAGGTCAGTCCACAAGGGGAACAAGAAGGCTGCTCAGAAAACTAGCAGACATGAAACTTCCAATTTACTGTTTCATGGACTGTGACGCTTGGGGATGGTACATATACTGGACAATAAAGACAGGCAGTATGAACCTTGCATATCTCGGAAGAGACTTTGCTGTACCAGAAGCAAGGTTTATTGGGGTTACGATGAGCGATATCGAAGAATATGATTTTCTCCAGAAGCTAACAATAAAGGCAAAGGATGTGGACTTGAAGCGCGCTGAAGAGATGCTCAGCTATCCCTGGATAAATAGACACAAAGAATGGGTGAAGGAACTTAAACTCGTCCTTAAAACAAAAAAGAAATTGGAACAGGATGCATTGCAAGGGCAGAGGCTTACCTTTGTTGGAGATTACATAAGGGATAAGATTGAAAAAAAGAAATGGCTGCCTTAGCGTCTTCGTGCATCATTCTCCTTTTTCTGAGAAGAAGGGTTTTTATATCCAAAGAAAATAAATACGTCGTATATTAGTCTTAGCGCGATCTCAAATCCAATTATCAGTTTGAGGTAGAAGACTACGATAGGAACAAATGTCCCGCGGATTATCTGTTCGCTTGGGAATGGTTGACGCTCAAGCATTGCAGGATCAAGAAGAACTGCAGCTACGAAAGTAAGAGGAAGAAGCTTCGCCATCTCTATAGCTGCTGTTTCGTCTAGGTATGCAAGACAACGAATAACAGCTAGAACAAGAGCAGCAACCAAAAGTATCTGTTCAAAATTTACAGAACTAAGAAATATCAAGGTATAGGACACAAATAAAAACCAGAAGATGATGTATATAGGAAATAGTATGAGGTTCTTCAGGATGTAAGAGCCGATTTCGAATACCTTCCCTAGAGCATGTTTATCTTCGAGATAAACAGTGAACATATCTCTTTTAGAAAGTCGTGAGTAAAAGAGAACTAAGACATAGACGTAAAATGTTAAGATAAAAACAGAAAGTAAGAATGTGATTGTTTTATCCTCAGAAACAGTAATTGCGTTATATATCTCTCCTATTCTTACTGTTATTTCGCTTCCTATATTCTCAATTGTTTGAGTTATCCCCATGGTGTGTTATCTAATCATACCTTTTAAAAATTAATGGATATGTCGCTTAGTTTTTTCTTATGCCCGCTTCGTCAGTATCTTGGTATGAAAACAGTTCGCCTTCCATGCACTTCGTATCTCCATTTTGCAAATGAATCGATGACCCTCGCATATGCTCTATGTTCGTGTTTTAGGATCTTCTCTGCAACTTCATCTCCGCTCTTACAGTCGCTTATATCAACTGCTTCTTGATAAATAATTGGACCGCCATCGACATCGTCTGTTACAAAATGAATCGTTAGCCCGCTTACCTTACAACCATAATCGAATGCATCCTGCTGAGCGTTCGTGCTTCCCTTGAAGGCAGGAAGGAGAGATGGATGGATATTTATTATTCTATACTTATATGCATCGAGAAGTTCTTTTGAGACGATTATGCGCATGTATCCTGCAAGAACTACTAGTTGAATGCGATATCTGTCCAGTACACTTTTTATCTCGAGATCGAATTTTTCGCGGTCCTGAAACTTCTTTCTGTCTACTATCTCTACAGGAATATTGTTTGCCCTCGCAATATCTATCGCCCTCGCTGTAGGATTGTCTGTAATTAGAACTTTTATCTCAGCTGCGCACTCCCCTCGTTTTATTGCTTCTATTATTGCAAGGAAATTGCTACCGCGACCGGATGCGAGAACGGCAATTGGAATTTTTTCCATGATCTATATGAAGTAGAAAAGGATTAAAATCAGCATTTTCCAGCGCGCTAACGGGCCCGGAGGGATTTGAACCCTCGACCTTCGCCTTTCTCCCCAACTTAAACTGAAGAAATCGCTGGTTTCCGTGGTTCGGTAGGAGAGCGCCGCTCTATCCAAGCTGAGCTACGAGCCCACTGTTTCCAATTTCTTATGCAGAAGAACTTTAAATTTTTTACAACCAATGGTTTTTTATTCACTTTCGGATTTATTACATATAGGTGTTTTCATGGCTATAAAAGTAAAAGAAGAGGAGTTGGCTGGGATAGCCAAAAGCTATGGAATGAAGCATGCGTACAAGGTGAATCTAGGAGATTATTCAATAATTATAGTTTCAGACAACGAGAAACCTCAGAGTCGTGCGGCCATCCTAGATCAGATAAAAAATCCTGAAAATGTTATCCTTAGAGGAAAAGATTTGAAAAGACTTGATGAGAACCAAGTAAAATACGCTGCTAGAAGATATCTGTCAACATTTTCTGAAAATGAGAAAAAAGAATATTACACCCATAAAATTCCCACGAAAATTAAAGAGATGCCTTTTACTCTTGTTGTGTCTGCTGAGAAACCAAAGTCTAAAAAAGAGAAGGAAGAAGAGGAAATAAAAGAGAAAATAGATGTTTATCTCAATTATTGCAAAAAATACGGATTCAAAGAATATTTAACTCCTTTGAAAGGTTATGCTCAATTCCTCGAGGCAGGAGCATTTAAAGAAAAAGACAAAAAAGACCTGGAAAAGTTATGTGCGGAGATAGAAAAAAGAATAGGAGAAATAGAAGCGAAGAAGAGAGCTGCGTAAAAGGTGAAAATATAAATATGGAATTTCTTAAGATATCGTGGGATGAGGTTGCAAGGCTTTGTGAAGAACTTGGGCAGAAAATAGAGGGTTATCATCCAGATGTTCTGATTGGAATTTCTAGGGGAGGACTTGTCCCAGTGCGGATACTTTCAGACATACTTGGAATAGATGCAATAGGGATATTGGGCATAAAGTTCTACGAGAAGATAGGAGAAACAAAAAATTTTCCTGAGATAGTTCATGAAATGCCTGTAGATGTGGCTGGGAAGAGGGTTCTTATAGTCGATGATGTAGCTGACACAGGAAAGAGCCTTATCGCTGCTAGGGAGTACGTGCTCAGAAAGGGCGCAAAGGATGTAAAGATAGCGGCTATCCATTTTAAGCCGCAATCCATCCTAAAGCCTGATTATTTCGCTGCAGTTACCACGGCATGGCTTATTTATCCGTGGGAGAGACACGAAGCTGAAAGAGAACTTCACACATTATAATAATTTTTGTGGTCTTGCATGCTTATTGCCTTTCTGTCTTCCTTGTACTGTCTCAGTTTAAGGTCTAGATAATCCTCAAGCAACTCTGCTGGTATTACTCCCTTTATAAATTTGATATCACTTTCAAGAGCTTCTATGGCCTCGTAGAGATTTGTTGGAAGTTCCTTTGTTACTCTCTTCTTCTTTCCTTCTCTTTCCTCTTCGACAGGATCGCCTGGATCTATCTTATTTTTCATTCCATCTAGACCAGCTGCAGCAACGGCAGCATAAGCAAGATATGGATTAACTGATGGATCAGCCCCTGTATACACCACTCTTTTTGTTTCTTTTATATTTTTCTTTGCATATGGTATGTACACAAGCGCATCCTTCTCTTTCGCGCTCCAACCTACAATATTCGGATTAGCAGCCATCTTCTTATAAGAGTTTGGCAACGGCGCTGTGAATAATGAAAGGGCTGGTGCATGCTCGAGCAATCCCCCTATGTAGTATCTGGCAGCCTGGCTTATCTGCGCATACGAATCCTTTGCGTCATAGAATAAATTATTATCTGCAGTCTTCCAAAGGCTCGTTGCTATTTTTAGCGAGTTTCCTCTCTCTCCCTCGACTGGATATGGCATGAATGTGCAGGTTGCATTCACAGCAGCAGCAAGATTTCGCAATACGAATTTGAATGTAATGAATCCATCTGCTGCAGATTTCAGCCCTCTTTCAGCAAGCTCAAATGTCTGCTGAGCTGTTGGGGATTTTCCATGCCTATGCCCATCTATCATTACTCCAAAACTGTCTTCGAGTGTTTCGGCTGCCTGACATCTTGCAGAATAAAGAGAATCGAATGGTTGGGCAACATACGCGCCGTTCTTTATATTCGAAAGTGGAGACGGCCCCCAAAATGACTCCCTTGAATCGATAAGTGCGCCGACCCCTCTTCCTGGTGAGGTTCGGTCGACTGTTACGGTATCAAAGATATAGCAATCTGCCTCCACACCAATTTTCGAATATGATACTCCTGCTGCATTTAGGTTCGTTTCCATTCTCTCAGCTACATATCTAGAATCTTTAAGGAATCTCTCATTCGATGGCATAGCGACAATATCGCAGATAAACCTCACGCTTGCCGGTTCCCATGGCAACCTAGCAAGTGTGTCTGGGTCTGGAAGAAGGACTGGTTCTCCTTGCTGGCTTTTTCCGAAAATTTCTTCCAGTTCTCCTATGTGAACCCCTCTTCCGAATGTGTCCTCTTCTATCTTTCTATTTGAAATGCTCATCCTGTGTAATGTTCCGTCTATACTAAGAAATTGAAGATCGATCCATCTAATCTCATTCGTTGCAATATACTTTAGAACATCATCTATTGCTGCCAAAATATCACCTCAGATTGAACTCTATACCGATAAATAATAATAAATAGGTTTCGCTCGATTTTTTCCCTTATGTTTGGAACTTCTGGTATTAGGGGTCTTTATGGCAGTGAAGTCAATGAAAAGCTTGCGCTCATTGTTTCTAACATCTTTGCCGATGATGTAGTTGCTGTAGGAAAGGACATAAGAAAAACTAGTAGGCCGATTGCACATGCTATTTTTGCTGGAATTATCTCTGCAGGTATGGATGGGATAGACATTGGTATAGCCCCAACACCAACAGTTGCATTTGCTACAAAAATAAAAAGAATAAAGGGAATAATGATAACTGCTTCGCATAACCCGCCACAGTATAATGGTCTGAAGTTTTTTAAGAACGGCATCGAAATCGGAAGAAATGATGAGAGGAATATTGAAGAAAGATATCTGCACCGTGAAACAAAGCTCGCTGATTGGAATAAAATAGGTCGTCTCATAAGCGATGATTCATTTATAGCAAAACATAAGGAATCCATCAAATCTCTTGTGAATATTCAAAAAAACAAGAAAGTGCGAGTTGTCATAGATTCGAATGGGGCTGGTGTTGTAATTACGCCGCAACTCTTTCGCGAATTTGGTTGCGATGTAATAAGCATAAATAACTCTATCGAAGAGTTTTCTAGACCGTCCGAACCAAACGCAAAAAATCTCGAAGGACTTTCTAAAAAGGTAATCGAAAGCAGGGCTGATTTTGGAATCGCGCATGACGGTGATGCTGATAGATGTGTTATAATAGACGAACACGGGGAGATTTTACCGTTTGATGTTCAGCTTTCTATAATGATTGAACACGAGCTGGAAAGAACCAGAAATAAAAGAATCGTCTCGACAATAGAATCTTCCCTTATCGTTAGAGAGGCCGTTGAAAGGAGTGGTGGAGAGTTAATTGTAACTCCTGTTGGTAGCGCTTATGTAGGGGAGGCGTTAGAGAGATATAATGCCATCTTCGGCGGCGAGCCTTGTGGTGAATACATCTATCAAAATGGAGTTCATGTACCGGACGGAGTTTTGTCAGCAGCAAAATTTCTTGAAATATACTTAGAAAAAGGAAAATTCTCGGAACTTAAGAAAAAATATAAAACATATCCGATATATCGTGATAAGTTTCATGCTGTAGACAGGGAGAGAGCTATAAAAAGAATAAAAACACAGCTTAGGACAGAGGGCAGAATTAATGAAGACGACGGAGTACGCGTTGACGAGGATGACGGCTGGTTTCTTATCAGGCCATCTGGAACAGAACCTCTTATACGTTTAACAATGGAGTACAAAGATAAAGATAAACTGAAAAGAAAAAAATCAGAGTTAATCGAATTAATTAAGAAGAATTTGTAAGCCCTGACCTGAAAAGGAATATTGCGAAAAAGAAAAAAATAACAAAAAGGTGGAACAGATTAGTCCATTCCCATTTCTCCTGCTCCACCAGGTCCTTCCCTTCCCGAAGGCATTCCACCAGACTTTCCTTTCGAACTTATTATGTCATCTATTCTTAATATGAGCCTTGCGGTTTCTGTTGCAGAGCTTATTGCCTGTTTCTTTACCTTTGCTGGTTCTAGCACTCCGAGTTTCTCCATATCATCTATCTTGCTGTGAGTAACATCTACTCCATACGTGCTTCCTCCCTTCACTCCCTTGTGCTTATTCCTGAGTGTTACTATGGAATCTATCGCGTCCATACCTGCATTTTCAGCCAATGCCTTTGGAATAGATTCTAGGGCCTCTGCAAATCCCTGTATAGCGAGCTGCTCCCTCCCTCCTATCTTTACTGCATAGTCCTGCAGAGCCACGCTCATCGCCATCTCTGCGCATCCACCACCTATTACGTATTTTCCGTACTCTATGGTTGCACCGACTGCTCCTATGGCATCCTTAACAGCTCTTTCTACTTCGCTCACGACATGCTCTGTTCCGCCGCGAACGAATATGGAAACGCTCTTTGGATCCTTGCATTCCCTAACAAATACCATCGCCTCTCCTGCTATCTTTCTCTCTTCTACAAGACCAGCGTAACCTAGGTCATTTTCGCTTAGGTCGTCGAGGCTTGAGGCTATCTTCGCACCGGTCGCTCTTGCCAACTTTTCCATATCGCTCTTCTTAACGCGCCTCACGGCCATTATCTTTGCCTTTGCAAGATAGTGCTGAGCAACATCATCTATTCCCTTCTGGCAGAAAACAACAGTCGCACCAGACTTCTGTATCTTATCGACCATCTCTTTTAGCATTTTCTCTTCCTGTCTTAAGAAACTTTCCATCTGCTCTGGTGATGTTATCTCTATCTTCGCATCCGTCTCTGTCTTTTCGATTTCGAGCGCTGCATCTAGAAGCGCAATCTTTGCTCCCTTCACCATCTTTGGCATTCCTGCATGGACGACTTCCTTATCGACAACTATCCCGTTTATAAGCTCTGTGCCCATGACCTCTCCGCCCGCCTTTTTCTCTATCTGAATGAAGTCTGAATCTACGATGTACTTACCATCCCTTTTCTGCGCTACCTGTCTCAATGCAGCCACAACAATTTCAGCTATCTTCTTTTTCTCTTCCTCACTTCCTATACCCTTTGAGCCCATAGAAATCAAAGCTATCTTAGTCAAGGTTTTTGTATCCTCTGGGGTTACGTCTTTGCTTATTGCATCAAGAATCTTTCCCGCTTCCTGCTCTGCCATTTCATATCCTTTGATAATCGTGGTGGGGTGAATTCCCTGCTCGAGAAGGGTTCCTGCGTTCTTAAGGAGGTTTCCTCCAATTACAACAGAGGTTGTCGTTCCATCGCCTACTTCTTTATCCTGCGTTTTCGCAACCTCTACCATGAGCTTTGCTGCAGGATGGTCAACGTTCATTTCTTCCAGAATGGTAGCACCATCGTTTGTTATCACTATGTCACCAAGGTCGCTTACAAGCATCTTGTCCATCCCTTTCGGGCCAAGGGTAGTTTTAACAATATTCGCCACTGCGTACCCTATTGCGATGTTTATCCTCATCGCATCCCTACCCAAAATCCTCTGCGCTCCTTCAGGGAGCACATACACTTGTTCTCCTCCTACCTGTTTTGCCATATCATCACCTTTTACATTTTTCTTATTATATCTTTTCGAGTATTTTCAACTGAGATTCTATTCAGCGTGATTCATGCGATTAACCTTTCGATTTAAACGCATAAAATTTGCTAAAGTAAATATGACACTTATAATATACAAAACAAAATTTTTAAATGTTGATTTCAATGTTGATTAGGCTGTTGCGAATTATCTATGAAAGTTTAACTTTGACTGTTACTTTGCAATGATACTACAGCACACGATTAGCAGAAATCGTGTGAACGACGACTCGTTCACATCTCTTCGCTTACTTCGCAAGCTCAGATCGTCTTATGAGATGATGGTAATGGTTTTAAATTTGCAGCGGCCTAGAGTACTATTCAAACAGATTTCAATTCCTTGAGAAAGTTCTTCTTCCATTTTGCAAATTCATTAAAGTCCAATCCTAGATATTCCACATCATTCGGATTGAAAAGCCGTACTTCATCATCCAATGTTTCAATAAACCCTTTTAATGAAAATTTTGATACAATTTCCTTATATTTCTTAATCGAAAAACCAGAATGTATCAAGATCGTAAGAATGTCTATCAAATCTTTCCTTCCCTTTATTGATCCTCTCCTCTCAATTTCTGCTCCTTGCTTCATGATCACAAGCACTTCTGGGTATGGAACCTTTAGACCTTTTACGTTTGCTATATATTCTTTTAGATGCTCAACTGGAAATGATAGTTTTGAATATCCTGGGAGATAAAGACCAATGTCGAATTCGCCCATCTTTATTTCGTATTTCTTCAGTCTTTCGTTCTTCTCAAGCTGAAATTTTCTTCTAAATGTATTGAGCGTATCATAGTCTACCACAAGATCTATGTCCTTTGATTTGTGGGTGCCTGTCCAGAGAAATGCAGCCCATCCACCAATCACTATAAAACCATATTCTTGGGAGAGCGAAACTAATTTTTCCCAGCTTTTTTGTGTAACGATCTCAGACCAAAATTCTCTTACTTTCATTCGAACAACCTTTTTTCTAGAGCAGTTAGGTACTCCTTCGCGTACCACTCCTTAAGGTTCCACAGATCAACGTATATCTGCGGGATTGGTGCTATATTGCCTGGGGGCATATACTCGTCCATTTCAAGAACAAATATATTAGGCGGGCCTTTTGACTTGGGAAACCTTTCCTTTATCTCTTCAAGAGCTTTTCTATTTGCGTACACGTAGACTTCACCGTAATCTGCTGGAGCTTCGTTATAAAGAAAACGGTAGCCAGAACAGGCAGTAAAAACTACATCCGAAGGCATTCCCCCTTCTATTTTCTGTACTGGAAGATCGCTTCTTGTTGTATATCTAATATCCTTTGCAATATTTCTTGTTGTGGCCCAAAAGATAAGGATTTTTCTTAAGTTGATAACGTTAAAGGAACGCGTTTTCTTTTCCACAGCACCTATAGACGCGAGCGGTTTCAACGCATTATTTACTGTAGATAAAGAGAAACCAAATTTTCTAGACAGAGAAAGTTGGGTAAACGAAAGTTGTTTTCTCTACCATTTCTCAGAGAGATTTGCGAATTTCATTTCAAAATCTTATCCTAAGCTGTTGCAGATCTGAGATTACTGCTCGCTCTTCGTATTGAAGCTTCCTGGACCACGAGGAAGAGGGATGGATTTAAGCGCTCCGCTTTCCCTTCTTACTACAACGATCCATTCGCCCTTTCTATAAAAAGGAACGCCTACCTCTACAACCTGACAATCTAAAGCCATTCTAGAGGGCCAGTATATAAGATCTCTTTTCTTTTTGTTCTCATCCTGCCCGCATTGCGAACTTCTGAATGCTTTTGCTGCTGCAACATTCTTATCCGCATTTTCAAACCCTTTTACAGATTTAAATTTTAATGTTATCATGTTATTAATAATGCACGCAAGTGTTTATAAATGTTGTGGTAAAAGGTAAAAAATAGAGAGTTGCAGGGGACCGGATTTGAACCGGTGAAGACACTAAGTCACAGGATTTCTTAGATGTTCTTAAGTCCTGCGCATTTGACCAGGCTTTGCTACCCCTGCACAACATAGATAGAGGCTGCTTTATGCATTTCTGTGACGCCCCTTATGTGAGCCCACCTGAGAAAAACTCAGGTTTGACCGCCGAGGGCAGGATTTGAACCTGCAATCCCAGAGGGATCGGTTTTCGAGACCATGAGGACGATGTTCTAAGGTTCATCGAACTCCATGGAGTTCGAGACCGACGCACTACCTGATTTCACGCCTTGCTTAATGGCTTTATGCGACCTCGGCGAACGAAGTGAGCTGAGGGCAGTGACAGCAAGTGCATGTCACTCCAACCTCGGCTATATGATTATAGATGATTAGCAAATGATTTAAAACATCTTTGGAGATGTATGAGGTTATGAAGGAATCAGTTATACTCACGAATAATATCGCGAAAGAAGACTGGCAATCCCTTGCTCACCTAATGATGTCTCTTAATACTGGTGTGGATGGGAGAAAAGAAACGAAAAAACTTAAAAAGAGGGTAGGAGTGATAAGGGAAATACTGCGTGTTTTTATGAACAATATGAGTAACTCTCAACACATTGAACTTTCCTTTTTAGTTGGTAGCATAAAAATGGTAGAAAAACTTGAAATTGATTATGAGATTTATGATATAAAAAACAAGGAATTTATAATATTCCTGAAATTATTTGTAAACAAATTAGAAAAGCAAAAGATTATAGCAAAAAAAACTATGGAAAGAAGGATAGAACTAAACAAGCTCAAAGGGGCTGTCGAAGATGCATCGTATCTATGAAACTCCGCTAAGAATAGAATTAATAGGATCAAGGCTTTTTGTTAATGGAAATGAGCAAACGCGCTCCACAAGAAAACTCTCAGAACTGAAAGATGTTATGATGAGTGATATAGATATATCCGAACACGGCGATCTTGAGATGTATTATGTCTTTAGAAATATATTCAAAAGCAACGGAATTCGCTATGATAACACGCTCATTCCAGATAGAAGAATCGCGGGTGAATGCGCAAAGACGTATGGACACTGCCACCCAATCGCTGAAAAGAATCTCTCCTATCCAGAGATTTATCAGGTGCTTACCGGGGAAGCGGTTTTTATCCTTCAAACAGAATCTTCTGGAAGAGGGGTAGATGTGATCATAGTCGATGCAAAAAAAGGAGATGTCGTACTAATTCCGCCAAATTACTGCCATGTTTCAATAAATGCTGGAAGTGAAAATCTTCTACTTGGAAATGCAGTTGCAGACGAATTCGAATCGGATTATACGGTCTTCAAGGAGAATCACGGTGCTGCATACTACTATTCAGAAAATGGAGAACTTATCCATAACACGAATTATTTCATAGCAAAAAACAAGAGAATAACTGCAAATGAACTTAATAGTATATATAATTTTAAGTGTAATGATATTCTTACAGAATTATACAGCAATCCGAAAAAATTCGAGTTCTTGAAAAAACCGAGCTTGTTATAATTCAAAGATTGCTACCTTCTTTACTCTTCCAGCTGCGATTCTATCACTCCCCCCACCATTTCCACCTAATGTATTTAGCGCTTTTGTCATCATGTCCTTTGCACTATAACTACTATCTGAACTGGAGACGCAGACGATGTCGCCTTCCTTATTCATCACACATGCAGCGCAATTTTTCTCTGTTGAAAGCCTCTGTGCGAGCTTTCTGAGAAGTTGAACGTCAACATCTATTATCTTGATAATAGGTCTTCCGCTCTTGCATTCATTAACTATGCTCTTTGCTTCAGATGTTATAACTTCCTCTCTTAGTTCTTCTATCTTTTTCCTTTGCTGCTTCCATTCATTAAAGAATCTTTCCGTGCTCTTGACAAGATCCGTATCTGAAACGCTGAGCACATTCGATGCCTCTCTTATTATTCTTTCCCTCTCTTGAATATACTCAACTGCTGTCATTCCTGCCTTTAGAGTAAGCCGCTCTACGCCATCTTGAACGCTTTCTCTTTTTACTATTTTAATTAAGCCTATCTCACCTGTGCTTTTTATCATATGGTGGGTTCCTCCGCATGCCTCATGATCTATTTCCCCTATGCTTACAACGCGTAGTTCTTTTCCCGGAACCGCACCGCCTTGGTAGAGCCGAAAGCCATATTTTTCTTCGGCTTTGTTTCTAGGCAGCACTTCAATCTTTATTGGAAGATTCCTCATTATATACTCGTTCACTTTCCTCTCTGTCCTCTCAAGCTCCTCGTTAGTTATTCTTTTATAATGCGTAACATCAAGCTGTCCCTTATATTCGTCTTTATAAGAACCTGCCTGCCACACATGCTTACCAAGAACCTCTCTGCATACTGCATTGAGGAGGTGGATCGCGGTATGGTGCCTGGTTATTGTTTTTCTTCTCTCCATATCTACCTCGCAATCTACCTCCATTCCTTTCTTAAACTTAGATGGATCTTTTACTTCATGAAGGATGACGCCAGCTGCCTTTAAAACATAGAGGACTGGCACTCCGGCTATCGTTCCGGTATCGGCAACTTGTCCTCCACCTTCTGGGTAGAACGCTGTTCTGTCAAGCACAACATATCTGTCCTTCACTACGTCTATTATCTTAGCTTTGAATTTGCCGTCCTGTTCGTAATAAAGTATCTCTGTCTTTGGGATGTTTGGCAGCTCTGATACAAGCACCTTTTTCTTTTCCTCTTCCTTGCGCCCCTTTCCCTCCCCTTCTCTTACAAGGTCATAAAAATTTCCCGGTAGTTTAACACTAACTCCATTTTCTTTTGCGATCTCCATAACATATTCCGGGGGGACGCCGTGACTTTTGTAGAGGAGAATAAGCTCGTCGCTTTCTATCACGCCCTCTGCCTCTCTTTCTTTATTGCTTATCCCGCTCATATCTTTCTTTGCTTTTCTTATAATATTCGAAACAATGCTCCTTGCCTTCTCCTTTGTGGCGGTGTATTTCCTTCTCTCTTCTTCTATAACATCTATGCATGTGTCCGTTCCTTCTTTTAAATGAGGAAAGAGATATCTTAGATGATTTGCATGGCCTTTTATTATCTCTTCATAGTTTATATCAAATTTATACCTCTCGGAAAATCCGAAAACCCTTCGCAAGATAAGTCGAAGATTATATCCTCCTCCGGAATTGCTAGGTAGCATACCATCAGTTACTGTAAAGAGTAGTGTGCAGAGATGGTCTGCAGTTGCATAAAGCGCTTGGAGTGGTTCAAGAGTTTTAAAAAGGGTTTCTTTTTCCAATCCAAGAAGTTTTGCGATGCGTTCCCTTTCAAGTTCGATATCGTTAACCTCGTCTATATTCAAACTCCCTGCTATTTTGGAAAATTTAAGAAGAAGATCTGGGTCTACCTCAACCCCCGCCTCCTTTTTCATTTTTTTTATAACATCGCCAAAAACAACATCATAACTCATTACGTCTCCGGATGTCATCCACGCCAACCTGCTCAGACCTGCGCCCATGTCGATAACCTTTGTTTTCAGCTCTCTAGGACCTGATGGGGTAATCTCATATTGCATGAAAACACAGTTTCCGAGCTCCAGCCCGCGGACAAAGTACTCCATAGAAGGGCCGAAATTTCCTCCGCCAGCCCAAACATCCTCTTGAAAAACGATTTCCTCTTCAGGTATTCCCAACATCTTAAGATAATTTAGGTCGTGCTCTATAGCTTCATCCTTCCAATAGAATAACCCCGTCTTTTTTGTATTAAATGCGTGCTGCCCAATCATAACAAAGTTTGTGTAATGAGAACCAGTCACGCCAACGTTGGCAAGGTCTGGAAATCTTATGCATGGTTGAGGAACAATAAGAGGATTGTATGGTGGGTCGAGTTCTCCGCTGACGACGTATGGCTGAAAATCGTTTATGCTTGCTATAGTAAAATAAAGATCGTCTCTCCATCGCGCGACAGTCGGGTACGGCTTTACATATCCATGCCCATGTGAAGTAAAGTATTTCTCTATAAGCTTCCATGTCTCTATATAGCTAAGTTTCTTTTTGACAGGAGTATTTCCTATGAACTGAAAGCCTATGCACCCAGCATCACTGCAAAGCTCTCGTGTATTTATGCTCCAAAACATCCTTCCGCACTTTGAGCATTTCTGCCTTTTGAATCCTCTTTTAACAAGGCTGTCTAAGAGGTAATGTTTTTTCCAGTCTTCTGAGAATTTTTTTCTTAACTCCTTCTTATCGATGTCCATCATATCCCTCATTCTGTTTTCCTTGTAATCTCCCAAGTTGGTGGAACACCGGAAAGAACAAGCGCAGTGGCTGACTCAACAAATATTTCTGCTACTGAGAGAGTCTTGATTACTTCTTCCTTGAGTTCCTCAGATTTTTTAAAACCAAAGAATTGGACGATTTTTTCTATGATCCCTCTGTTTGAAGGAGCGTTAATTTCTATTCTTCGCCATTCTCTAACAAGTTCTGGTTTTCCGTGCTTTTTTTCTATGTATTCAAAAGCACTCTCTATTGTTTTTGCGACATAACCATCGTTGTACATCATTGCTGTAACGGCCATTCTTATTGCATTCTTTGCATCTTCATATGCATCCTCATATAGCCCTCTTTCTAGCTCTGTCCTTGCAGTCTCGAGGAAGTTTGTTGCAGTTTCCACCGCAAAAACAGCTCTTGATGGTTCGGGCGTCATGCGTATTGCGCCGACTATAGTTTCTTCGCTATCCGACATAAAAAAAGATTTAACAATAACTATTTTAAGTGCTTCCCTTGAGAGAGCGAATGGTAGTAAGATATCTATTCGGAATACCGTCCTGAATATTCTCTATGTTTTGAGCAGTTTTAACAGAAGAATCGGCTTCGTAAGGTGTTTTATGATATACGTATTTTGAGTTTTTCATACTATCATTCATATTTCTGAATGTATTGGATGGACTATATAGTTGCTTTTCTACTTTAGTTGGTAACTCTACTTTAGTTGGTAACTCGATTTTTTTTCCTTTGATTTTTTCTTCTATTTCTTCTCGTTCCTTCACAACCCTCTCTGTCATTTGACCACTTTTTTCCATTTTTGGAAATATAATATGGATAAAACTATTTATAAATCTACCTTTGGCTATTATTTGCATGGGCGAGCTGGAAAATGCGAGAACGTTGATAGCTTCTGGCAGGTATAAAGAAGCACAGAAGATGCTTAATAAACTTATTATGCACGATAGAGAAAATGACCAGTTGTGGTACCTGCTTGCTATCCTTGCGCTTAAATTAAAGAACTATGAAAGCGTTCACGAATATCTAGAAAGAGCAATTGCCATAAATAAAAAACCAGAATACCTTCAGCTTAAGGGAATGGCGCATATGGAGATATTTGAAATAAATGAAGCAATAGAATCATTCAACGAACTTCTTAAAATAGAACCGAATCATCTTGAAGGTAATTTCTTTCTAGCGATATGTTATCTTCTTATCGATGACCCGCAAAGTGAGATTTACATCAAGAAGGCTTATCAAATAGATAAAAAAAGAACAAAACGACTTCTAAAAAATTTCTTCGATGAATTCATAAGCTACCTGCCTGAAACGGATGAAGACACTAAAAGAAAGATAGAAAAGGAACTTGAAACACTTAGCTAGAAACGCTTTTTCTCATAAGCTCGAGCCATGTCTTCTCTCTTACTCTCTTTATTTGTATCTCCCTTGCTATCTTTTCGAGTTGACTCTCTTTTGTTTTCGACCACCAACCGCCTCTTTTCTTAAGTGCAGAAACAAGATCTGGGTTTGTTAGAAGGATGTGTTTTATCATTCTATTTATTTTGTTCACCTTATTTTCTGCATCTTCGAGTGCTTTTTTTGCGCTGTATTCCGCGACTGTTCCCCGTCCCTTTGCTTCCTCGTATTTCTTTTGCTTTTCTGCGACAACAAATTCTAAAATCCTTTTTCTTTCTATAAATCTATGCAGCACTACATTTATCAGCGGGCTGTTTAATAGTATTAACCATCCTGCTCTCCTGCGCTCTCTGTTCATTTCATTTATTATTTCTAACGCCTCCTCTTTCTCCACATCGCCCTTTATCGCATTCTTTAATAAAGGATAGGTCGCGCCAAGCTGTTTTCCATTTATTGTTCCAGTCCATTTTTCGAGAAATCTTTTTGCATCTCGCAATTGCCTTCTTTCTGCTATTATCATGCTAATCTTTTCTGCTGCCTCCTTCTCGCTTAATGGTTTTGCATTCTCAAAAAGAAAGGATTTTTTTCTTATTATCTTACCAATACCTTCGTACTCTTTAAAAACCTCAAGAAGTTCAGGAAAATATTTTTTTAGATGTCTTAATTCATCTACATTTTCATAAAGTCTTTCAACAACCTCCGCTCTCTTTCGTTGTATTTCTTTGCTGACCTCTTCTATCTCCTCCTTAAGCTGTTTATCATATATCTCGTTATACTGCTTGTTAAGCTCCCTTAGCCTTCTCTCCTTTTCAGATAGATATTCTGCAGCTTTTTCAAGATAAACAATAAGGAGTTCGTCCTCAGGCATAACAAACCTCCGATGCTGCTTATGCACAAGTCTGAATAGAGAATGGAGTATTGCAACTTTAAATTGTTATCTTTTTGATAGGGACAAATCGGCTGATATTATAAAACGTTTTTGTACTTAATTGGCTGATAAGGCCAGAAGATAATGGTCGATATTAGAACGTGAAAATCGAAATCTACGAAAAAATTACCGATGCCTTGTTGAGATGGAATCTTTGGAGTAATCTTAAAGAAGAGCTCTTTGAGCGGGAGGATGTAGAACGCAGTATAGCCCTCATGAAAAACAAAATGGCGCTAATTATTCTAGGAATAAGAAGATGCGGAAAGAGCAAATTTTCCATTCTTTTAGTAAGAAAACAGAAGTTAGAACCTCGTTCCATCATAATAAATTTTGAGGACCCGGTAATTTCCTCACACATAAAAGAAGGAACAGATCTTCTAAATTACCTCGAAATGTTTTCAAGGAATAGATTCAAGCCAGAAATCGTTATTCTCGATGAACCGACGGTAGTTGAAGGATGGCATCGAAGCGTTAGAACACTGCTTGATACTAGATTTTCAAATATTGTAATCACGGGTTCCAACAAATCCCTTTTGGAACGCGATGTAAGTCGTGTACTTGGTGGAAGGTATATGTGCAATACGGAGGATTTCCGGAGGTTGTTCTCTCTGATAAAAAACACGCAATTCTTTCAGCGTATTTCAACAGTATTGTGTTAAATGATGTTGCATTAAGAATTAATGTAAGGAATATTAAAAAACTTGAGGTGGTTGCGAGGGTGCTTGCGGAAAATCCGGCCACATTACTCTCTTTTAGCAAAGTCCAAAAACCATCGAGCCAATTGTTACAGTAAAAAAGATATTGCTCTGCGACAACGGCTTCCACACATTGTTCTATGCTGGAAGAGGTGAAAAGAAAGGAAGACTAATTGAGAATACAGTAGGTGTACAACTCTTAAGGAGATATGGAAAAAAGAATGTCTTCTACCATCGCAGCCAGGAAGGATATGAAAAAGAGAGGTTAGGGCGATCATAAAGGCTTCGGATGTATTTGATACAAAGAATCTGGAGATTATAACTTGGGACTACGAAAAAGAAATAATAATTATATAGATTTAAGCAAAGACCTATAGGCCTGCTGCATCTTTAATGCATCTAGATCGAGCTTCGGGCTTTCGGAGATGATGATTCCAGAATAACCATTCTCCGCAAGCACCTTCATAAGAGGTTTATAAGGTGGAATGTTTCTCGTACCAAGCGGAAGATGATTTCTCTCTCCCTTTTCATTATATTCTATCTCAGAAAAATGAGAGTGGAAGTGTTTCACATAATCCCCAAGTTCCCTTTCCAGTTTTTCAAATATCTTGCGGTAATCATCCTCACTTTTTATTATCACGTCTCCTCTTGCATGCATGTGCGCAAAATCTATAACCGGCTGGACAAAATCAAGTTCTCTAGAAAGCCTTACTACCTCATCAAACCCCCCAAACTGAGAGCGCTTACCTACAGTTTCCGCTCCAAGAATAATATCTATTCCTTCTCCATTTATCTTCTCCCATGCATTCTTAAGCGATTCCTTTGCTACCTTATACGCCTCTTCCTTGGAAAGCTTTTGATAAAAACCTGGATGAAAAACAGTTATCCTTCCGCCAGCAGCGTGGGTTATCTTTGCTGCCTCGTAGATATTCCGTAATGTCGTTCTTTGTTTCTCCTTTATTGTCGAACAGAAATTAATGAAATACGGGGCATGAGAGGATAGAGATATGTCAAGCTTCTCTGCAGTTTTCTTTATCTCTTCTGCATCCTTCTCTTTTAATCTTACTCCTTGCACAAATTCCATTTCCATTGCATCAAGGCCTATCTCCCTGCAACATTTTACTCCATCCAATGTACTCCTACCGCCGCATTGTATCGGTATTCCCGCAGGTCCGAATTTTATCTTACTGGCAGAGGTGAGTAAGTTCATTGCACACCTCTCCTGAAACACAATCATCGTCTTTGTCGCAATAGCCTGCCTTTGCAACACAACGATGCTCCACGCAGTTTTGCCATGACCCGCAATCTACCGCGCTTCCGCAATGGTCCGCTCTATGAACGCACAGGTGTAATTTTGAAGAGCAGTATTCCCACCATTGACAATCGTTATCAGCAGCACAGTACCCTTGTCTTGCAACACACCTGTGTTCTGTTGTATCGCACTTTGCCCAACTCTCGCAGTTCTCATCGTTTATACAATATCCTTTTTTCGGGATGCAGTTATGCGTCTTGCTGTCGCAACCCTGCCATGCCTCGCAATCTCCATCAAAATTGCATCTGCCAGGAAGAAGCTTGCATCTCTTCGCTGAAGTATCGCACTCTTCCCAGCCAAGACAATCGCTGTTACGCACGCAGAATCCGGTCTTTGGCGAGCAGATGTGTCTTGTTGGATGGCAATATTCAAATGTTTTATTACACTGGTCATCGCTATCACAGAAACCTGGTGCTGGTCTACAGTACCTCTCGGCATCGCAAACCTGCCATGTATTACAATCCCTATCAACGGTACATCTTCCGGGCAGGTGCATACAAATTTTCGTCTTTGAATCGCAAAACTTAAGAGGGTCGCCGCAGTCCGCATCTGAAGTACAATACCCTGGTCTTAGGGCACAATATCCGGATGTAAGGTCTGGTGTTAGATTGCAGAATTCATAGCTCTTGCAATCCTTGTCCGCAGTACATTTTGCTCCACCCCTTTCCAGACAGCCTAAGAGCAACAACCCTATAAACAACAGAGAAACAAAGATTATCCTTTTCATAAAGCCACCTGATTTGACTAACGGATTAACGAGATAAGTTTAAAACGTTTGATATAAGCCCCTTGAAATCTGGCAATACTACATCGGCCTTGCTTGGGCCGGTGCTGTATTTTCCCCTCATTATCCTTATTGTATAAAGCCCTACTGCCTTTGCAGGAAGAATATCCGTGTCTTCCCTATCTCCAATCATGACGCACTCCTTTGGCTCTGCTTTTATTTTCTTTAGAACGTACCGGAAGAAAGCAGGCCCCTTTTTTATGCCAAGCTCATCCGAAACAAAAACCTCATCAAAATAAAGCGCAACCCCAAGTCTAATAAGTTTATCCCACTGCTTAACGGAAATACCATTCGTCGCAACGTAAAGTCGATAACCGAGCTCTTTCATCTCAAGAAGAGTACTGGGAACATCTGGATATGGTTGGATCGCTGCCTTTGTATCATGATAAGCGCCAGTAGCAGCAGCAACAAATCTGGCAGGATTTTCGATCTTTCTTTCCTTCATTCTTTTAAGAAGAAGATCAAAATGTCTCGGATAGTTCGAACCCTTCTCCTCTATTATTTTGTTGAGTATTTCAAGAAGTTCGTCTTCTGTTGCGTACAATCCCATTCTTATCATAGCACGTACTGCGTTTCTTCTAGCAAGTGCAGCAAACTCGCTCGATGGAAAAAGAGTGTCGTCTATATCGAAGAGCAAGTTATTTATCATGAAGATTAATTGGAAAGGAAGAAATAAAAGACATTGCAGGGGAGGAGATTCGAACTCCCGAACTCACTAAGAGACCAGACCCTGAATCTGGCGCCTCTAGACCACGCCTTATTTCTATAAACGTGTTTGACCACTCGGCAACCCCTGCGAGCGAAGCGAGCTGGGGGCATTGAACGATAAGTTCAATCCAACCACTGCGAGCGAAGCGAGCTGGGGGCATTGAACGATAAGTTCAATCCAACCACTGCGAGCGAAGCGAGCTTACTTCTGCATCCTGTGTACGATTATACAACAAAAACTTTAAATACTAGAAATGCCGTAATTTATATTGTCCCATATATCATGTAAAAAGGTGATTGTTTGGCTGCTAAAGTAAAAAAACCTAAGAAGAATATTCAAAAATCAAAGAAGGAAAAAAGGCCGGTACGCCCTAATAAGAAAAGGTCTACAAAGAATTCGACCAAATCGCAAAGACCGGCAGCCGCAGCAAAGAAGAAAAAAATCATAATAAGAAAAAATGAGGTTAAAGTCAAGACAAAGAAAAAGATAATGGAGAAAGAAGAAGAGCATGCAAAGAAAACAGTGCTCCTTTCTAAGGAAGACATGGAATTTATAAGCGAGATTCTTTCTAAGCCGCTTATAAGGCAGACGCTTGTTGACCTAGGCGGAGAGAATGCGATAGCAATAGTAAAAAGTTTTGACAGGAATATGAGCGATGAGGAGTTATCAAAGAAACTAAAACTTAAAATAAGCGATGTGAGGGCAACGTTGAATAGATTGCATAGCGCGGGACTGGTTGTGTATGAGCGAGATAAGGATAGTGAAACAGGTTGGTATTCCTATAGCTGGTACCTCAACAAAGAGAGGATTGAGAAGTGGACTTTAGAGCAGCTTGGAAGGCTTGGAAATAATGGTCATGACGGCCGAGATTACTATTTTTGCCCAAGCTGTGGCGGAGCTACATTGTTCTCATTTGAAGACGCATTAGAGAAAAATTTCCGCTGCGAAGTATGTAACGGCCAGCTCGAATTCATGGATGAAAAGAAAAAAGAGGAATTTGGATTAACAATGCAGATTAGAAAAAGGTAATCCGATTGAAAATCCAAGAACTTAATGTTTATATAGTAGTTAGGAATGATGAGAGGGTTCTTGTCCTTAGAAGAAAGGATGGCTTTTGGGAATTCCCTGGCGGGGGGGTAGATTGGGGGGAAGACCCGGAGCAGGCAGCGAAAAGAGAACTAAGAGAAGAAACTAAAATAATACCAAATGCTCCCTTTTCACTTATTGGAGTTACTTCTGCAGTTTATAAAAAAGGAGAAGATGACAAGCATTCGGTTTATCTTGTTTACGAAACAAGAACAGAAAAAACAGATGTCTTTCTGTCAGGCGAACATACTGAGTATAGATGGCTAAATAAGATGGAAGCTAGTTTTCTTAAATATGGACTGAACGCGGAACCGATAATACATATGATTTAGCACACTTGCCTTTGGATGCGTTACACAGTTTTGAATTCCCCTACCATCTTTTCAAGTTCATCCATTGTAAGAAGCATGATAGAATTATTTTCAACCTCGAGCTTAACAAGCAGTTGAGCCCTTGAGGGAGAATTAAGCAATGATACAAATTTTCCTTTTTTGATATCGTTTTTGAAAAGTATTATGGTAAGCCCTTTTTCTATTGTGGAAAGGGCCCTCTTGAAAAGAGCGGCAAGCACCTTGTCATCTGTTTCTGCTGCTTTTTCGTAGAAATGAAGAAACATTTGCTGTCCTGCTATTGTTATCTCGCTATCAGCAACGGTAGATTCTCCAAGCTGGGTAAACGGCACTGCATTATTAACACATATGTCCCTAAGCCTTCTCAGCATAGCGAGATATGTCATGCTTCTTCCTGCCTGCTGCTCCCATACTGCCGGACCGTAGTATCCGAGAGCCTTCAACACCTTTCCTTTTTTGATAAGTGCGTCAAGAAGATATTCAACATTATAATCAGTAATATAGATAGGCTTTCCTTGATAGAATATATCTTTGAAACCGTTCTTTACTTCTGCGAGTGTAAGCGGGGTGAAGCGCCAATGGTAATCTTCATTTACCCTGCCAAAAATGGCGAGAATGACATCTGGCGAAATTGGTATTTTCGTTCGCGCTATCGGTGGGAAGTCTGGGATATCAATCGAATAAACTACTTCTTCTCTTCTTGCGAATACCACGCCGAGCCCTGCTATAATGGAAGAGACTATTATTGCTGCTAAGAAGACCGGATTTGTAAAAATCGGTGGGAGAGGGCGAGCGATGCGCACCGGCACATTCTCTCTCAATTCTCCTATAATGAATGTGAATGTGTGGTCTCCAGGGGGTAATCCGTCGCTGCCAACATACTTGCTAAGGTCGACATTTACACCTCCGCGCACGTTGTTGAATTCGTAGCTTCCATATTTTCCGTCGTCAACAACGACCTTCACTGAACTCAATTCAATAGGCTGCCCCTCCCTTTCCAGTCTAAAGATGTATGTCGATGGCGCATTTTGAAGCGCTCCTACATAGATTATATCCAGAGTAACGACGCGAAGATAAGATTTCGCATAGCTCTTCCCCAAATCATCCAAAAGTGATACTGTATATTCTCCCTTTCCAAGGGAGAGAAGAACATCCATCGAAAAGGATGCTTGGGTGGAAACGCGTCCTTGAGGAAAGTTTGCCACTTCAGCGTTTTTGACGTCAGTTATTGTAAGATACATATTCGGCTGGGCCGGTGTTGGTTCATTAAACCTGGCGAGCATCCTGACCTTATCATTGGTTATAGTTGATGAAACCGCGACAACACCACCACTAATATAAAGGTCGCCTCGCGCTGCCTTTTTTGCTTTTATTATCTTTATATCTTCTACAGTGAGATTTGGGTCAAATGATGAGTTTGCATTAAAATAGACCTTCACCGATCTATCTTCGGCACCGCTGAACGGATTCGAATAGAAGTACAACGTTCCGCTCTTACTCATGTTTCCCATAAGGAGATAAACTACTGGCGGGCCGTCCGATACCGCCCACGGATTTTCTATTATTATTCGCGCAATATCCTCTGCCGCATCCCTCGGCTCCCTTCTCCACCCTCCATCAAGAGTTTGAGGAACAAATACAAACGCCCCATCTCCTTTTTTTATTATGCTGACAGAACCATACGCCATTGTTGCTGCCCATTTTCCTCTAGAGGTTACCTTGTATAGCGGTTGGTAGAGGGAAAAATTCTGCGCGGATACTGGAGGGGATCTCTCGTCAAAATCGAATGGAATGTTTTGTTTTATATAATCAGGAGTAGGGCCTGGGGTAGAATCATCGAGCATCGTATCGAATGTTTGGCCTATATAGATAATGACGATGCCCCTGTCTGCAAGGTTATCTGGGGTAATTGTACTATTCACACCAAGCAGTTCTTTTGGTACAACCCCGCTCGGCACAAGAACGATTGCTCCTTCTGGAAGGGTTTCGAGCTGACTGATTGATATATCACTTATTAGAATGTTTTTCTTTGAAAGTTTATTTCTGAGATACCTCATAAAATCTGAATAGGTTTCTGCTTGCACCCTTCTGCTGTCAAGAACGAACACTTGAGACGGCAGACTACCCTTGTATGTCTCGATTGAAATTGTATAATTATCTATGTTTTTTGTTTCATACGAGAGGAGAACAGATGCCACATAGGTATTTGTTCCAACATCTCCTGCAGTCAGAATGGAGCTACCTATCAGAGATTCGGATATCTGCGGTTTGTCGACAATTGGCGCTCTAAGTTCCGGTAATTGACTCTGTAATTTAGCAGCTTCTATGGTGAGATAAACCCACGTCCCTCCAATAATTAGAAGGGCGATAAAAACCGCAACTACCGCGAGCGATGTATTAAACGATGGTTTCTTTTCTTCCGAAGGCATCCTAATTGATTTCTTTTTCTCCTCCTTCTTTGGTACAAAAAATTTTTGAAGCGATTCTCGGATTATCTCTATTGGCTCCTTTTTTCTTACCTTATAATGCCGCTCGTTTATATACCTCCTCTTCACTTCGAATTTGTAGATCTTTTTTTGTATTCTTACTTTTTTCAATTCGGGCATGCAACATCCCTACTAACTAACTACTTCCAAGTAACCATCGCTAACGAGCTTATTGAGCATCTCTTCTATTTTTGTCTCGCTGACCTTATAGATTTTTGAGAATTCGGAGATGTTTATCGTGCCGTTGTGCTCTATTATCCATTCCTGCAGTTTTGCTTTTAGGGTTTCGTCAGAGAGCGTTTCCAGTTGTGAAAGCCTTAATTTCAGTTCGTCGTTTTCCGCTTTCAATTCATAGTTTTGATTGGTAAGTGCTTCAACCTGATCACTAAGTCTCTCTGTTTTTTTCCTTAAATCTATCTCCTCTTTTTTAAGAGAGTCATAGGCTGTATAGAGTTTAGAGTATTCCATGGTCACAGAATCTGTTAGTTCCTTTATAGCATCATCCAGAACCTGGTAAAGGATTTTGTTCTCTACCGCATACTCCTTTTCAATCACGCTTAGGATGTTTAGGAGATAATGTATGACATCTATTCTTCTTTTTCTTGGGCTTATTTCGGGTGGTATTGAATAGAGTACTTCTATTTCATCTTTTTTTATTTTAATAACTGAGAAGAGATATGGATTCTTGTTTATATCCCTGCTCTCTACATACACAACATTTACGGCTTCCTTTTCAGGAGCAATTTCAAGGAAAGAAATCGTTCTTAAAAGTTCAGCTATATCCTTGAAACTACCTGTCAATTCTCCTTTTATCTTGAAACCATCAACTGTTGGTTCTCTCCCTATTGTTTGTGTTGTCTTTTTTTCTTCTTTATCTGATGGTAAAGGCATAAATATCACCCTGTCCTTTTCTTCTTCGTTTTTTCTTTTTCCTGCTGTTCCTGCTGGATGAGCTCCGCTTCTGTGCTTTCTACATTGGGCACATATTTGAATACCAGAGATAAGAAAACTAGAAGAATAATCAGTACTATCGTAGAAACAATCGCCCACAGTTCAATCCTGCCAGAAATTGCGATTGAAACTAGTAGGATAAGCAACAGTATGGATGTTAGTATTGCAGATATAACCATGGATTTTTCAAAATCTTTTCTCTTTTCAAGATGTTTCTTTAGATGGTCCTCGCAGACATAGAGCTCGTTTTCCTTTGCAATTCCAAGTCTTCTCTTCACCCAGCGGAGCGTGCCTATTATATTGTCTTCCTTCACTCGCACTGCACGCTTTCCAACGACCTCTTGTTGGCATTCTATACATACCTTCATTCTATTCCTCCATTACAACCTGACTTATCATCCCAGCAGTGCTTCCGCTCTTCTTCAGGTCTGCTTTACCGAATATGTTTATTATTGTTGTGTCATCAACCCCAGCATCTTTTAGGAAATCGCTTATATTTCTTCTCGCTACTCCAGAACGCTCCAGAAGAATAACGAATGAGATAACATCCATGTGTCTGTTTCCTTTTTCAAACATCTTTGTTATCGTTTCTACCTTATCGTCCGAAAGCCCATACTGCCTTAGTTTTCTCCTGAAATCCTCTCTCAAAAATGATACACTCCTAGCCACGGAAACATCCCTCCTTTGTTTTTCTGTTAGCACGCTAAGAAGGTCGAGGAAGAATTCTTTACTCGGTTCCTCCCCCTCCACCTTTTCTATAAGAAAGGTTTGAGGATACGGTGTTGAAAGGGTTAAAGCGAGGTTTACTGCACACTGCCCGACGCTCAGCCTGCTTATCTCGTCCCTCATAAACTGACTGAAGTTCAGCGAGCCTTGGAGATAGTCTAAGAATCGTTCGAACTTTATTTTAAAAATGAATGTCGTGCCTGCATTTGAGAATATTGTCTCGCTTATATCTGTCGGATTTTGAGATGCTATTATCATACCGAAATTGTATTTTCTTCCCTCACGGACAATCATTACAGCATCGCTGTTATCCTCTTTTGCTATCTTCCATGCCTCATCCAATACTATGAATAGTCTTACCCCTTTTACCTCTGCATATCCAGTAAGGCGCATCTTTTCCTTTATGAATTGAAGGATGGTTAGCGCTGCAAGGGCTCTGAACCTTTCATCTGGCAATCCAGAAAGATCAAGGTCTACAATGCCAGAAGTGATTAGGGCTTCGAGCTTTATTGTACTTTGCTGGGCAAAGTAGTCCTCGCCAGATTTTGTAAACTGCTTAAGCCTGTATATTGCATTCTCAAGCTCTGCAGGAAATTCGTATGTTCCTGTTGCGGCCTGTTCCTCCAATATTCTAACCACGTCTTTTAAAGTCGGCGGTTGGAGTGATCTCCCAAGTTCATCCTTCTGTTCCCTTGCATCCATTCTAAACTTTGCCTCAAGATATGCCTTTTCTATCGCCTGCTCCGTAAGCCTTCTTTGCTCCGGATAGTTGTCTATATCTGTAAGAAGGGCAAGCGTTCTCATTATCTGCTTTATCCTATCATAAGGCTTCATACCTCCAAGGTCAAGAAGGTTCAGGTAGGAACCCTTTCCAAGAGCAAGGACCTTTCCATTTGCTTCCTTTACCCAGTCCTTGTATTCCCCTGCCCAATCTATGATAAGTGCATTAGAGTTCCAAACATAGGATGCTCTGAGAAGAAAGGTTTTCACAAAGTAGCTCTTACCAGATCCAGATATACCTACCACTGCTATATGGGGGTTTGCAACATTCTGGTAGGTCCAGTAAAATGGTGCACCGAATATCCTTGTTCGCCCGACATAGATGGAGTCCAGCGGATTTGAGAATAAGACCTCCAATGGTGGTTCTGGGGGATGAACAAGTATGTTTCTTCTTGAAATTTCTCTATTTGAGACCTTAGAAAGGATGACCCTTCCCCCTAGCACCATCAGATCACACTCTCCTCGAGCTCCTGCGGGGTTGTTGGGAAGAACCTCTCCCATTCAAAACATTTCAACATCTCATCTCCTGTAAGCTGAACGACATCAACATTTAATGCATTTGCAAGAACTGTTCTAAGCTCGCTTGCCTGCGCGCGCACCGCTGCTAGTGCAGCCTCTTTGCTCAATCCAGTCGCAGTCGTCATCGCGTATGCTATAACCCCCATTGGTTTTACTCCTTTTATGAGTTTGGCAAGTTGGGCGTCCCAATGTGCAACATCCCTTTCATATCTATCTATCTTTAGCGCGTCTGGTTCTGGCTTTTCTCTTTCTCTTTGGAGACGAAGCTGTGCCTCAGCCCTCTTTGTTTCTATCATCTTTCTTTTCTCCCCGACATCCTCTACATAGAGCATGTAGGATATTTTTGTAACATACTTAAGATTCGAGATTGCTCTTTCAAAATATTTGCTATAATTTATATTTTCTTCGAGAGATTTTTCTGTGGCTGATTCAAAAATCTTAAGACCTAAGAAGGAAGAGGCATAGAATACACCATTTACATTCTTTACTATACAATCTTGCTCTGGAGGTATTTCATAGCCTTCTGTTGTTACCATTACTATTTTTGCTCTTTGCGTGAAAAGTGGAATAATAAGATAACCGTATTTCCATAAAAGAATCCCGCCGAAGGCACCTAGCCCGGCAAGAAAACCGCCTAAAAGCGCTGCGCTGCTCCATGCAGTGCTCGCTCCGAGCAATGCAAATATGACACCAAGAACCCCGATCCCTAAAGAACCGTAGATATATCTTTTTGCACCAATTGTATCTACCATTCTCTCACGCGTCTATTTTATTTTATTTGCATATGCTATGCTATATATTAAAAATCTACCTTCAATCCCTAAGCGCGTTCTCCACTATCTTCTCGGCTTCTCCAATATACGTTTCCGGATTAAAGATGCGTTCAGCTTCCTTCTCGCTTATTATCTTTTTCTTAATTGCAATGTCCTTTAGATGGGCTTTCATGCGGAATGCCTCCTGAGCGATTGTGCGCACCAGCTCGTGTGCCTCCTGCCTGCCCATTCCTTTTTTTGTTAGTTCTATCATCAACCTTTCCGCCATGATCAATCCCTTTGTGAGTTCAAGATTTCTCTTAATGTTCTCGTGGAAGAATTCAAGACCAGATAAGATTGCTACCATCTGTTTTACCATGTAATCAGTTGCAATAAAACTGCTGGAAAATATAACTCTCTCGTTTGCGCTATTTGTAAGATCTCGTTCGTGCTCAAGTGGGATATTTTCTAGTGCCACTTGGACATTTGCCCTAACAATCCTAGCTAAGCTGCAGACCCTCTCGCATTTATGTGGATTTCTTTTCTGTGGCATTGTAGATGAGCCGACCTGCTTCTTTCCGAATGGTTCTGAGAGTTCTAATATCTCGCTTCTTTGAAGATTTCTTATTTCCTTTGCAATCTTTTCAAGAGAGGCAGCAATGAGGGCGAGTATGCACATAACCTCAGCATGCCTATCCCTCTGGATAATTTGATTCGATGCCTCTGCTGGTTTTAGTTTAAGTTCCTTCATAACAAGTTCTTGAATTCTCATTCCCTTTCCTTCAAATGTTGCCATCGTTCCGGTAGCGCCAGACATCTTTCCTACTGCTATTCTTTTTTTTGCTTCTTCCAATCTTTCAATATTTCGCTTTATCTCTCTATAATATATGGCAAACTTCAAACCATATGTTGTAGGTGTTGCGTGCTGGCCATGGGTTCTTCCTATGCATACTGTTCTCTTATGCTCAAGCGCAATTTTTTTCAACACCGTTTTAAGCTCTTCTAAGTGCTTCTTTAGAATATCGATGGCTTCTACAAACATGAGCGCTGTTGCAGTGTCTTCTATATCATAGCTCGTTGCACCAAGATGGACATATTTTCCAGCATCTCCGGCTTGTTCGCTTAGCGCTCTTACCATAGCCATTAGGTCGTGATGGATTTCTTCCTCTATTTCATGGACACGCTCAACCGTTACCTTATCTATTGCTTTCGCTATCTTTTCTGGTGCGTCTTTTGGTATGTTTCCGAGAACTGCGTGCGCCTTTGCAAGCGCAAGTTCGACGTCCATCCATTTCCTAAGTTTGTTTCTTTCTTCAAAAATATCGTTCATCTCTGTTCTGTACCTTTCTTCAAAAGGAGATATCATAGTATCACAAGGATAATTATCATGCGAGATTTAAATTCTATTGACATAAAATCATGACTCTATGCTTACAGAAACATTTAAATATCTTAGCCCACATATTTATACACAAACAAACATAGTGGTGGGTGATATATTTGAATTCACAGATAAAGAGAAATGGGAATGAACAGAATAAAAATGAAAAACCGCAAATTCCAAGTTCAGAGGCATTCAAAAAACCATTAGAAGAGGGTATCACTAGATTAGACCAATATTCAAAGATGATCGAAAATTATCTTGAAGGCAGCGAAAAAAGAATCGAAGAGATTGAGGAAAGAGTCGAAAGGATAGAAAAGGATGAGCTGCCGTCTCTAAAAGGATCGCTTGATACAGTAGTAGGAGCTGAGAAGAAAGATAAGGAGAACATAAGTAAAATCGAAGATGAAGTAAAACGACTCGAAAGCGAACTAAACAAGATTAAAGATGACATAGAAAACAAGTTGATGAATAAAATTGATGAAATTGAGGGGTTCATCAATAATAAAATAGAAAATCTAACAAATAAGCTTAACCAAGAAATCGAGAATATAGATAATAGATTTAGGGGTTTTGAGAGTAGGATAAATGAAGAAATCAAAGATTTAAAAGAAATAGTAAAAGCAGCTGAAGATAGCGCATATAATGCCGAAAATATTGCTGAGGGCTTGAAAACCATTGTAACTGACCACCATCAGAAAAAAATAGATGAAATAGAAGAAAAAGTCAACAACTCCATCCCTCCTGCGCCAAATCTTAATGCACCAGATATGGAGGTTCCAAAGATAGCAAAAGCTTCACCACCACCTATCCCAACCCAGGCCAGCAAAAACAACGATAAAGAAAAACAACTAAATGAAATTTATAGAAGAAAGCTCAAAATTGCTAGCGATATCGCAACATTCGAGAAAGAATATACAAAAGAAAACGTAGCTGAATTAGGCATTCAACTTAAAGATCAAGAGAAGATTAGTGAAATAGAATATTCTAGTATAAAAGGATACAACGACCTTACTACAGCAAATCAAAAAAGAATTAAGTATTACGCTAATGAGATAAAAGAACTTAAGGAGCTGAACGCAAAGCTTAATGTCTATTATGATGCAGCGTTGCAACTAGCTAAGAAATATGAGGTTAAGGAACCATCCGAAAAACCAATTATAGAAACATCTTTGGAAAACTTGCAAGAGATAAGTAATGAGAATATTGATCAAATAGAAGAGACGACAATCAGTGAGATGAATAAGGGATTGGATATATTGGAGGGAAAGATTAAAGCAATCGATAAAGTTGTAGAAGACGCAGAGGAGAAAGTAAAGAAGAATAAAAATAAAGAAGGAGGTGAATAATTATGCCGAAACAGCTTAAAGGTCTAATAGGCGCAGAAAAATCAAAAGAGGAAAATGCGGGGAAAAGGACGACAGAAGAACTAAAAAAAACACCACTTGATGGCAAGCAACCAAAACTAGAAGGACTGGCTACGAGTAGTGGAATTCTATCTCCAGGAGCATTTACACCTCCTCCAAACAATAAAACAGGTAATGAAGGTAACGAATCAAATAGCGAAGAGGGGGCTGAGACACGAGAAGCGCAAACAAGAGAAGCGAAAACGAATAGATATTCCACGGGTAGAATTTTTGGAGGAAGGCAAGGCCGCCAACCCGCTGGTAAGGGAGAAACGCCACAACTAAGAGAATCAGACTTGCCACAATCTGATAAGAAAGAAGAGAAAACATCTTCTTACCATATGGCACTAACGAAAGACGATAAAGCGGCAACACAAACCTATAAGAAAGACAGAAAAAAAGAAAAAGAGCAGCCGCAGGAACTATCTCCAATAAATATCAACTTCGGAGAGCAAGCCCAATCCGGAGGACAAGTCAAACTCGAAGGACAAGCCCAATCGCTTAGGATAACAGCTGTTGGCACAAAGGCTCGTGGACCGGATGAGGA
>CAYSXZ010000021.1:0-5475 GCA_964435235.1 Microcaldota archaeon
CTCCATATTTTATTGATTTCATAAAAACCTACTCTGTTTCAATTCTTGGAGCGAGGTAGTATGTGACCTTTGCACCTTCTATCTCGTATTCCATCTTCAGCGGCTTATCGGTTTCTAGATTTAGGGTAACTGCAGAGCTTCCTACTGTAGCTTTCACCATATCCTCTAAATATTGAAGCGGAAATGTAGCTCTTGCACCGTTATCTGTCTTAATATCTAAGACCTCGCTTCCACCAGCTTCGAATTCTTCCTTTATATCCCCGCTATCTCCCTTAACTTCTACTACGAATTGATTCGGATTGAGCACAAGGCGAACGTGAGAGCTCACTAACTTTGCATCCTTCAATGCCTCCTTGAGCGCATCGGCTTTTATACAAACATGACTTTTGAATTCTATCTTAGGTTCTTTCTGAAGCCTTTCGCTTGCTTCTAAAAGCGGAACTTTGAAGGTTTTTTTTCTTTTATCGGCATAAAATTTTAGAACAAGACGGCTGTCTTCCATAGTTATCTCGACCTTTTCGCCTTTCTTTCCCCTCGAAAGGACATTTGTTAACTGAATCATGTTTACCCCTATCCTAGTCTCCTCCGGCACACTATATTCCAAAAATGCAGTTTTCGGCATCGTAAAAGAGACCATGGAGATCTGGGATGGGTCCATTGCTCTTAGATGAAGACCGTCAGCCTTCAGCTCAAATTCTCCTTCCTCGACAAGAGACACAATAGAATCTATAGCTGCCTTAAGTGCTGGGGCATCCCCTACAACAAGCTTCATATTTACACCTCTAAACTGCTTCTCTCAACAATAGATAAATAGTAATAACATAATATAAAGGTTCCTGGCGTCCTTGTGGCAACTCAGCAGCTACTCTTGTCGTCATGGCCTTTCGGCTCCACTGGGACGGTGTCGTCATCGTTACCGTATATATATGAGTAAGGGAGTTTAAAATTCTTCACTAATTGTCGAAACGGCTGGCGGAAGATTTTTATCCACTTCCTTCGAATAACACATCCTCAAATTCGATAAGAAGTAGGGTTATGTTATGAGACGAGTTGCGATAATAGGCGTAGGAATGACGAAATTCGGGGAGCATTGGGAAAAGGGATTTAGAGATCTAGTTATCGAAGCAGGCATAAAGGCACTTATAGATGCTGGAATAAGCGGTGAAAAAATAGATGCCGGTTATGTAGGAACGATGGCTTCTGGCAGGCTTATTGGCCAAGAGCATATAGGCGCTCTTATCGCTGATTATATGGGTCTTAATCCTATACCGATTACGAGAGTGGAAGGGGCGTGCGCATCCGGTTCCCTTGCGCTCAGACAGGGATTTATGGCCGTCGCCTCTGGAATGCATGACATAGTTGTTGTAGGTGGCGTGGAGAAGATGACGGACCTGAGCACAGAAGAGGTAAGCGATGCACTTGGAGGAGCTGGTGATCAGGAGTGGGAGCTTTTTCTTGGTGCGACCTTTCCTGGGCTATACGCCCTTATGGCAAGAAGACATATGGAGGAGTACGGAACCACGAGCGAGATGTTAGCGTCTGTGGCAGTTAAAAACCATAAACATGGCGCGAGGAATAAATACGCACAATATCAAAACGAGATAGATATGTCAACAGTGCTTGAATCAAAGATGGTTGCAGACCCTCTTCATGTGTTCGATTGCTCACCGATAACAGATGGTGCTGCAGGAGTTGTTCTTGCTCCGCTCGATATAGCGAGCAGCTACACAAAAAAACCAGTCGAAATAGTCGCAAGCGCCCAGGCAAGTGATACAATTTCTCTTAGCGCGCGAAAAAGCATAACTGAGCTTAGGGCTGTTCAGTTAGCTGCTCAAAAGGCATATACACAGGCAAAGATTACGCCTAGGGATGTTGATGTTGCAGAGGTTCACGATTGCTTTACAATAGCAGAGATAATGGCAATAGAAGACCTTGGATTCTTCAAAAAAGGAGATGGTGGAAGGGCTACGCTTGAAGGAAGGACAACGTTTGGCGGAGATGTTGTCGTCAACACGAGCGGTGGGCTAAAGGCTGCCGGCCATCCTGTCGGAGCAACAGGTGTGAAACAGGCTGTGGAGATAACATGGCAACTACGCGGGGAGGCAGAGGGAAGGCAGGTGAAGGACGCAACCATCGGATTAAGCCATAACGTAGGTGGAAGTGGTGCTACTGCTGTTGTTCATATCTACAGAAGAGTGTAGGTGAGGGAAATGAGGATACTCACAGTTCATGCGGATTTTATAGAAGTGGAGCCGATCAAAAAAGCCATAGCAGAGGCAGAAAAGATAGAGAAGAAGGAAAAGAAAAGATACGAAGAAGTTCTCGTGGTCTTCACCGCTGTTGAAGAGAGCGATGTTGATGTTGACGGAAGCGCTCACGCCCTTGCTGATGAAATAGAAGGGGTTGCAACCCAGGTTAAAACTAAGAATGTGCTAATCTACTCTCTTGTTCATCTGACATCAAAACCATCTAAGCCGAGCATTGCGCAGAGTGTTGTTGTCAAGGCTGAGGAGGAGCTAAGAAAGAGAGGGTACGAAGTGTCGCATTCGCCATTTGGTTGGTATAAGGGATATACCCTCAAATGCAAGGGCCATCCGCTTAGCGAACTTTCGCGTGAGTTTGGTGCAAAGGCTGTATTCGAGAAAAAAGAGGGAAAAAAGGAGGAGATCTCTGAAAGCTTGAAGAGGGAGGCTGCCCTTAAGAGCAGATTTTACATCATGGACCTCGATGGCAACCTGCACGATATAGAAAAATTCGACTTTGGCAAATACGAGAATTTGAAGAAATTTGCGATATACGAAACAAAGAAGGTGCGAGCATACGAGCACGAGCCACCGCACATAAAAATTATGAAGGAACATGGTTTGATAGATTTCGAACCTGGAAGCGACCCAGGAAATTTTAGATACCTCCCGAAAGGAAGATTGATTAAGAAACTTCTCGAACGAAGGATAACAGACATCTGCGTGAATGAGTGCGGTGCGCTTGAGGTCGAAACGCCGATAATGTACGATTTTGAGCACCCTGCACTTAAGAAATACCTAAACAGATTCCCTGCAAGGCAGTACATCGTACTAAGCGATGAGAAAAAACTCTTCCTAAGATTTGCTGCATGCTTTGGACAGTTTCTGATTGCACACGATCTTGTGATGTCGTACAAACAGCTTCCATTGAAGATGTACGAGCTTACGAGATATTCCTTCAGGAGGGAGCAGAGCGGAGAGCTTGCAGGACTTAAAAGGCTTCGTGCATTCACCATGCCTGATATGCACACCTTTGCTGCTGATATGAACCAGGCAAAAGCAGAATTTGAAAAGCAGTTCGATGTAGGGCTCGAATGGATAGGGGATCTTGGCCTTGATGCAGAGGTCGGCTTTAGGGCACAGGAGGACTTCTTCAAAGAAAACAAGGATTGGTATGTAAGAATGGTAAGGAAATTTGGAAGGCCGATTTTAATAGAGATGTTTAAGGAGCGGTATGCATATTTCATAACAAAGTTCGAATTCAACTTCGTTGACAGCATGGCAAAGGCCAGCGCGCTTACTACGGTGCAGATAGATGTTGAAAATGCGGAAACATACGATATAAATTATGTAGACAAAGATGGGCAGAAGAAAAAGCCGCTCATACTTCACGCATCGCTTAGCGGCAGCATAGAACGAGTAATATACGCATTGCTTGAAAACGAGGCAATGAAGATGGCAAGCGGGAAGAAGGCGATGCTCCCTCTTTGGCTCTCCCCAACGCAGGTAAGAGTGATACCGGTAAGCGAGGGTCAGCTTGAGTATGCGAGAAAGATCGCAGATGAGATAAATGCAAGCAACGTGCGCGCCGATCTAGACGATAGAAATGAAACCCTTGGAAAGAAGATAAGGGATGCACAGAGAGAATGGATACCTTACATCGTTGTTATAGGAGAAAAAGAGATGAAGTCGAAAAAGCTCAGCGTGACAGTAAGAAAAACAGATGAGAAGAAGGAGATGGCTATCGCGGAGCTCGTAAAGCTCATAGAAAAGGAAACCGAAGGAAAACCTTTTGAAAAATTGTCTCTACCTAGAGATATTTCGAAAAGGCCTATAATTTAGTTTCTTGTTTTAGGTGTAGTGATGGCTAGCGCAATGATTCATCAAAACCTACTATCAATTGCAAAATCTGAGGCTAGGAGGGATTGGCGGTTCCAGGAAAGGCAGCTTATAGAAGCGAGATTAACGATAAAAGAAACAGGAGAAAGATTTAGGGGTTTTGTGCCAAGGGGAGCTACAGTTATGGAAGCGATTGAGACGATAGCGAAGCAGAATGGCGGCAAGGTAATAAAAAAATACTATTCGAACATGGATGCATTTGAGATAGTTGGAATACGGATTGGAAGAACAATCCTTATGAAAAATGAGAAAGAAGGCATCCATTGGTTTATAGGGGAGAACAAGATACCGATTGTTGCTGATAAAAACGGTAACATCTATATTCTAAATGGTAAGGAGATGAAAATAAATGAAAAAACTTATGATATAAGTGTAGCGATGGAGAGTAGCACGCTGGACCCAAAGAATTTGAAAGAGCTAACTAGAAAGGATGATGTAAGTGGAGAGATAAGAAAAATAATTGAATGCGCTCACGCAAATACGAGAGAAAACACTCCTGAGGTATATGAAGAAAAAATATTGCTATTCGACAAAGATAGCGGAGAGCTTAGGTTTTTATCTGAGTATAATAACAAGGCTGAGAGCTTCGAGCATGATTCTAAATTCAATGATTTTGGGGTTAAGTCGTATTATCTTCAACCTCTTGGCAAAACCGAGCAAGTAATAGATTTTCGATATGATCTACCAGAGAGAGCAATCAACGGGATGTACTACCTAGAACTTTTAGGCTGCAAGGTTAAAGTAGTTGATAGAATAAAATATGAAGAAGAATACGAAGGGCCGATAATGCTGAGAGATAGAGACGAAGGAGTGGTAGAGCGGTATACAGGAACAACAGAACTACCGCATAGTGTAGAAGGAGATCAGGCAGACTGTAGAGAGAAGAGCGATAGTGACTATTACAAAACAGAAGAAATTAAACCCAAAAGGCTTCAGGAATTGGACATTCTAAGAGAAGAGCCAGGGACGCATTGTAATAAGAGAAAAAATGCACCGCGGTGCAAAGACGCAAAGGATACCAACAGCATTGCCAAATATATTGGTCCATCTAGAGCGAGAAAAAATAAAACAGAAAAGAATATTGATATTGGCCGATTAAATTTTTTCAAAGAAAAGCCTAAAGAAAATAATGAAAATGCGGAACCAACAAAAACAGTGAAGATTAAAAGAAAACCAATAGATACACAAAAAGAGAAGTTTATTTGCAAAAGAGAGAAAGGCTTGCTACATAGAATAGAAAGATCATCAGAAAAACAAAATGGACGTAAGACTTCTTCTGTACCAATAAAGAGTTTAAGGAATAATATATGGAATAGATGGAAGAGGATTACAG
>CAYSXZ010000022.1:0-5570 GCA_964435235.1 Microcaldota archaeon
GCGCTTATTAGAATAAGAAAGATGTTTAAGAAATAGTATATTTTTGATTAGGTGATAAGATGGAATTAAAACGGGTGGATAAGGCAATCTGGCTAATGGAAAAGGAAGGGGAGATGAGAGTCCCTGCTTACATCTTCGCAAATGATAGGCTTATAGGTGGAATGGGAAAGGACAAAACGCTTGAGCAGCTCAAGAATGTTGCTGGCCTTCCTGGGATAATAAAGCACGCTCTTCTCATGCCTGATGGGCACGAGGGATATGGATTTCCAATTGGAGGGGTCGCTGCATTCGATGCTGAGGAAGGAATTGTAAGTCCTGGTGGCGTGGGTTATGATATCAACTGCACCGACGGTGAAACGAAAATATTACTGCAACATGGTGTTTATTTAAAAATAAAAGAATTTGAAGAAATATTTAACGAACAGAAAACACAATTTGTTGATCTTCAGGAACATTCCATAAAAAATGCGGGTATCCTGTATTTCATGAAAAGACTGGAGAAGTCGCATATATATGAGATAAAAACAAAAAGCGGATGGCGTCTCAGAGTCACTGGTGATCATCCGATTTACACAAAAAACGGGATGAAAAAAGCAGCAGCGATAAGTCTGGATGATGTAGTAGCGATATACAGCTTTACTGGTGTACAATACGTCAAACCTTCAGAAGAAATAATTTTAGATGCAGAAGCTATTAAAGAGGCACTCAGATCAAAAAAAGAATCATTGAAAGGAAATTCTGTGTCACAGATACTGAATAATCTAAAGAGAAGAAGTATACTGCCGCTTAAATATTCCAGCACGCAGCTTCCGTATCTAGCAAAGATTTTAGGCTATATTTTTGGCGCTGGGTCGATTTCGTTCTTAAAAAAGAAGAAAGGGGTTGTATGGTTTTATGGAAGGGAAGAAGATTTAGAAAAAATACGCGAGGACGTTAAGAAAATCGGTTTTACACCTTCAAGAATCTACAAACGAGTAAGAAAACATAAAATTTCAACCCGCTATAAAAAGTACGAATTTGTGCAGATGGAGTACAGCTTTAAAGTTTCTTCTTCATCATTCGCATCGTTACTTGTAGCACTAGGAGCACCGGCTGGCCTGAAAACCATACAATCATATCTTGTTCCAAGATGGCTGATGAGAGCACCTCTTTGGATAAAAAGATTATTCCTTGCAGCTTTTTTTGGAGCTGAAATGTCTGCACCTGCCACATTAAATAAATATAATTTTTACGCTCCAACTCTAGGAATGAATAAATTAGAAAGTCTCGAGGTCAATGCAGTTGAGTTTTTAACTCAAATAAAAGAGCTACTTATGGAATTTGGAGTGGAAACGACTCCAATAACGAAAGTTGAGGGTTACAAGGTAAATGGAAAGCATGGCACAACATGTGGCTACCGAATTCAAGTACTCTCGCGCCCAAAAAATCTCGTCAGATTTTTTAGAAAAGTTTCATTTGAATACAATATTAAAAAATTCATGAACGCATGCCTTAGCGTTAACTACATCCGCCTGAAGCAAAAAAATAAGAAATTAAGAAATAAGGTAAGAGAGATGGCAATCGAATTATATGCAAACGGTAACTCTCCAAGCGAAATCTGCACCATGCTTTCTAGCAAATATACTCCAGAGCAATTTATACGGCACTCGATCTGGACTGCGTTCAAAGGAAAGCCGCGCGTAGCTTTCAATTTCATGTCTTTTTCGGAGTATAAGGAGAGGTATGCGATAGGTAGTTCAGGACTTGCATGGGATGAAATAGATGAGATAAAAAAGGTGCCATTTAATGATTGGGTATACGATATAACGATAAATGATGAAAATCACAATTTTATTGCAAATAATTTCGTGGTTTCAAACTGCGGCGTCCGTCTGCTAACTACTCCTCTTCATGAGAAAGAGGTTCGACCTAAGATAAGGGAGCTTTGCGATGCTCTATTTAAGAACGTACCGAGCGGAGTTGGAAGCGAGGGAAGGATAAGGGTTGAACATGCAGAGCTCGATGAGGCTGTAAAACTTGGCGTTGATTGGGCGCTTGAAAGAGGATATGGAACAAAAGAGGATAAGGACCATTGTGAGGAGTACGGAAGAATCGATGGTGCTGACCCGAGCAAGGTATCCCCTACTGCAAAGAAAAGAGGGAAACAACAGTTCGGAACGCTTGGGGCTGGAAATCATTTCCTCGAGGTCCAGGTCGTCGAAAAGGTTTACAACGAAAAGGTTGCGAAGGAATTCGGACTTCACGAGGGAATGATAACAACGATGATTCACTGCGGCTCGCGGGGCTATGGGCATCAGATATGCTCTGATAACATTCCTCCGTTGCTCGAGCTTGCGAGAAGGCAGGGCCTGTGGCTTCCTGATAAGGAGCTTGCTTATGCACCGATAAAGAGCGTCGAAGCGCAAAATTATCTCGCTGGAATGAGATGTGCTGTGAACTATGCATTTACGAATAGACATATAATAGCGCATTGGGTTCGCGAGACGTACGACCAGGTTTTTGGTAAAGGAACTGGTGATGAAATCCGCACCGTGTATGATGTCGCGCATAACATAGCAAAGATAGAGGAGCACGAGGTTGATGGAAAGAGAAGAAAGCTGGTTGTTCACAGAAAGGGAGCAACAAGGGCATTTCCTGCAGGAAGACCAGAACTTCCAAGGGCATATCTAAACATCGGACAGCCAGTTCTTATTCCTGGAAGTATGGGAACTGCAAGCTATGTTTTAGTTGGAAATCCAAAAGGGCTTAGTGTAGCTTGGGGAACAACGTGCCATGGTAGTGGAAGGACGATGAGTCGCGGAGAGGCGATAAGAACGCATAACGGAAAAGAGTTAGCAAAGAGTCTTTGGGAGAGAAATAAAATATACGTTCGTGCAACTGAGCCGAAGGTAATTGCTGAAGAAGCACCAGATGCTTACAAGAATATTGACGATGTTGTGCAGAGCGTTGCAGATGCTGGAATAAGCGATATTGTTGCAAGGCTGAAACCATTAGGTGTTGCTAAGGGCTAGCTGCTAAACATATAAGTGAAATATAAGTGAACTAATATTTTAGTTCCGTTATTGTTCAGTTAAGATGATGTTGTTCAGAGCGTTGCTGATGCTGGAATAAGCGATATTGTTGCAAGGTTGAAGCCGTTAGGTGTTGGCTAAGGGCTAGTATGGCCATACATCTGGTCTTTGGCAGGTTACCGGATCATAGCATTTTCCACCGGCTGCGTATTCATTTGGGAAGCTGGTATCCCAATCATTAATAGCTTCTGGGTCTACTAGCACAGGGGAGATTGTTATATCTCGACTCATTGTTTCATTTATTTTTGGAATTGTATATGTTAATCTACATGGTATGTTTATATGGATGAAATTAATCTCACCATAATCGTTATCTCTGCGAATGTTGTCCCTTACAACAACAAAGTTTACTAAAATATCGCTTGGCGATTCTGTTTCTACATGCTCTGAGGATAAAGATAAAGTTCCAGGCAGAAGGTAGTAAAAAGCATCCGGCCCATGAACTGGTTCTTCGCATGTTATATCAAACCCAACACTATCTGGACAATTGTTACCATCGCGAGTGGTTTTCTTAATTTGTTCGATATTTATTTTGTAGGCAACATTGATTGTTGTATACTGATTGCATCTTCCACAGAATAGAATAGCGTTATAGTCTGAATCTGGTAGGGGATCGACGTACTCATTACTTGTGGAGTGCGCTAGATCTAAGCGATCTGCTATGATAGCGTAAACTGTTTTTGATAAAGCCGCTGGATGATTTATACTTGCGATGTAATTCTTTTCTTGCTGCATACCTTCGATTTCTGAGTAAGCCGTCAGTTGGATGGGAAGCTCGCCTTCTTCTATCATCGCATAGACAACATGAAAACCAAGATCATCGAATATAAGAGAACCTGTGGTATGCTGCGAGCCATCTACATTCAGAGCAACAGAAGCTACACTACCAAGTTCGATCATAGCTTGCGAAGGAACAGTATCATAATTTATATTTTTTGTAATTCCTTTTTTAATTTCGTTTTCTCCGTCTTTTACAGATCTTAGCGGAGCTGTGTCATTCTGGAGTGGATCGCATTTAGTTCCGTCCATGGAAGGGAGAGAACCGCCGAGAGTTTTAATCTCTGCTAACCCGCCAACTACTACTCTGTATTCTCTATTAGGCAAGAAGAGAAATGCTATCCCACCATCATCGCATTCGCCCATCATGATAGATTCTTCCGGATTGACAAATGGATAGACATCGCCGCTACCATTCAAGTTTACGTTTGCATCTACATAAGAAATCGAAAACGATGTATTCTTTGAAGTTCGTGGAAGGTCAAAATCCAACGGCTCCTCTTGAACTGTTTTACAAAATGATGGAGATCCAGATCCATCTATCTCGTTATGGCTATCTTCATCGGTTTGCTCACTTTCGATGACATCGTCGTTGATCTCGTCTTCCACTACTTCCTCTTGTGTGTCTTTTGTATTTTGTGTTTCTTTATTACAGCTATAATCAATTGTTCCTATAGCGGCTATAGTAAATGCAACTCCCATCGCAGCAGCAGTTCTCCTGAACAACGATTTTGTGCTATCTAAAAGTTTACTTGCAAAGAATTTCTTTCTTTTTTTCGATTCCTCAGCTACTGCCGAGGCTCTCTCATCCTTTTCTTCAGTTTTGTTGTCATACATCAGTTTCATGTGGTATTTTATGCTAGGAAAAATATTTAAATAGATTTATTTTGCTGTTTTCTATACGCTGTCCGATAATTCGTCCGAATAAAGTAATAAAGAGGTAATAAATAAACGTAAAAAATTATAGGTCGTTTGGTGTATGTTTTGTAATAGATCATATCCAAGCTAAGCGCCCACGACCTATATATTTTTAATTAGGAGACGACAAAGCGGATGATGAACCAAACAAAAAGAAGAAAATTGATAAGATACAAGAGAGAATGCAACTTGCAATTTCATAAGCTACTAAAGTGTTTACGTATGGGTTAAAATGGAAAGATTTAAAATATTTTGGTAATAATATATTTAAGATTTAAGTCCAAAGAGAAGGTGCTTTCATGAGATTAAAGTATCAAAATGAAAATGATTTGGAGAAAAGAGAAGAAAAAACGAACGACGTCGAAAGAAAAGGCAGGCTTAGAGAACTCTGCTCAAAGCTCTGGGACGCCACTAAGAAAGGCGCAAGCGTTCTCTGTTTTGCTGCTGGAACTGCTGTTGCTGTGAATGGATGTGGAGGTTATACTCTTCTTGGGGATAGCGAGATAAAAGAATCAGACGAAGAAAACGGGGGCGAAAGAGAAAACAATGAAGATGTGGCAGAAGAAAATGAACCTCCTCAAAACTGTCCTGGTCCTGGAGCTCCGCTGGAAGGAGAGGTTGATCCACTAATTGCAAGTACGAACAACGAAGACATTATCCTTAGTGGAGATGGTTCGAGAGTATCTGGAGATACTGAACTTACTGTTGGGGCGATGGTAGATAAAACAAATCTACTGATACTTGGACAATGCCCAAATGAGCCAAATGTTATTGCATCATTTGGTGCACAAGGAAGCTCAGTAG
>CAYSXZ010000023.1:0-20763 GCA_964435235.1 Microcaldota archaeon
GCTTATGATAACTATTTATTGAATAAAGAATTGTTTGATGGAGTTAGTTTTACTTCTATTGAGGATGCATTTGAATGGATAAAGAATAATAGGAATATTATAAAGAGTAAGGAAGAAAAGGAACTCTCACTGGGTTATATCGCTGAGATCTTAGATGTTGGTGGAAAGCTTAAGGGATTGGATGCACAGAGATTGCGGTGGAGATGCGCGGCTTATGATTTTTACTATACCAAAAAGCACTATTTCGATTCTTTAATAGAACGATTGCTGAATAGAAATACTAACGTTACATTTAAAGATGTGAAAAATGAATGTCTTAGAATTAGAGAGTTTGAAAGCTGCACTATGCTATGGGGATTAAAAAATAAAAAACCAATTTCTGAGCAGTATCTTAAATTAATTTTAGCTGCTACTAGGAAAGACATTGAAAAAGAGATAGAAAGGGCTAAACAGGAAGGAGTGAGAATTGTTAATGAAAAAGAAATAGCAGAGATTCGAAATGCTTATCAGGAAGCGCTGCAAAGGTTGAATAAGAAAAAGAATTTGCAGGAGGAAACAAGTAGACTGCGCAGAGAGATAGCTCTGATGCTACACTACGGGCCCACCGAAAGAGCCCTGATAAGATTGAAAGGATGAGGTCGTTATCGTATCTCATGCCATTATGTTTTGATTTCATAGAGGCATTTACAGGAAAGACCGTATCCTTGAGCATTATAGCATTCTCTGTACTCGCATGTTGTGACGATCAACTGATGTGAATGAATCGTTGTTAACAGTCAAAGTGAGTTATTGAAAGAATGAGGTGATTTCAGAGATAATTCTCAACAGCCCAACTCAAGACTCACAGTAGGCTTTTAAAAGAATTATTCAACAGAGTAAGGTTGATAATAAGGAGTGGACCTAGATGGACACATTTTTCTGGATAATTGGTATATTAGTAATAAACACGCTTCTTGGGCTTGCGGGCGTGCTAGCGCTCTGGATACACGATGAGAAAAAACTTAAGGTGATCTCATATCTCTTGGTTGCATTTTCAGCAGGTGCGCTTATAGGTGGCGGGCTCCTTCATCTCATACCAGAAGGAGCTGAGAAAATTCCTATTTTTGAGCTTGCACTGGTCATGGTAATCGGCTTTGCAGTTTTTCTTATTCTCGAGACGTACCTGCATTGGCATAGTTGCCAGGAATGCGAGATTCACCCATTCACTCGTCTTGTTCTTATTGGGGATGGGATCCACAACATAATAGATGGCATAGTTGTGGCTACAACATTTATTGCAGGGATACCTATTGGAATTGTTGCATCGTTAGGAATAATGGCGCATGAAGTGCCGCAGGAACTTGGCGTCTTCGGTGTTCAGGTGCATGGAGGAGTGAAGAAAGAAAAGGCGCTTCTATATTCCGTTCTCGCACAGTCAACATGCCTCATCGGAGGAGTTCTTGGCTATTTCTTAGCAAGAGAGGTGGGGCAGTTTGTAGATTACATGCTTCCATTTGCGGCAGGTGGTTTCATTTATATTGCTGCAGCAGATCTAATTCCTGAACTACATAAAGAGGAAGGAATAAAAAAAATAATGGGACTAGCCGTGTTCTTTGTAGCACTTCTGTTCATGTATATGTTAAAGGTCTATGGTGGAGAATAAGATATTATTTAGAAAATTTCACGTCGAAATAAAAATATTCTAATGTCAGATAAAAATCTTAAGCGCTTACATGCAAGGAACTAACTATTTAAAAATTCATTTTCGAATTAAAGCCATGGACTTCAAAGAGGTCGCAGAGGTTTTCGACAAGATAGAGAAAAAGAGCGGAAGAATAGAGATGACCGACATCCTCGCAGGTCTGTTCAAAAAAGCGAACAGCAAGGAAATTGAGAAGTTGGTATATTTTGTACAGGGAATTGTTGCCCCTTCATATGAGGGGATAGAGCTCGGAGTTGGAGAAAGATTCGCAGTAGAAGCAATAGCAGCCGCAACGGGTTATTCGACAAAAGAGGTCGATGCGCACTTTAGGAAAACTGGAGATTTGGGTGTAACTGCAGAAGAACTGCTAAAGAAGAAAAAGCAATTATCCCTTGGAAAATCAGAGATGACTATTACCTATCTCCACGAGGCCCTTCTTAAGATTGCAAAGACATCAGGTGCTGGAAGCAGCGAGCTTAAGAAAAAGTATTTGGCAGAATTGTTGAATAGCGCTACTCCAATCGAGGCAAGATACATTGTTCGCTTTGCGCTCGGAAGGCTTCGATTAGGTGTCGGAGACCCAACAATCCTCGACGCCCTATCCGTTGCGCGTTTTGAGGACAAGTCCTGGAGGGAAAAACTCGAGCGGGCATACGATATCTGCTCTGATATGGGATATGTTGCTAGACTCTTTTATGAAGATGAGAAGAGAATAGAGAAATTCACAGTCCAGCCATTCAAGCCCCTCATGCCAGCGCTCGCCGAGAGGTTGAGCACGCCAGATGATATAATAGAGAAAATAGGGGAGTGCGCCATCGAGGGAAAGTATGACGGTTTTCGCCTCCAGGTACATAAGAGTAATGGCAAGGTTGAGCTTTACTCAAGAAAGCTCGAAGTGCTCACAAACATGTTCCCGGACATAGTAGAGGCAACAAAGAGATTGAAGGAGAAAGAAGTGATATTTGAAGGGGAAGCACTCGCCTACAACGAAAAGCAGAAGAGATATTACTCCTTCCAGGAAACGATGCACAGAAGGAGAAAGTACGGAATCGAAGAAGCGCAAAAGGAACTTCCCCTTAATCTTTTCTGCTTCGACCTTCTTTATCTTAATGGAAAGGATTACACAAAAGAGCCATACATTGAAAGGAGGAAGGCTCTTGAAAGGATGATCCCGCAGGATAGCAAGGTCTTGAAGCTGAGCGAGCAGAAGATTGTAAAAACCCCAAAGGAGCTTAAGGAAAGATTTGACGATGCGTTAAAGCGAGGGCTTGAAGGGGTGATGGCAAAGGACCTCAACGCGCCATACACTGCAGGAAAGAGAAAATTTGCATGGATAAAATTGAAAAAATCGTACGGGAAGGCAGTTGACACCGTTGATGCAGTAATTGTTGGTTACTATCTTGGAAAGGGAGTAAGGGCGGAATTCAAATTCGGTGGGCTTCTTGTTGCAGTTTATAATACAGATAGAAGAAAATTTGAAACTGTTGCGAAGATAGGCTCTGGATTTAGTGAGGAGGAGATGGTTGCTCTTAAGGAAATGCTCGATAAGATAAAACGAAAGACACCTCCAGAAAGACTTGATTATAAAATAGAACCGGATTTTTGGGTGGATATGAAATACGTAATTGAAGTTGCATTTGATGATATAACATTATCACCGACGCATACCTGCGGCCTTCGTGAAGAAAAGGGTTATGCCCTGCGCTTCCCAAGAATGTTAAGGCTTAGGGATGATAAAGGTGTTAATGAGGTTACAACTACAAAGGAAGTAATAGAAATGTATGATGCTATGCATAAATCATAATTACGGGGTGATTTAATTGAAAGTAAAGATTGAAAGACCGACATATTCTGACAGTGGTGTGCTTGCTTACTTTCTCATGAAGGAGGAGAAAATTCCTGAGGAGATTGTAAAAATAACAGGAAAAATATCTGAAGAAGAATTCGATAAAAAATTGCTGAAGGCATACGACGCTACAACCCTTGGAAGGATGAAGTTCAGGCGTGTCCTCTTAATCGGACTTGGTGAAAAAAAAGAATTTGAGCCTGATTTCATAAGACGTGCTGCAGGAGTAGCAGTGCGCTATTGCAAATCCATAAAATGTCCAGAGCTTTCCATTCATATGCCATCGATTTCTGGCATGAACGCAAAGTTAGTGGCGCAGTTTATAACAGAGGGAGCAATACTTTCAAATTACAAATTTATGGAACTGAAAACAAAGAAGGAAGAGTATTTCGATGTAGAAAAGGTGAGCATTCTAACTGAAGAAAGAGCTGCAGAAGAAGGCGTTGCAATTGGAACGATCCTCGCAGAATCTCAGAATTATGTGCGTTATCTTACAGAACAACCAGCAAATATCATGACGCCGCGTAAGATCGAGGAGATTGCAAGAAGATTGGCAAGGGAGAAGGATAGCCTTAGCATTACAGTTTTTGACGAGAAGATGCTAAAAAAGAAAGGAATGAACGCCTTGCTAGCTGTCGCAAGGGGAAGTTCGGAACCGCCGAGACTAGTGATTCTCGAATATAATAAAGAGAAGAAATCCCTTCCCCTTTACGGTCTTGTTGGAAAAGGAATAACATTTGATTCTGGAGGAATTTCTATAAAACCATCAGCTAACATGCATGAGATGAAGTATGATAAGAGTGGCGCGCTTGTTGTCCTCGGAGTAATTAGAGCAGTTGCTGAACTGAAATTACCGATAAGGCTCATCGCTGCGCTTCCTCTTGCTGAGAATATGCCAGATGGGAATGCACAGAAGCCAGGAGATGTTGTAAAGGCATATAACGGAAAGACAATAGAGGTGCTGAATACAGATGCTGAAGGAAGACTCATCCTAGCGGACGCCCTTTCATTTGTTTCAGAAAAGAATCCTGAAGCTATAATAGATGTAGCCACTCTTACTGGGGCCATATTGGTCGCTCTTGGGAGGCACGGCGCCGGTCTCTTCACTACGGATGATAAACTAGCCAAGATATTGGAGGAAGCAGGAAACAGAACATACGAACGAGTATGGCGTTTTCCTATTTGGAAGGAATACGAAGAGATGATGAAATCGGACGTTGCAGATATCAAGAATATAAGCAATACTGGAGAAGCAGGTTCGATAACAGGTGCTATCTTCCTAAAAGAATTTGTTGGAAAAACAAAATGGGCGCACCTGGATATCGCTGGCGTTGATTTAATAAACACATCCCATCCTTATCTCGAAAAAGGTGCGAGTGGGATAGGGGTTCGGCTAATTACCGAAGCGCTTATCTTTCTTTCGAAGAGATGAATTCCTCTAATTTTTCTCTCGCTTTCGAATCGCTCATCTGGACAGGTGGATGCTTCATAAGATACGCAGAAGCAGAGATAACAGCGCCGCCAAGCTTTCTGTCAAGCGCTATCTTTGCTGCTCTTATTGCATCCACTACGACTCCAGCAGAATTGGCTTTATCATCTACCTCCAATCGCACTTCCATGTTATATGGGATATCCGCCCACATCCGCCCTTCTATTCGCATGAACATAAGCTTCGTGTTTCCAAGAAATGGGATGAAATCTGACGGACCTACGTAAATATTGTCATCCGGCAACCTTCTGCTCAACTGGGACTGAACTGCCTCTGTCTTAGATATTTTTTTAGATTGCAGTCTTTCTTGTTCTTTCATGTTAAGGAAGTCCGTGTTTCCACCAACATTTATCTGATACGTTTTATCTATAACTGCTCCCCTATCATCGCACAGCTTTGCGAGCGTTCGGTGCACTATTGTTGCGCCAACCTGGCTTTTTACATCATCCCCTATAATAGGAACGCCTGCAGACCTGAATCTCTTTTCCCATTTCGGATCGCTCGCAATGAATACCGGCATCGTATTCACAAATGCGCATTTTGCGGCAAGAGCAATCTCGGCCCAGAATTCTGTTGCCTTCTGCGAACCGACAGGAAGATAATTTACAAGAATCTCAGCTTTCGATTTTCTTAATTCTTCCAATATCTCCTCCTTAAGCTGCTCTATTGTTTTTTTCGATCTTATTGGCTTCACCTTGTTTTCCACCCAGATCCCAACCCCGTCAAGGGCTGGGCTTTCCTTAACTATAACATCGCTTTTCGGCATCTCTTCCCTAGGAATCCATTCGACCATGTTTGGGCTTGCGTACATTGCTTCATGCAGAGGCTTTCCAATCTTGTTTTCGCCAACATCAAAAGCAGAAACGAATTCTATATCGTCAAATAAATAGCCACCCATATTCTTATGCATCAACCCTACTACTTCCTTTTCCGGATGCCTTCTGTAATACTCTATGCCTTGGACAAGCCCAGCAAAGCAGTTCCCCACTCCTATTACACCACATTTTATTTTTCCCATGGCACCTACCGCAATAAAATTTGGTGGCTCAACTATTTAAAAACCTCTCATATCTAATTTTCTTTGCTGGTGGCGATAAAAACAACTGTAAGAAACCCCAGCTAGACTCTCCATCTACATTATGTAGGTGGCGAATGACGGAGGCCAATTTTATGTATTACACGACAAAGATAGTAGAAAGGGTTAGAATTCCTCCAGAAATGTTTGGAAGTAAGATAGAGGACGCAGTGCTTAGAATAGTTAGAGATAAGTACGAAAGGAGGGTATTCAAAGAACTTGGCATCATTCTTTCGATAGATGACGCCTCGGTTGTGAGTGAAGGGATAGTTATACCAGGAGATGCAGGAGCGTATTATACTGTAGAGTTTGATGCTCTTACATTCATGCCATACGTAAACGAGGTCTATAAAGCAGAGATAAAAGAGATTGTGGAATTCGGAGCGTTCGCAACTATAGGACCATTTCAAGGATTGGTACACATTTCTCAGATAGGGAAGGAAAAGTACTACTATGACAAAAAATCGAAATCCCTTTCTTCAAAGGCAGCGAAAAGAAGTCTAAAAAAAGGAGACTCCCTTCTAGTTAAGGTGTCTACAGTGAGTCTCAAGCCAGTAGTTACAGATACAAAGATAGGCCTTACCATGAGACCGGACGGACTGGGAAAGTTGGAATGGTTAGAAGAGAAAGCTGAGAAGAAGGAAAAGCAGGCATCTGTTGAGAAACAGAAGGAGAAATAAAAAAGGTGGTTATCATGAAAGGATGCAAAAACTGCAGGATGATTGTATTCACAAACGAAAAAATCTGCCCAAAATGCGGCGGCGAGCTTTCTGAAAAAATATCTGGATTAATAGTAGTGCTTGAACCAGAACGCTCAGAGATAGCAAAGTTGACGGGCATCAACGCTGTCGGGAGCTATGCAATAAATGTAAGATGAGGTATTCAGTTGAAAGGATATTTTGGATTTCTCATTGTTTTTGCAGCATTCGCCCTTCTTTTATCCCTAGTTGAATTTAATCTAAATTCAAAATCGCATGACCTTTCATCTGCGATTACTTCCGAAAAACTCTATAGCATCCAGATGAATGTAAAAGAAGTAGTTATAGAGGCGGCGAGAGAGGGCGCAAAGGAGGGATTTGATAACTATGCTAAGGATCACACAATTTACGCATGCGCCGATCCCGAAACCGTTGATCGTTGCTTTAGAGTATCAGAAGCAAGAATCTCAACAGAATCCGGAGCACTCCTAAAATTATTATCTGTTCTTGGAGGTGCAAATTTCGATGATAGCATAACTGTTGTTCCCCCTACGTTTGACCCTCTGTCATTCCCAGTGGCAAGCGAGATAGTAGATGATCGAGCTTCCCCTTCAGGATATCGTCTTTCTAGTATAACCCTGCAATCGATCTCAGTACCGATAATCTCAAAATCGAATCCGTCTAAAACTCTCATCACAGTTCATATATCAAGGATAAAGGTAGGTATGGATGAAGGCCCAATCTACGATTGAATTTATGATGTTATTCCTCATTACAATGGCAGCCATAATGATGATATTTCAGCCAATAGCAAAAACACACAAAGAGATAGACAAAAGGGCAGATTTTTTGGTGAAAAAGCAACAAACAGAAGACAGGCTTCTTAGTATGGAGATATACTGTAACACTGGCGGTAATACTATTATGTCTGGTGCGGTACCGCCAGGGTGTAAGGTTATACCATACTCTGATAGAATCGAATTTGAATGCACCAACCCAGATGGGACCAAGCACATTATTAACTTCCCAACGTTCTTTGAGGATTGCGGGGGTAACGTGTATGTTGAGCTGGCATAGTGGATTTGTATCGTTTGATGCCATGTTCAGCCTAATCCCAATTCTTTTGCTTACCGTTTTCCTTCTGAATATAATGTACTATCTGCTCCATGACGCAGTGGAAAGCATAGAAGCACAAGAAAGATTCAACAAACTTGTACTGGTTGCAGATTATATTGTAAAGAGGGGCGGGGCTTACGAAGAAAACAAGGTTATCTATCCAAACCTCATTGACCCAGGAAAACTAAGCGGACTGGAGGCAGAACTTGGTTCTAAGGTCCACATGGATCTTTTCATAGGATTGGAAAGCGAGGGTGGGATACCGAACACGGATAAGGAATGCATATACAGAATTGTTGTGAATCATAATAGCGGAGAGATAGATAGACTGTTTGTTTGTGGTTAGCATGCAAACACTTGAGGCGATAATATCATTTACGGTTTTTATGGCATTTGCGTCATATGTTCTTCTTCAGATAGATGATAATAGAGGAATAGACAATTCCCTTTATCGTTATCAGCTTGCAAATGATGTTTGGAGGGTTCTCTATCTGCGCGGTAATTTTAAGGATTTGAGCAGCACTTCAAGTAAGATAGACAACGATATAAGCAAGATTGTGGATAGAACTGGATTCTGTATATATCTTAGAGGGCAATGGGCAACTGCGCCTTCTGATAGAGGAAAGGCCTGCAAAGCAAAAGATGAACCATTTGTTACCGTTAGACATGTTCTACTAATCGATGGGAATCCCTCTCTGTCTACTCTCTCCATTTACGAGCGAGAGAAATAAGTTTTACTAATTTTTGAGTAATTACTAATAAATAGGTAACATCTCAATCATAGTCATGGAAAAGATTAAAAAAGCAGAAGAAGCACTGAGGAAAGGAAGGGTAATTATAATATACGACGGAGATGAGAGGGAGGGAGAGGCAGACCTTGTCTTTCACGCTTCCTTTGTTACTCCGAAAATGATAGAACTGCTCAGAAAGGATGGCGGGGGACTAATATGCCTTGCACTTTCAAATGAGATTGCAGAAAGGTTCGGAATCCCATTCTACACCGAACTGCTTCGAAAAGCTGGATTCGATAATATTGCATGCAAAAAGACTGCTTATGGTGATGAGCCCGCATTTTCCATCTCTGTAAATCATAAGACCGTATATACAGGAATAACAGATATAGATAGAGCGATTACAATAAAAGAGATTGCGAATGCAGCAGAATCTAGCAATCCTAAGGGAAATTTTATCGAAAATTTCTACTCTCCTGGCCATGTCTTTCTTCTAATATCACGTGGGATAGAAAAGAGAAGAGGGCATACAGAGCTTGCGGTTGAACTCGCAAGACGTGCGGGAATGAGCGGTGTCATGGTTTTATGTGAGATGCTTGGGGTGGGAAGAGCGTTGCAGAAAAAGAAAGCGGAAGAGTACGCACGCAAGAAAGGATTTGTGTTTATTGAAGGGGTGGAGATATATGAAGCTAGGAATCGTTGATACAACATTCGCTAGGGTTAATATGGGGGAGATTGCGATAGATGAGGCGAAGAAGCATTATCCTGATGTTGAAATCATAAGAAGGACAGTTCCTGGGATAAAGGATCTTCCTGTGGAATGCAAGAAACTACTCGATAACGGTTGTGATTCGTGCATGGCACTTGGGATGGTTGGAGGAGCACCGATAGACGCTGTATGCGCACACGAGGCATCGCTAGGGATCCAACAGGTAAAATTATTAACCGGAAAGCATGTGATAGAGGTTTTTGTCCACGAAAACGAGGCTTGGAGCGAGAAAGAATTCTATGAAATATGCGAGAATAGAATACGAAAGCATGTCCATAATGCTGTGTTGCTCGTTATAAAGCCAGAAACCCTCCTGCAAAATGCAGGGCGCGGGATTAGGCAGGGAAAGGAAGATGAGGGGCAGATCTCTCCAGCCTTTCACAAAACGCGCGTTGCATTTGTTGTATCCACCTTTAACTACGAGATAACAGAAAGGATGCTAGAAGAAGCGCGCAAGATTGCCGAGGAGGAAGACGCCAAATTATTGGCTGTTATAGAAGTACCTGGTGCATTTGAAATCCCACTTGCAGCAAAAAAGCTTCTCATGGACAAAAGGATTGATTGTATTGCTGTGCTAGGAGCAGTTGTTAAGGGAGAAACGGCCCATGATGAGGTTATAGTAAAAACTGTTGCAAACAGATTAAGCGAGCTTTCATTGGAATTTAGGAAACCCATCGGCTTTGGTATAATAGGCCATGATGCCGATTGGAACAGTGCCGAAGAAAGGGCTGAGGAATACGCAAAAAGAGCGGTGAGGGCAGCCATCAGGCTCTCCGAGGTGCTAAGGACATGATCGAGCATATTGCGGTGGCTAATTTTCCAACCAAATTCGGAAGATTTGATCTCCATGCTTTTAGAGACGATAAAGGAAGAGAGCATCTAGTCATAGAAAACCTAAGTAAGAAAAAGAAAAGGACTCCGATTTTGGTTAGGGTACACTCTAGCTGTACAACTGGGGATGTTTTCCATTCATTACGATGTGATTGCAGGCTCCAGCTCGAAATCTCGCTGAAAAGAATAGCGAAAGAAGGAGGATTGTTTATTTATCTAAATCAAGAAGGCCGTGGGATAGGGTTGGCAAATAAGATAATGGCATACAGTTTACAGGACAAAGGATACGATACAGTGGATGCAAATTTAAAGCTTGGTTTTTCTCAGGACGAGAGAGATTATGCAGTTGTTAGTGAGTTGCTAAGGTATTTCAATATTAAGAAAATTCGCATTCTTACCAACAATCCTTCAAAGATAAAAGAGCTCGAAAGAAACGGTTTCATTGTTAGACACGCCCCACTGCGTATAAGGCCAAATCGCTTTAATCATAATTATCTAAGAACGAAAAAAGAAAAAATGGGGCACCTTCTATGACAGATGATAAAAAGTTTATGAAACTCGCTCTCTCTCTTGCAAAGAGGGGAAGGCCATCGCCGAATCCAAAGGTTGGTGCTGTTATAATCAAGGACGGCAGAGTAATTGCAGGTGGTTATCATAAGAAGGCGGGAGAGCCTCATGCAGAAATAGAAGCTATAAAGAATGCAAAGCCAGAGCAATTAAACGGTGCGACGTTATACACAACGCTGGAACCATGCGTGCATAAAAACAAAAGGACCCCGCCATGCGTTCCAGCGATAATAAATGCAGGTATAAAAAAGGTTGTCTGTGCTATGAAGGACCCAAATCCAGAAGTAAACGGAAAGGGGATCGCAGCATTGAGGAAGGCAAATATCGAAGTCGTTGTCGGTTTATGCGAAAATGAAGCTAGAGTGTTAAATGAATCTTACATTAGATATATCACTAAAGGATTACCTTTTGTCACGATGAAGATTGCGATGAGTTTAGATGGAAAGATAGCGACAAAATCAGGAGATTCGAAGTGGATTTCTGGAGAGGAGTCCCGCAGGCTTGTAATGAAAATGAGGGATGCACATGATGCAGTTATGGTTGGGGTAGGGACCGTGCTAAAAGACAACCCACATCTTACATGTAGATTAAAAGGTGCTCATAACCCAATTCGCATAATTGTAGATTCTAAGTTAAGAACACCTCTTTCTGCTAATATTCTCAAGGATGCGAATGGAAAGGTTATCATAGGTTGCGGGCGAGATTTCGATAAAAAGAAAAAAAGGGCGCTCGAATCTTTAGGTGCGAAGATCTTCTCTTGCCCAAACATAGATGGCCGGGTTGATCTTAAAAAATTTATGAAGATTCTTGCTCGTGAGGGGATAACATCTATATTGCTGGAAGGCGGAAGCGAACTTGCCGGCGCAATTGTAGATTCTGGTCTGGTAAATAGATTTTGCTTTTTCATCGCACCGAAGATAATCGGAGGGAGGAATGCAAAAACACCGGTTGGGGGCGTTGGTACAGAAACGATAAAGGATGCATTGCAGGTTGGCAAGATAAGGGTAAGGAGGGTGGGCGCAGACGTACTACTTACTGCAGATATTCCTTCTTAATTTATTCTAAGTTGAACTAAGGACATCGTTTTTAAATCAATGTTTATTCATCTATCTTGGGCATTATGAAAACTGATGACATAAGTAGAAATACTCGGCTGTTAGGAATAACTAGTTTTTTGGTAGACGTAAGTAGTGAGATGATTTTTCCACTCTTACCGACATTTCTAACTAAAGTACTTGGTGCGCCTGCTTTTGTAATCGGACTAATGGAAAGCCTTAGTGAATTTACTGTAGCAATATGTAATTTGGTTGCTGGTTTCTATTCAGACAAACTTGGAAAGAGAAAGAGATTGATAATGCTTGGTTACAGCATTTCAGCAGTTTTCAAAGGATTGCTCGTTTTTGTAACGAGTTGGCCCCAAGTTGTTTTAATACGAATACTTGAAAGAAGCGGAAAGGGATTGCATGAAAGCCCGCGCGATGCATTAATTGGATTGTCTGAAAGTAGCGCAGTAGTTGGCAAGGCATTCGGATTTAGAAAATTTATGGATAACGCTGGTGCCGTACTAGGGCCGCTTATAGCGACTGCTGTTGCTATATTTTTTTTCAATGGTGCGTATACCGAATCTACATATCGTTTTGTATTTACAATAGCATTTATCCCTGCCATGTTTGCTGTTTTTGTTTTATTTTTCATAAAAGAAAAAGCCACAATCAGTGCTGCCCCAAGATTTGCTCTTGCGAGGATTCTTTCAAATCCAAATATAAGAGCTTTCTTGATAGCAGTGATGGTTTTCTTTATAGGCCAATTTAGTATGCTGTTCTTCATATTAAGGGCTAACGACTTTCTCCCAACCATTCTAATGCCAATATTATATCTAATCTACACTGCATCCTACACTATTTTTACAATGCCAGCCGGTCTGCTTATAGATCGCTTCGGAGCAAGAAACTCCATGATAATAGCGCTTTTATTCTTTCTCTTAGTGTTAATAGGTTTCGCTTTCTTTCCATCCCTTCCAGTATTTCTTCTTGCATTTGTCCTTTTGGGTTGCTACATGAGTATTTCGAAGGTTGCTCCTAATACATTTTTGATAAGGGTAAGCCCTAACAATCATTACGGCAGTGCAATCGGTATCTACAAAGGAGTAATTGGAATGATGGCTCTTCCAGCAAATTTAATAGCAGGTTTCTTATGGAATATTACCATCCTTTCTACCCCGGCTACGTTTTTATTTTCCATCATAATCACATCTGTTGCAATTGGACTTTTGAAGATTTTCGTACCAAGAGACACCTTCAGCAGTTAATAGCGATCAGGCGGAGTATGTGCTATTTATAATTGTTTTTCCAAGAATAATATATCAGGATTTTCAATAATATATACTAATAGAAAATTCTAAGGGATTTATTATGGGAAAGATAGAGAAGTATATCTACGATGAGCTTGAAAGAAGGGGAGCACTTTTTTTTGCGCTTATAGACCCGCTTGACTATAAGAGCATAGAAGAAGCAGCCGAAACAGCAAGGAAAGCAGATGAGGGGGATGCTGATGTCATACTTATAGGTGGGAGTACCGGCGTCCAAGGAGGTATCCTGGATGAGACTGCAAAGAGAATAAAGGAAAATGTCTCGAAACCAGTTGTTCTTTTTCCCGGTAATATCGCTACCCTTACATCCTACGCTGATGCGGTGTATTTTATGTCAATGCTAAATTCCCGCAATCCATATTGGATAAGCCAAGCGCAGATGCTCGCTGCACCGGTTATAAAGCAATATAACATAGAACCTCTTTCCACTGCCTACCTCGTTGTGGAACCTGGCGGTACGGTTGGGTGGGTTGGAGATTCTCGATTGATTCCGAGAAATAAACCAAAGATTGCTGCTGCTTATGCGCTTGCGGCGCAGTATATGGGGTTCAAATTTGTTATAACCGATGCAGGAAGTAATCCAAAGGATGGACACGTACCCCTAGACATGATAAGCGCTGTTAGATCTGCCACAGATATTCCATACATAGTTGCCGGGGGAATAAGAACCCCGGAAGAGGCAAAGGCGGTTGTCAAGGCCGGCGCTGATATAATCCATGTTGGAACTGCGCTAGAAAAAAATTCGCAATTAGAAAGAATAAAGGCTATGGTGAATGCCGTAAGAGAGGGTGCAAAGGAGAGATAATATCAAGACTTTAAAATGTTTAAATTTACTTTACTTACAATATAATTCGGGCCTGTGGCGCAGCCTGCCTTGGACTTGCTGGTTCAAGATTTATGGACAAGGCCTGCGGTGGATAGCGCAGCAGCCTTCTATCCAGAAAAGTTTGAAGAAAGCTGACGGTCGCGAGTTCAAATCTCGCCAGGCCCGTTTTTGTTAAAAAACGGGAAAGAAGTGAAGGAGCAAAGCGAACTTCACAACAGGCCCGTTTTTGTTAAAAAACGGGAAAGGAAAGAAATGGGGTGGTAGTAAAATGGCAGTCGAAAAGGAGATTAGGGAGATTCACGAGATGATGGAGGGCCTTCTTGCCGATACGACTATCCCAAAGAATGTACGAAAAGCAATAAGTGATGCGAAAATGAGATTGGAGGGAGAGGAAGACCTAACAGTAAAAGTAAGCGCCGCTATATATCTAATAGAATCTATAAGCGACGACATAAACATGCCATCTCATGCAAGAGCTCAAGTCTGGGCGCTAATGGGAGCGCTAGAATCTGTAAAAAAGAGATAACGGCATGATGAAATGCTTAAAAAGATCATCGAAAAAGGCTTGCGCGTCTCGGTTGATGCAGAGGAATTACTCTCAAAGAGTAATGACAACGCCCTAATGGAAAAACTTCTAAGATTAGGAAAACCTTTCATAACCCGCGCTGATGTGGAAGCACTTATTCTAGAAAATAACAACACAAACGAAGAAGTAGAATTCAGGCAGCAACCAACATTCAAATCAGAGGCAAAGGAATACGAAGCAGATATCAAAGTAATTCATAACCTAGATGTTACCGGAAAGTCTAGAACGACTGGAGAAATAGAAAATTTTGTTAACTATTTCAAGAATAGATTTGAGCGGCTTTCTAGACTTCTAAAACAGTCGCACACAAACGTGCCAACAGTGACGCTCGAAGACGCAAAGAAGCACGTGGGAGAAGAAGTGCGCGTAATTGTGATGATCACAGAAAAGCATGAAACTAAAAAAGGCAACATTCTTTTCGATATTGAGGATCTTACAGATGCATTTAAGGTTGTCTTTTCCTCTATTAAGGGAAGAGAGAAATTAATGGAGAAATCCAAATCAATCCTACTCGATGATGTAGTAGCAATAACTGGGTGGGTGCACGAGCCTTACATAATAGCAGAGGATGTTGAGTGGCCAGATCTTCCTGTTGTGAAAGAAAGAAAAACAATTGATAAAGATGTGGCTGTGGTGTATCTTTCAGATCTCCATTTTGGAAGCAACAATTTTATGAAAGAACATCTGAATCTTTTTATTAAATGGCTTTGGGGAGAGGGAGAGAACAAGGAACTCGCAGGCAAGATAAAATATATTGTGATAGCTGGGGATATAGTTGATGGCATAGGGGTTTATCCAAATCAAGAAAAGGAGCTCGTCGTAAAAGATGTTTATAAACAATACGAAATGTTCGACGATTTTGTGGCCTCCCTTCCAGATTATATAGAAGTTATAGCAGGTCCAGGTAATCACGATGCTGTGAGAAGAGGGGACCCCATGCCTGCTATAAGTAGCGATTGTATAAAATCTGATGTCATAAGAATAGGTAGCCCATCAACAGTTTTTATAGAAGGTTTTAGACATCTTATTTATCACGGCACATCTATAGATTCGATGATAGCGAGCCTGCCTGGAATGTCTTACATCCATCCAGAGAAGGTCATGGTCGAATTCCTGAAAAGAAGACATCTTTCACCAGTGTATGGTGGCAATCTAATAATACCAGAGAATATCGATTATATGGTGATAGATGAGCCGCCGGACGTCTTTCACTGTGGTCACATTCACAAAAACGGATATGCACAGTATAGGGGTACCATTGTTATTAATTCCGGGACTTTTCAGAAAAGGACAGAATACCAAATAAAACAAGGACATGTACCGACACCTGCGCTTGTGCCGGTTTACGAGCTTAAGACAGGAAAACTCAGGACATTAGATTTTAGGGAATAGGAGAAGAAAGCGGAACCTCCATAACAGGTGCGCCATCTTCTGTTTTGCTATAAGCAAGACGTATGCCGCGGTTATTCACTATAAAGAACTTGCAATTTAATAGCGCGGAAAATATGAAACCCGCACTGTTCGTAAAAAGTCTAAGTTTTTGTTCAGCATTTCCCTTCCATCCAAGCATATCAAAATATACTCTTATATGCGGTCCATCTGCGAATATCTTCCCCACGGCCTTACCAGCCACAATCACATTTCTGTTCAAAGCGATCTCTGCAGTAAATCTCTGAAAGTCCGGAGGATATGTTCGTTCTTTCTGAGCAATTAATTTAAACAGATTAAATAGATTTCTTTCTAGCTGTTTGTCTTGTATCTTCAATAAAGACGTTATTTGGGCTCCCTCTTTTCTTTTAATATTAAAATCGAGTTCATCAAGCTGGGCTGGGTATTGTTTTGGAAGAGGAGGTGGAACTTGCCTTACTATCTGTTCTCCTGTTTTTCGCTTTTGCGCCATCGGTGGTAATGGTGGCGGCCCCCTTTTACTATTCATATATATTATTCCTACCGTAAATATTTTTAAAGGGTTTTTGGCCTAATTAAATTTGTGTTGAGTATAATAATCCCTACGCTTAATGAAAAGGAAAACTTAGAACGATTACTCTCTCTTCTTAAGGAGCAGATGGAAGAGGGAGACGAGATAATAATAGTTGATGGTTACAGCAAGGATGGCACTGCAGAGGTAGCAATAAGGCATGGTGCTAGGGTGATCTTCCAAAAACCACAGGGGATAGGGCTCGCAAAAACCGAAGGAGCGAAGCATGCTAAAAATGACGTCTTTCTTTTCCTTGATGCTGATTGCATTCCTTCGAAAGACTTCCTTAGAAGAGTAAAACAACACTTTAAAGACAGAGACGTCCATGCTGTTGGGGGGCTCGATCTTTACGAATCAGATTCCGTAGTCTGGAAATTTATGTACGATGTATATTCGAGAGGGGTTTTTCATTCAGCCGCTCTTCTTCATGCCATTACTGGAAAATATTGGATACCTGCTAACAATGCAGCCTACAAAAAGAGTTTATTCTTTAGCGTAAACGGCTTTCGTTCAGTAATATGTGAGGATACTGACATGATGCACAGATTACCTCCATCAAAAAATGTGAAATATGATCATAATCTAGTCCTTATCCTTTCTGATAGAAGATTTAAGGAGAAAGGCTTTTTCAGGACGCTTGCCATTTGGCTGTTGAGCAATTTATCCATTCTTCTTGGAAAAGGGATAAGTGGAAAAGGCTACAGAAAAACTTAGACGATCCTTAAATATCGAAGAGGATCCTTATCGTCCAAATGTTTTTCTTCTTTCTTATCTGCAGCTCGTGATAGGTGACTCCTTTTATTATGTTTTTGGGTTGTTTTCTTTCGCCATAAACAGTGATCTGTAAATAATATTCGTCTGTCCTGATCACCTCAGCCCTCTTTGGCGTAAATGGAATGGCTTCGCATTCTGCTACTATCTTTGAAAGTGCGTCAACAACAAGGTCTTCAAGAGTGGTTGCCTTAGACTCTATTCTAATCTTTTCCTTTTCTTTTGCCTGCTCAGCACCCATCTGTGTGAACATACCACGCGCAACATCCTCGAGCGCCCTTTCAAATGTTTTGTTTCTTCCTTCTATAATTATATCTGATGGATGTTCTATAAACCTGTACATCTACTCTGCCCTCCAAACAGTCCTACCTTCCTTTTTATCTTCTAGTATAATTCCTATATCTCTTAGTCTTTTTCTGATGGCATCGGAAATAGCATAGTCCTTTTTCTTCCTTGCTGCATCTCGAAGTTGTATTAGCATTTCGATCGTCTCCTCCGGTGAACTGGAAGGACTGATACCAAATTCAATTGCAATCTTATCCACATCTTCCTTCTTTCCTTCAATCGAGCCTTTCTCTTTCTCGAGACCAAAAATCCAGATCATCTCACTTATACTTTCTTTAATTTTAGCAAGTGCCTCATTGTCTGTTTTTTCATTTTCTAAGTGCGCATTAACTGTTCTGACAAGGTCAAACAGGAAGGCTGCAGCTCTTGGTGTATCAAAATCATTTTCCATTGCATCATAAAATTTCTTTATCTCCTCGTTTGTTTTCTTCCTAAATTCTTCGTCTACCTTATTGGCCTTACGATTTTCTTCTATAGCTCTTATAGTGTTAAATATTTTTTCAACAGCTTCTTCCATCGAGGATATTGTTCTCTCATCATAATCGACAGGGCTTCTGTAGTGAGACTGAATGAAGAAAAATCTTATAGCGTTTGGAGAAAATCTATTAAGAGCATCCCTTACAGTTACGAAATTACCAAGCGATTTACTCATCTTTTCGCCATGCACTGTGAGGAAGCCGGTATGTAACCAGTATTTTGAAAATGTTTTTCCGGTTGCTGCCTCACTTTGGGCTATCTCGTTCTCGTGGTGCGGGAATATCAAATCTCGCGCACCCCCATGAATGTCTAGCGTTGGTCTTTTGGCGTATTTTATTGCCATGGCAGAGCACTCGATATGCCAACCTGGTCGGCCGCGTCCCCATGGACTTTCAAATACTATAATATCATCACCTTTTTTCCAAAGGGCAAAATCCTCCGGGCTCTCTTTCGTCTCATCAACCTCAACCCTTGCGCCAGCTTTTATCTCCTTCATGTTTTGCCCTGAGAGTTTTCCATAATTTTTGAATTTTGAGACATCGAAGTATACACCAGTCTCGGTTTCGTAGGCGTAACCTCTCTCTTTAATTTTTTCTATGAGTTTTATTATGTCCTCTATATGTTCGCTAACTTTAGGATAAACATCAGCACGAATGATATGGAGACGATCAAATAATGTTAGCGCTTCTTCGTGATTTTTTTCAGTTAGCTCTTTCGGGTTCGCTCCGATTTCCTTGCATCTATTTATTATTTTGTCCTCCACATCAGTAATATTTTGGATATGAAACACCGTGTATCCTTTTTTCAGAAGATATCTCTTTATGATATCGAATGAAACGTATGTTCTTGCATGGCCTACGTGCGCTTCATCATATGGCGTCAGACCGCAGACATACATGATAACCCTTTTGTCTTCTATCGGAAAAAATTCAACAAAATCCCTTCGAAGGGAATCGTATACTTTCATAAAATTCTCACTCGTTTGCTGTCGTAGTAGACGGTTTCCTCAAATCTCGCCCCATAATCATTCATGTAGGCGCCCGGCTCGATGGTGAAAACAGTGTTCTTTATGTCATCTGAATACTTCTTCCCAAATCTTGGAAACTCATGAACCTCGAGGCCTACGCCATGACCTACCGAATGGATTGGGGGAGGGAGTTTTTCTGATTTTAAAAGCCTCTCATAAAGTTTTTCGACATCTCTGCTCTTTTCCATGTTCGGTATTTCGTCTACAATATTCCAGAATATATTCTGAAGTTTTTCATAAAGGACAGTCTCTCTACCAATTTTCCCAAGCGAAAAACATCTAGTTATATCCGAGCAGTAGTGCCCAACTCTTACTCCATAATCTATGAGAACAAAGTTTCTAATTTTTACATCGCTTGAGGAATGATGCGGTACTGCAGTATTCGACCCGCTTGCCACTATTGGTTCGAAAGCAGGCTCAAGGCCAGCCTCCATTGTTTTTATGAGAATCTGTCTCTTAACTTCATTTTCGCTAATGCCACTGCGTAAATCAAGAGAGTCCAGTATTGTTCTTGTTGCAGTACATGCCTCTCTTATCTTTTCTATCTCTTCCCTTCTCTTTACCATTCTTTTTGTATAAAACCTTTCGGACGCATCAAATGGTTTGCAGAATTTTCTAAGCTTTTCAAACATCCTTGCAGGTAGTCTATTACCGTCTATATAAACCTTCCTTCCTTTCACTTTCTTTTTTAGATACTGATAGAAATCCTTTAGGACAACAACTTCTGTCCCAACCGCCTTTTTCACTCCCGGCTTTTCGAGCGGGGATACGAGGAGTTTCTTCCTTTTGCCGTGAAGAAAAAGAAATGAATTGCTTATATCAAGACCTGAAAAGTAATAGAAATTCGGATTAAAGACTTCACCGCGATATAGTAGTATTATTTCCTTTTCTATAATATCTTTCTCTGCCATATGCTAATCACTAAAAGAAAGAATATAAAATGTTTATAAATAGTTATCGCCATTTATGATTCTATGTGTGCTGGCATGAAAGTTGGGATACAGCCAAAACCTACTCCCGCGAGAGTTGCAGGATGGATGGAAGGACTAAGAAAGAGAAAGAGGGCCGCCTTCAAGCCGGAATACAAAGGACTTTGCGAAGAGGGGATAGATAGCAAAGGCAACAGCGTTCTTACAAGAAGATTAAATTCGCTTGGCGTCTATGAACCCTATACTGGTCTTGTCAAGGTTTGTTTCAGAAGAAAAGAGGGTGGACCGAGAACAATTATAAGAACTGATGTTTATCGCGCCGTAAGAATGACAAAACATATAGAAGAAAATTATGAAAAAGAACTCGAAAAAAACGACAACATATTGAGAGAGGTTGCAAGGAGAAACATCGAACTTGCTAGGAGCAGCATAGGCAGGGATGAGATAGAAAGGATTATAAAAAACCTCTGGGCAGTTATTGATTCTCTAAAAGGCATCAAGGTACCAACAAAGACTTTTTCGAAAAATCAGCTGATAGGAGCAGTAAGGCTGCTTGAAGAATCCATAGAAACAGCCGATAAGATAGATATGCGGAAGGTCAATTGGGCGTGCACAAAAATAGTATCATTCAGAACAAGATACGGAAATTGGAG